>DKIB01000044.1:10688-13016 GCA_002454015.1 Proteobacteria bacterium UBA6729
GGTGTCAAAGGCCTCAAGCCTGATGATGTTCTGAACTTTCCTCCACGCAGTGCCAGTGAACTTGATATTATTTATGTTCCTCCACTGTTGGGGATTGAATGCAATGAACCACGACGAGACCGGGGCATGCAGGATCTGCTTGTGGGTCAAGGGCGGCCTGGCGAGATCTTGCGGAATCTCTTGTGGGAAATCGCCGAGAAGGACCAGGAAAGCTGGCAGCTGTTGGCAAAGCATATTCATGATATATTTCAGATTGAAATGCTTGCGCCCTCCTATTCGTCAAGCAGACCCTATATTATATGTGAATACCAGGAATCAGGCCGCCCAAAGCCACTGGATCTTTCCAATGCCGGAAGCGGAACACTACAGGTTCTTCTCCTGCTCGCTTTCCTCTATGCCAGACCTGCTACGGTAATCCTGCTTGATGAGCCTGACTCGCACCAACATGTGATCCTGCAGAAACAGGTTTATGCCCTGGTCCGCAGGGTTGCACATAAACGGGATGGGCAGCTAATCATTGCAACCCATTCCGAGGTTATCCTTGATGCAACCGAGCCAACTCGAGTATTTGGATTCTTTGGTCATGCCTCTCCCCCTGGGTCAGAATAATTGTCGCCTCCCGGGCCTGTCAACCGGTGGCCAGAGAACTTCCCTCAAATGCTATGGGACTGAATCACAGCGAGCTCTTCCTTGACATCTACCGGAGCTTTACGCCATAATCAGCCGCGCAGGCCCTTGTCAAGTATTTTGAGATCGGGCTGATTGAACACTGCCCACAGGGTAGTGCTTTCCAACATCGGTAGTGGGTCATGAGGGTTATTCGAAAATTCATGCTGGAAAAGGTGCGCTGCTTCCGGGAGGAGCAGGCGCTTGATATCCGGCCGCTGACCTTTCTGATAGGTGAAAACAGCACCGGAAAATCAACCGCTCTGGGTTGCATACATGCATTGATAGGAGGTCGTCGTAGCTTTCGGGATGGTTTGGACTTTAATTCAGAGCCACACCGGATGGGTGCATTCTCGGATATCGTCAGAAGGGGCAGCCAATCCCTCAGGCTTGGATTTCAGGTTGCATTGAGTCACTCGGAAACGATGGATATACACTATACCTTGGCGGGGCGGGAAAGAGGCTCTGAACCGGTTGTGCAGGAAATAAGATGTACATACAAGGATGGTGATGTGGTCTTTGTCTTGCAGGATCAACCCGCAGAAAGAAAAAAGAGTATGGACCTGGTTTCTACCCTGAGGATCACGCACAAGTCCAAAAGGCCGACCTTTACCTTTGAGGCTGATGCACGCCAAATGGATGAGCTTACGTGGGGTGGACTGAGGTACCTGGATTATGAACTTAGCCTTATGATGCCTAAAGTATTCCCCAAGAAGCCCAAAGCCAAATTGGCCAAGTATGTCAATTTTATAGAGGAGATCAGGTCTCGCACAGGATCATCCAGAGCGAGACTATTTCATCTGGGCCGTGCTGCGTACAGCTTTGCCCCGATCCGGTCCAGACCTGAACGAACCTACAATCCTGTCAAGGAAGTTGAAGATCCGGAGGGCAGTGATATGCCCGTGTTTTTGGCGAATATAAGTATAGAATCCGGTGATCATTGGACCCGGATGAAAGAGCAGCTGATTCAATTTGGCAGGGCTTCCGGCCTGTTCACCGATCTCCATGTCCGGCGTCATGGAAAATCCATCAGTGATCCATTCCAACTGCAGGTCAAGGTCAGGGGCCCCAAGGCCAACATGCTTGATACCGGCTATGGGGTAAGTCAGATTCTGCCTGTGCTGGTAAGCCTTTTCAGGGCACCGCGGAATACGCTGTTTCTGATGCAACAACCGGAAGTGCACCTGCACCCCAAGGGGCAGGCCGAGTTGACATCGCTGCTGGTGGGCCTGACGAAGCGGGGTGATGTCGCTGGACACCATTTTGTGGTTGAAACCCATAGCGACTACATGATTCGTCGTGCCAGGATCGAAATCATGCAGGGCAATATTGCGCCTGAGAATGTATCTCTGGTCTATATGGAGCCTGTTCAAAACAGGGTGGTTGTGCACAATATCGGCTTTGACAAGGAGGGCAACATGTTGAATGTGCCGAAAGGATACGGAAAGTTTTTTCTTGCAGAATCTGATCACCTGCTGGGCTTTAAAGGTTAAGCGATGTGTGCGATCATCGATGCCAACATGTACGGTGACTTCATCGCACAGCAAGGCAAAGGCATGAAGTTCTTGAAGAAATGGATTGATCGCCATGGCGGCAGGATCGCATACGTGGGGAGTGGAAGATTCAAGGAGGAGTTGGACAGGCATAACAAGATGAGAGAGG
>DKIB01000044.1:13071-13328 GCA_002454015.1 Proteobacteria bacterium UBA6729
CAAGATCAAATTGCTGGTTTCAAGGGACCGGAAGTTGCACGCCGATTTCACGGACTGTCGGTTCGTAGCTGGAGGCAAGGTCTATCAGAATGCGGCCCATGGACAGTTGTTGAAGAAGGACAGGTGCCCGTAGGGGGTCCGTTGGGGGAGGCTGTTGCGGCTCACTTTGTGAGGACACACGACTACGACAAGGTGCGCCGGCTGTGGTGCTGGCGTAAGGACAACAGTTATCGGCCCTGGCCGGGGGCGGCCGGGTG
>DKIB01000034.1:0-5611 GCA_002454015.1 Proteobacteria bacterium UBA6729
ACGGAGAACGAGGAGCACAGCGTGAGTGGCTCCCTGAGTTATGACCGGGGTCGTGACGGGCGGGGTCTGCGGTTCTCGCTGAGTCCGGCACTCGGTGCCACCTCGCAGTCGGGTCTGGATACCTCGCAGCCGGTGGGGGTTGCATCGGGTGCCAGTCGCGGTGCCAGCCTGCGTGGCGAGTTGGGCTACGGGGTGGGTGCGCGTGGCGGGCTGTTCAATCCCTTTGGTCGGATAGAGTGGCGGGGGGAGTCGCAGCGCTGGAGTACGGGGCTGCTGTTGGAGTGGCGTCCGGGCGTGGAGTTTGAGTTGGAGGCCGAGCGGTATCATGCCAGGGAATCGGTGGCTCACGGCGCTCTGTTCAACACCCGGCTGCGCTTCTAGTCGGTGCTTGGCTGGCCGCACGGCCCCGGTAGCGGCCTGCCGCGGTAGTCCAGCCCAAGCCTGAGGATACGACCAGGGCGACAGGGGGCCTTCGCCCTGGTCGGATGGAAACGGGCTGATTTTCAAGGGGGAGTGAGAGGTGGGGGATGGTTGCTGACAGAGCCGGAGTGATGGCGGTTCAGGTGCGTCTGGACCCACTGCACCTTGCGCTGGAGCGAGGCGAGGACGGGCGGGCGGTGGACCTGCTGTTCGGGTTGAGTTCGGCAGAGGTGGCTTCTTTGCTGGAGGGCCTGCCGGGGCCGGAGCGGGGGCGCTTGTGGCGGAAGATTCCGGAGAAGTCTCACGGTGCCATTCTGGCTGACCTGGCTGACCCGGTGCGCTCCAGCCTGTTGCGCCGGATGGCTCCGGAGAAGGTGGCCGAGGCGACCAAGAGTCTGGATATAGATGATGCGGTTGATATTTTGCAGGATCTGCCCGGCCCGGAGGAGATTGAGCATGTGTTGCGCTCCATGGATGTACAAAACCGCAGGCGCCTGTCTTCCATGCTGTCCTACGAGGAGGACCAGGCTGGGGGTTTGATGGACACGGATGTGGTGCCGGTGCGTGCGGAGGTAACGCTGGATGTGGTGGCCCGGTATCTGCGGAGTCTGGGCAGTCTGCCGGAGGGTACGGACAGTTTGATGGTGGTGGACCGGGAGGGTCACTTTCTGGGGACCCTGTCACTGCGGCGTGTGCTTACGGGTGATGCACAGCTGACGGTGGGGGAGTGCATGCATTCTCGGCATGAGGCCATCCCCGCGACCCTGCCTGCGGCGGAGGTCTCCAATCTGTTTGCACGGGAGGACCTGGTTTCCGCCCCGGTGGTTGACGATCAGGGTCGGCTGTTGGGGCGCATCACGGTGGATGACGTGGTGGATGTGATCCGTGATCAGGCGGAGCGTCGCATGTTGCACATGGTAGGCCTGATGCAGGAGGAGGATACCTTCTCGCCGGTATGGGGCAGTGCGGGCCGTCGGGCGGTATGGCTGGGCATCAATCTGGTTACGGCCTTTCTGGCGGCCTGGGTGATCGGGCATTTTGAGGGGACCATTCGGCAGGTGGTGGCCCTGGCGATACTTATGCCTGTAGTGGCCAGCATGGGCGGCATTGCCGGGAGCCAGACGCTGACCATCGTGGTGCGCGGTCTGGCTCTGGGGCAGTTGGCGCGGGCCAACGTCAAGCCTCTGTTCCTGAAGGAGTTGGCCATCGGTACGCTGAACGGGCTGGGGTGGGCTGCTGTGGTGGCAGTGGTCGGTGCCACATGGTTTGACAGTCCCTGGCTGGGTGTCGTGTTCGGGGCGGCCATGCTGGTGAATCTGGTTGTGGCAGCCCTGGCCGGGGTAGGCATCCCGCTGGGGCTGCGCGCCATGGGCATAGACCCGGCACTGGCAGGCGGGGTATTGCTGACCACGGTGACGGATGTGATCGGCTTTGTGAGCTTTCTTGGGCTGGGTGCCCTGATTCTGCTGTGATGGGCTTTGTAGCTTGGCACCGATGTGCGTATAATTCCCTGAACGACCGGGGTGTGCCCGGGATGCGGTGAGGATGAATCATGATATTGCGTTGCTTGTGTTTGGGACTGATGCTGATGCTGGTGGCAGGGTGCCCGTCCCCAAGGGTGTCGAAAGGTACGGCGGTACCGTCGCTGGGAGACGGTCGGCCATCGCCATCGGGAGATGCAAGTAAGGAGGAGGGTCGCACTTACGGCGGTGATCTCGGCGGTGATCTCAGCCCCGAGCCGCTGGAGGGTACGGAGATCGGTGCCCCCGGCAAGACCAGCGAGGCGCTGCTGTCCCAGCGGAGCATTTATTTTACGGTGGACAGCGATACGATCACCCCGGATTATCAGACGGTGATCGAGGCGCATGCCACCTATCTGGTGGGTGAAGTAAAGACGCAGTTGGTTCTGGAAGGACATGCTGACGAACGCGGCACCCGGGAGTACAATCTGGCGCTGAGTGAGCGGCGCGCGCAGTCGGTGAAGCGTCTGATGACCTTGCTGGGTGTGGCACCCAGTCAGGTCAGGGTGGTCAGTTACGGGGAGGAGCGTCCCTATGCAACCGGGCACGATGAGGGATCATGGTCTCTGAATCGGCGGGTGGACCTGGTCTATTGAGCCACAAGTGGCTGGTTGCGGCGCTACTTCTGGTGGCGACAGGGGCACACGCACAGCAGGACGAGCCCACCAGCCCCCCACCCACCTTGCAGGAGCTGCAACAACGTCTGTTGCGGGTGGAGCAGATCGCGGGCTCCAAGGGGATGATGCAGTTATCGCTGCAGTTTGACCAGACGCGCAATGAGATCCGGGCATTGCGGGGTAGTCTGGAGGAATCAGCGCATCAGCTGGAGCGCCTGCAGGCCAAGCAGGAGGAGTTGTACACAGACCTGGATCAACGTTTGCGGGCCCTGGAGCAAGCCGGTGTCCGGGTGGTGGGGGACGGGCAGCTGCCCCCCCCGCCCCCGGTACCTCATAATGCCGTGGCGGTTGAGCTGCCCACGGCAGAGATCTCTCCCCCGCCGGTGTTTGCACCCCAACCGACAACGGTACGGCCGACATGGCCTCCGGCGGGGTTGCCTGTGCCAGTACGTCCCCGACCGCCACTGCCACGGGTCACCGATGCAAACCCGGTAGCGGGGATCGGGGGGCCGGTGCAGGCCAAGGCACGCTATGATCAGGCCTTCAAGCTGTTGAAGCAATCGCTGTACGAAAGTGCCATTGATTCCTTCAAGGCCTTCCTGCAGGAGTTCCCGTTGAGTGATCATGTGGGCAATGCTCACTACTGGCTGGCAGAGGCCTACTACATCAAGGAGGACTACGCGCTGGCGCTGGACCAGTACCGTGTGGTGGCGGAGCAACATCCGAACAATCTCAAGCTGGCACAGGCCATGCTCAAGCAGGGTTACGCGCAGCAGGCCCTGGGCAACCAGCATGAGGCACAGCAGGCCCTGCAGGAGGTGATCGACGGTTTCCCGGAGAGCCCGGAGGCGGTGCTGGCACGGCAACGTCTCAACCAACTTCAGACCGCTCCCTGAGTCAGCGCACATGGCAGCCGCCACCCGTCAGGCCGCAGTACGCATCACCGAGTTGTTCCTGTCCATACAGGGCGAAAGCACGCGCGCCGGGCTGCCAACGGTGTTCATACGCCTGACCGGCTGTCCGTTGCGTTGCCACTACTGCGACACCGCGTATGCCTTCTACGGTGGGGACCGATTGAGCATCCGGCAGGTGCTGGAACAAGCCGGGCAGTACCCGGTCAGGTACGTTACCGTTACTGGCGGCGAGCCCCTGGCGCAGCCCGGTTGTCTGCCGCTGCTGGTGGCGTTGTGCGATGCGGGGTATCAGGTCTCGCTGGAAACCGGTGGGGCAATGGATATAGCCGAGGTAGACCCGCGGGTTATGAAGGTGATGGACCTGAAGACCCCCGGCTCAGGGGAAGTGCTGCGCAACCGCTACGAAAATCTTGAGCGGCTGGGGGCTGCGGATCAAATCAAGTTCGTGATCTGTAACCGGGACGACTATGCATGGGCATGTGAGCAGTTGCAGCGCCATCAACTCACCAAACGTTGCGAGGTGCTGTTCTCGCCTTCCCATGACGAGTTGCAGGCGACACAACTGGCAGAATGGATCTTGGCGGATCGATTACAGGTGCGGTTGCAACTGCAGCTGCACAAGTATCTGTGGGGGAATGCGCGTGGCAGATAACGGCGCTGACCGGAGGGCAGTCGTATTGGTGTCCGGGGGCATGGATTCAGCCACAGTGCTGGCCATGGCGCGGCGACAGGGCTATGACTGTCACGGGCTGATCTTTGATTATGGTCAGCGACATCGGGTTGAGCTGAAGATGGCAGTCGGCGTGTGCGAGTCCCTCGGTGCGGTGTCGCATCGACTGTTTCGTCTGGGGCTGGATGCGTTTGGTGGTTCTGCGCTGACCGACCCTGCCATTGGAGTGCCGACCCAACCCGGGCACGATATACCGGACACCTATGTGCCTGCACGCAATACGGTCTTCCTGTCCATTGCCCTGGCCTGGGCCGAGGCCCTGCATGGCAGCGATCTGTTTATCGGGGCGAACGCCGTGGATTACTCGGGCTATCCGGATTGCCGACCGGAGTTCTTCGCCGCCTTTGAACGCACCGCCAATCTGGCCACCCGGGCCGGGGTGCAGGGTCAGCCCTTCCGCATCCATGTACCCCTGTTGCAGATGTCAAAGTCAGCCATCATCCTGCAGGGCCTGCAACTCGGTGTGGACTACTCGGCTACGCTGTCCTGCTATCAGCCGGATCAGGCAGGCCGCGCCTGCGGGGCGTGCGACTCCTGTCGCCTCAGGCGCCGCGGCTTTTGCGAGGCCGGGGTGGCTGACCCGACCTGCTACGTGGTGGAGCCATCACCGTAGCGGTAATGCACCCCGCAACGATTTGCCGGAACGGGTCGGTGAGGTCTCGCCGTGCAGGGTCAATCCGGATTGCGGGGGACCGACAGGGTGGTGCCGAAGCGCTGGTGCAGATAGGTCAGCCCCAGCAGACAGAGGCCCAGGCCCATGAATGCGCTGGCACGCAGCAAACCGGTCAGGTCGTCTGCATCGACCAGGAAGATCTTTGCGATCACCAGCGCCAGCAATGCCATGCCACCGCGATACAGGCCTGTGCCATAACGCAGTCCCCCGGCCAGAATGGCCGTGACTGCCATCAGTAGCCAGACTATGGAGTAGGTGTACAACTCGCCGTCCCGGGTAAGGCTGTCCAGATCCAGGGTGCCCTGCCAGAGATGGCGAATCTCCAGACTGACAAAAATGAACAGGGCGACCCCGGCTACGCCGGCAGCGATTCTGGAGAAGCGTGGCTCAAAATACCGGCGGGCGAGCAGGGCCATGATGACGGGCGCGCCGTAGGCGAGCAACAGCAGATTCCAGAGCCGGGTCTCTGCAAGCTGTGCCTCGCTCCACAGCGGGTTCAGGGGTAGCAGTACAGCGATATAATTCAGTAGCGCCATGCCCGTCAGGATGCGCGCCGCCCAGTGATATACGATGGCGACCTGAGCAGCACGTTGTCCTCGCAGGTAGTACACCATCCCCAGCGCTGCCCACAACGTAGTGTTTATCGCCGCCTCCTGCAGCTCGTAGCGATGCACAAAGATCTCCCCTGCGTACAGCCAGTAACGCAACTCTGCCCACAGCGCCAGCACCGCCAGATG
>DKIB01000034.1:5661-12619 GCA_002454015.1 Proteobacteria bacterium UBA6729
CAGAACAGTGTTGCGCCACCATAGGTCCACAGAGACCAGTGCACCCCGCTCGGGTAGGACAGCACCCAGGGGTTGAGGGACAGCCGCAGGATGATGATCGCCAATACTGCCTTCAGCAACCAATGCAGGATGTGCAGTTTGAAGTGGCAGATGGCCCAGGCCAGCGACAGCACCTGCGCGGCCAGGGCCAGGGTCAGTCCGGTCTCGCGGAACGCCATGGTGACCGCCAGGGCATAGGCCAGGTGTGCACCCAGGATCGGCCAGACCACTGCCGTATCCCGCGGGCTGGTCTTGCGGAGCCAGCCGATTGTCACCATGTAGCCCAGGCCCAGCAGGATGCTGGCCATGCTCCATTCCCACTGGGGCAGGAAGCTGGTGGCCAGCAGGTACATCAGTGTCAGCCAGCACAGCGGCGAAAGCACGGCCAGCGCAAGCCACAGAGAACGATCCCGATCGGCTGCGCGCATGTTCCAGCAGCTACCCGCCAGATAAAGGGCGGCCATGCTGCCCAGAAACCCCATCAGACCGGGCGGCGTGGTCATGATTTCCCAGTCCAGGACAAGGGTATCTGCGTTCCAGTGCAGTCCCAGACTTGCCCAGGCTGCCACCTGCACCAGTAGCGCCAGCCAGGGCAGCAGCCTGTAGGGCGGTTTGTGTCGGGCAGCGACGAAGAAGAGTGCCGTCAGCAACACCCAGCCCGGAACCGCTGCCATCAGGAAGGGCTCCGCCCGGATTGTGAACCCCTGCATGCCGATCAGCAGCAGCATGCCGACCAGCATGGGCCTTTCGCCAAGGCGCGGGTGGCTACCCGGCTCCGGTTCCCGGATCTGCTCCGACGGCGGCGGCAGTGGCAGCAATGCGCCGGGGGCGGCGGGCTTCACGCGGCGCTGCAGGAGAAAGTCCCACTTCGGCAGTGCGAGTATGCTGTAGGCCAGTATGGCAATGTACAGGCTGCGAAAGCCATCGGCCTGCGACAGGCCCAGGGAGTATGCCCACCAGAGGACCGCCCCGGTCAGTATGCTGCCCCATAACCAGGGTCGGTATATATACGCGGTCAGGATCAGGGCGGCTACGCTGATGATCAGGCTGTAGATCAGGGAGCTGATAATGTTCAGGCTGGAATCACCGATCAGGATGGGCACCAGATACCCGCCGATGATACCGATGCACGCCAGTACGGGGCCGTGCCGTACGGCGAGCCGCATGGTTGCCAGAGAGACCAGCGCCAGAAAACCAAAGGCCACCAGGGGGGGCACCAGGTGATAGAGATGCACGGCGGCCAGGGTTGCTGCGTAGAGCGTGATACTGCCACCGCCTGACAGGGCCTCAAAGACAGGGTGCCCCTGGCCGGTTCTGCGTCGCAACCATTCGGCGGCGGCATGCAGGGCGAAGCCCGTGAGCAGGGCCAGGCCGATACGCGCCGCGGGGTGCAACAGGCCCCGTTCAATGGAGTACTTCACCAGAAAGATGCCGGCCAGTGCCACACAAAGACCCCCCAGCAAGAGCATCCAGTTGGCCTGTAGCCAGGCCAGACCCGGTGCCAGCCGGGCCGCAAGTGATGGCGTGCCCGCAGGAACAGGCTCCGCTGCGACCGTCCGGTCTGCCGCGGAGAAGGGCTCCGGGGGCAGCTCGAGCCCGGGCGCGGTCTCTGCGGTGGATGCAGCGGTGTGCTGCGGTTCCAGTACCTCCAGTCGCGATTGCAGTTGGTCCACCTGTCGGGATAACCGCAGTGCCCTGAACCAGGCAAGGGTCCCCAATAATGCCCCGCCCATAATCACAAGCGAAAACAGCAACCAAACCGCAATGTCCCCTACACCCTGCAGCACCGCACCGAACAGGAGTGCGCCGATGATAAGCCCTACAACCGGCAGGTTGGATTGGCGGGTCATGCGCAGGTGACAGCGATCAGACTCTGGTGCGGCGCCCCCCCCGAGGCAATGCAGGGCTTGCCCTCAGGGGCCACTCCCATATTTGCGCTGCACATAGTCCTCAACGATTTGCTGGAACTGATCGGCGATGTTGTCGCCGCGCAGGGTCATGGCCTTTTTGCCCTCAATGAACACCGGGGCGGCGGGGGCCTCCCCCTTGCCCGGCAGGCTGATACCGATGTCGGCATGCTTGCTCTCCCCGGGGCCGTTGACCACGCAGCCCATGACCGCGAGTGAAAGATTCTCCGCGCCCGGATACTGCCCCCGCCATACCGGCATGCGGCTGCGTACAAAGGCCTGGATGCGTGCCGCCAGTTCCCGGAAGAAGACACTGGTGGTGCGACCACAGCCGGGACACGCGGCGACCAGCGGGGTAAAGGCCCTGAGCCCCAGGGTCTGCAACAACTCCTGCGCCACGATCACCTCACGGGTGCGCTCCCCACCCGGTTCCGGGGTCAGGGAGATGCGCAGGGTATCACCGATGCCCTCCTGCAACAGGATCGCCAGTGCCGCCGTGGAGGCAACAATCCCCTTGGAGCCCATGCCGGCCTCGGTGAGCCCCAGGTGCAGTGCATAATCGCAGGCGGCTGCGAGCTCACGGTAAACGACGATCAGGGCCTGTACGTCACTGACCTTGCTGGACAGAATGATGCGATCCTTTGCCAGACCGATCTCCCGGGCACGCTGCGCACTCTGCACCGCAGATTCCACCAGCGCACTGCGGAGCACCTCTGCCGCGGCACGTGGTTGCTGCCGCCGGGCGTTGTCATTCATCTTGCGGGTCAGCAACTCCTGATCGAGGCTGCCCCAGTTCACTCCGATACGCACCGGGCGCTCGTACTCAATGGCCTTGTCGATCATCCGCACAAAGCGGTCATCCTTGTTGCGGCCGAAGCCCACATTGCCGGGGTTGATGCGATACTTGGCCAGTGCCTTGGCACATTCCGGATATTTCTCCAGCAACCGATGGCCGTTGTAATGAAAGTCCCCGATCAGCGGCACCGGGCAATCCCACTGTGCCAGCTGGTCCCGGATCCGGGGTACCTGCCGGGCCGCCGCCTCGGTATTGACCGTGACTCGCACCAACTCCGACCCCGCCTGGTACAGTGCGCGCACCTGCTGGGCGGTCGCCGCCGAGTCCTCGGTGTCGGTGTCCGTCATGGACTGGATGACGATGGGCGCGTCCCCGCCGATGAGAACCCCGCCCACCCGAACCGCGGCCCGCTGTCGCCGTGCCGTAATCTCCGGTATGGATGGATTTACTGCCATTCTGTATGCCTCTTCCGCCCTTGCTACCCGCCACCACCCGGAGCCCGAACCACAGCATGATATACTAAACCGCAAGATCAAGTTGGCACTGACCGTGCAAGCGGCCCGTGTGACCGGATTTACGGGAAGGGCATAATCATGGCAATGAAACTGACTCAGCCGCGCAAGGTGCTGCAAATCCTGAGCGGTGCTATCGGCCTGTACAACGATTCCGGCTCTTGGACCCGCTATGCGTTGGCCCGTAACAAGGCGGGGCGGCCGGTCTCCTGCACTGGCCCGGAGGCAAAGCTGTTCTGCCTGTCCGGAGCCCTGCATCGGACCTGTGTAGATCGGGGCATCGCCGCAAAGGCCGCCCTGGAGGCGGATACCCTGATGAATCAGGTCTGCATCGGCACCTACAAGCAGATGATCAGCAAGCACGGCGCGGAAGGGGATCTGTGGGAATTCCACCTGTTTCCGCTTTCCTACACCAACGACTCGTTGCTGTACAGCCACAAGAATGCGCGGGAACTGCTGCAGAAGGTGCATGACCTGCTGGAGAAGCGGGTGGCCCTGCAGCGGACTCCAGCCGCTGCTGCCGCTGCCGCTGCCGCGACGCCGCCCCCGGCAGCGCCGCCCCCCGCCGGGCAGGAGAGCCCCGCCACAGCCGATGACAAGGTCGTCAGCGCAGGCCTCGCTGTGGAGATCGTTCAGGACCCGGTGCAGCACGACCCCTCCCGGCAGCAAGCAGAAGCCGATGCCACTCCCGCGTCGCTCGCCCTGCCGAAGGTCGACCTGCCAGGCATTGAGATCGACATGGATCTGGACGACCCGAGCTGAGGCCCGCGGCAATCCCGGACGGATTGAAGGTTCCTGCGGACTCATGAAGCGGTTGTGCAGTGTCCCGCAGGCAGCCCCCCCATGAATGAGTCTGCGTCGCCACGGGTGACATCACTGCGGGTCAGGAACTACCGGGTGCTCCGCGATATCACGTTTCGGAACATGACCCCGTTGACGGTGTTGCTGGGGCCCAATGGCAGCGGGAAATCCACGGTCTTTGATGTGTTTGCATTCCTGTCGGAGTGTTTCTCCGATGGCATACGCAAGGCTTGGGACCGGCGTGGCCGGTTTCGGGAGCTGCGCAGCCGTGACCGCGCAGGACCGCTGGTAATTACATTGCAGTATCGCGAGCGTGTGCAGCTGCAGAAGCGGCGGAAGTCACCGCTTATCACCTATCATCTGGAGATCGACGAGGAGGACGGAAGACCCGTGGTGTGCCGTGAGTTCCTGCAATGGCCTCGCAGCGGCACATCGGGCAGATCGTTCAGGTTTCTGAACTACGCGCGAGGCAAAGGCGAGGTGATCACGGGTGAGATGCCCGAAATCGATGACCGGCGAGTGCCTCGCAACCTTTCCGGGCCGGATGTACTGGCTGTCAGCACAATGGGCGAGCTGGCGGAGAATCCGCGCGTGATTGCATTGCGGGATTTTATCTCCAGCTGGCATCTGTCCTGCCTTTCCACCGATGCCACACGCAGTAATCCCGAGGTGGGTGCCGAAGAGCGGCTGTCATCCACGGGAGACAATCTCCCCAATGTGATCCAATATCTGCATGATCGGCATCCCGAACAGCTGGATAAAATATTCGCTATACTGCGCGAGCGCATTCCACGGATTGAGAAGATTGAGGCTGATGTTATGGCTGACAGCCGCTTGCTACTGCGCATCAAAGACGCGCCGTTCTCGACTCCGGTGCTGTCTCGCTTTGCCTCTGACGGCACACTTAAACTACTCGCCTGGCTGACCCTGCTGCATGATCCTGCTCCGCCCAAACTGATCGGCATTGAGGAGCCAGAGAACTTTTTGCACCCCCGGCTGCTGACAGATCTGGCCGAGGAGTGTCGGCAGGCTGCTGACCGGGCGCAGATCATCACGACCACCCACTCGCCGTTTTTTATCAACCCCCTGGATCCCAATGAAGTGTGGGTTCTTTGGCGTGATAAGGATGGTTATACGAAGGTGCATCGCTGTGCACAGATGGATGGGGTATCCGCGCTCCTGGACAATGGTGCCCAGCTCGGTGACCTGTGGATGGAGGGATACTTCCCCGTGGGCGATCCACTGACCACACAATAATGCGGTGCGCGCGCGCCGTCTGGATTTTTTGGTTGAAGAGCCTTCAATGGAGGCGTTCCTTACCGCGTATTTGCGGCAGCTCGTGCCTGCGGATTGCAAGCCCGTTATCCATGTACATCAGAGGAAACCGCATCTGTTACGGAAGTTGGAAGACCGTCTGCGGGGGTATAAGCATCTGCTGACCGAAGATCAGCGCGTTGTAGTGGTGGTGGATCTGGACAAGGATGATTGCCAGAACCTCAAGGGGCGCATGGAAACCGCGGCAAGGAAATCAGGGCTGCTGACGCGCACGGCAGCTCAGGGCAGGCCCTGGCAAGTGGGTAACCGTATTGTAATTGAGGAGCTGGAGGCGTGGTACTTTGGTGATGGGCAGGCGGTGCGTAAAGCCTGCCCGCGTGTGCCGGAGCATCTTCCGCGCCGGGCGAAATACCGGGATCCTGATGCAATTCGGGGCGGCACCTGGGAGGCGCTGGAGCGACAGCGCAAGCAGGCTGGCTACTGCTCCGGCACCGGTCGGTTGAGCAAGCTTCAAATAGCCAGAGACATCGCAGGGCATATAGCCCCGCACCGTAACCGTTCGCGAAGTTTTGCAGCGTTCCATGATGCCATTATTGAAGCCACTACGTAAGCCGTCAGCAGATCCGGGGTGCGGGTTGAGGCGCACATGACAGGGAGTCTGCTGCCCAGTCTGGCGGGGATAGGCCTGACCATCATCGCCTGTCAGTGGCTGGCATGGAAGCTGCGGCTGCCGGCCATCCTGTTTCTGTTGTCGTGTGGTCTGCTGCTGGGGCCGATTACCGGCCTGCTGGAGCCGGATGCCCTGTTCGGTGTCCTGTTGTTTCCGCTGGTTTCAATCGCCGTGGCGATCATTCTCTTTGAAGGCAGTCTGACCCTGCGCTTCAGTGACATCCGCGGCTTGGGGCAAGTGGTGCGCAACCTGGTAACCGTGGGGGCTGTCGCCACCTGGTGGCTGATGGCGCTGGCTGCCATGGCGTTGTTTGATCTGCAGCTGGATTTTGCCCTGCTGTTCGGTGCCATCATGGTGGTGACCGGGCCTACGGTGATCATCCCGATCCTGCGCACGGTCCGACCGACTCGCAACATTGCCGGGATTCTGCGCTGGGAGGGCATCGTCATCGATCCCATCGGTGCCCTGCTGGCGGTGGTGGTGTTTGATTTTATGATTGCCCGGCAGAGTGTGCCGGGTTCTGCCCTGCTGGCCTTCGGTGGCATTCTGGCTACAGGTATACTGCTGGGGTTTGGCACCGGTTATCTCACCGGAAGACTGTTGCGCAGGTCACAGCTGCCCGAGCATCTGCAAAGCCCGTTTGTACTCATGGTGGTCATCGCTGTGTTTGCCCTGTCGGATCGTATGGAACCGGAGTCCGGGCTGCTGGCGGTCACCGTGATGGGGATGACGCTGGCCAATATGTCAGGCGTACATCTGGAAGAGATCCGACACTTCAAGGAGAACCTCAGCCTGCTGCTGTTGTCCGCCCTGTTTATCGTGCTCGCAGCGCGCATCGATCCGGTGGTATTCCAGGCGTTGGACTGGTGGGCACTGGTGTTGCTGACTGTTGCCGTATTCCCGGTGCGTGCCATAGTGACCCTGATTTGCACCTGGGGCTCCGGGCTGACGGCGGGGG
>DKIB01000034.1:12670-12875 GCA_002454015.1 Proteobacteria bacterium UBA6729
CCCTCAAACTGGAAGAACTTGGACATCCAGCCGCCACGCTGCTGGTGCCGATGACCCTGGCGGTGATCATCGTTACGGTGCTGGTGCAGGGTTTCACCACCGGCTGGCTGGCCCGTCGCCTCGGGGTAGCTGAGCCTTCCCCCGATGGCGCACTGATCATCGGGGCACACCCGGTGGCACGCATGATCGGCAAGGCCCTGCAGCA
>DKIB01000089.1 GCA_002454015.1 Proteobacteria bacterium UBA6729
CCAGCAGATTTACAGTCTGCCCCCTTTGGCCGCTCGGGAACCCCTCCGTAGGCAGGCGGAGCACAAGTGAACCGGCCATTCTACAGGGCTGTATACACCCTGTCAAGTCCCAGCGGCTGATTCTTTGCGCCCGCACCCGGCGCCACGACCACAAGTTATTGAATAGTAAAGAATATTCAGCATGTACCCCGTATTGTGGCGGTAGCGGATGGTGCCGGACGCAACACCGCACCGGTACGTGCGTCACAAATCCGGGTAGGCCCGGACAGCCCCCCCAGGGAACCGCTCAGCACATAGTCCAGGCGCGGAAAGTAGGCCCGCACCCGGGCTGGATTCAGGGCAGGCGAGCAGCCATGCGGATTGGCACTGGTGGAGATCAGGGGGCCCGCCTGACGGCACAGTGCCTGTATCAACGGGTGGGCACTGATGCGGGCGGCCACCCCACCCCCCGGGCCGATGAGCCATGCAGGCACCCCCGGGGCAGGGGGCAGGACCCAGGTCACCGGCCCCGGCCATGTGGACCACAGCGGTGCACCCACACCCGGCAGGCGCAGGTAGCTGCGCAGCTGTGTCGCATGGGCCGCCACCAGGATCAGGCCGTGCTGCGCCGAGCGGCGCTTCATACGCAACAGACGGACGACCGCCGCACCACAGTCCGGGGCGCAACCCAGACCGTACACCCCTTCGGCAGGATAGGCGACCACCCCGCCCGCAACCACAGCGATCACCGCACGGTGCACGGCCCGGCTCATGGGTCAGCAAGATGGATACCCCGGCGCTGGTCGGCAGCACGCACCTTCGCAGCACCCGCCTCGCGCTCGGCCCGCAGGCGTTCTGCCAGCGCGGCATCGGCAACAGCCAGTATCTGGGCCGCATAGACCGCAGCATTGACCGCACCTGCCCTGCCGATAGCCATACAGGCAACCGGCACCCCACCCGGCATCTGGGCAGTGGACAGCAGGGCATCCAGGCCCCCCAGGCTGCCCGCACACATCGGCACGCCGATCACCGGGCGCAGGGTGCGGGCGGCCACCCCGCCCGCCAGGTGAGCGGCCAGACCGGCAGCAGCGATATACACCCGGCAGCCCCGCGATTCGGCGGTGCCCAGGTACTGCTCCAGTTCCACCGGGGTACGGTGGGTCGAACAAATCCTGAGTTCCAGGGGTACCTGCAGACGCTGCAGGGTCTCTACCGTGGCCTGCATGACCTCCAGATCAGACTCCGAGCCCAACAGCACCGCCACAAAAGGCGTGGCACTCATGAGCGTTTACCCCGGCGTGTACCGGCACGCTTGCGCCCGCCGCCACGGCGTGGCGCGGCCTTCTTGTTTGCCAGTAATTGCTGCGCCTCCTCCAGACTCAGCGATTCCGGATCCTGACCCGAGAGCAGGCTGGCATTCTTTTTGCCGTCGGTCACATACGGACCGTAGCGACCCTTGCGCACGGTGATGCCCTGCTCCGTAAAGGTCTGCAATACATTGGCACCACTGCTGCGACGCGCCGCCAGCAGGGTGCGGGCACGGGCCAGCTCCACCGTGGCCGGGTCGTCGGTCTCCTCCAGGGAGGCCGACAGATCGGCACAACGCAGATAGGGGCCATAGCGACCCAGGCATACCCGGATCTCGGCGCCATCCTCGTCGGCACCCAGCAGGCGGGGAAACTGCAACAGTTGCAGGGCCTCCTTCAGGGTAATGCTGTCCAGGCGCTGGTCCGGTAGCAGCCCGGCAAAGCGCGGCTTGTTCTCCTCGCCCTCTCCTCCATCACCCAGTTGTACACAGGGACCAAACCGCCCCATACGGGCGTAGACGGGAGCAGCACTGGCCGGGTCATGTCCCAGTTCCCGTACCGCCCGGGCCTCGCTGCGACTGATGCTTTGCTCCTTTTCCTTGACGCGGCTGTAGAAGCCCCCCCAAAAGTGCTGCATAACCGATACCCATTGCTTTTCCCCCCGGGAGATCGCATCCAGTTCATCCTCCAGACGAGCCGTGAACTCATAGTCCACATACTGTTCAAAGTGCGTGGTCAGAAAGGCACTGACGATGCGACCGATCTCGGTCGGGATGAAGCGCTTGCGCTCATCCATCTCCACATACTCGCGACTCTTCAGTGTGGTGATGATCCCGGCATAGGTGGAAGGCCGACCGATACCGTATTGCTCCAGCGTGCGTACCAGACTGGCCTCCGTGTAACGCGGCGGCGGGGTGGTATGGTGCTGATTGGCATCTAGTGCCAGCAGGTCCACGCGAGCCCCGGTCTGCAGGGGCGGCAGCCGGCGTTCTTCCTTGTCGTCACTCCCCCTGGCATCATCCTCACCCTCCTCGTACACCGCCAGAAACCCGGGCTCGGCAATAGTGGAACCGGTGGCGCGCAACACATTCCCCTCGCCACAGGCCAAATCCACGGTAACGGTATCGATCTGCGCCGATACCATCTGACTGGCTACCGCACGCTTCCAGATCAGTTCGTAGAGCCGGAACTGGCGGCGGTCCAGGCAGGAACGCAGCCGCTCAGGCGTACGCTGCACCGATACCGGACGTATCGCCTCATGTGCCTCCTGGGCATTGCGGGTGCGCGTGCGGTAGCTGCGCGGTGCGTCAGGCACCGCATCGCCCCCATAGCGCTCGCGGATCAAACTGCGTATCTCCGCAATGGCCTGTTTGGCCAGATTGACTGAATCCGTACGCATATAGGTGATCAGCCCGGCCACCTCATCCTCCCCCGTATCTACCCCTTCATAGAGCTGCTGTGCAACACGCATGGTCTCCTGTGTGGTCATGCCCAACTTGCGCACCGCCTCCTGTTGCAGCGTAGCGGTAATAAACGGCGCAGCCGGGTTGCGACGCCGCCGCTTCTTGCGTACATCCGCCACCTGCATACTGCCCTGCGCATCCGCCACAGGCGAGGCACCCGCACACTCCAGCAGAGTCTTGCGAATCTGCTCGGCCCGGGTGCCATCACCGATACTGAACTGCTCCAGCTTCTCACCGGCATAGACCACCAGACGGCACGGAAAACTCTCCTTGCCACTACGGGCATCAGCATCCAGGGTCCAGTACTCGCGTGGCCTGAAGGCATCGATCTCATCCTCGCGCTCCACGATCATGCGCAGGGCCGGGCTCTGTACACGACCCGCGGACAACCCGGTGCGTACCTTCTTCCACAACAGCGGCGACAGGTGGAAGCCGACCAGGTGGTCCAGGGCACGCCGGGCCTGCTGGGCATCCACCAGCGCATCCGCCAGCTCACGGGGCTCGGCAAAGGCCGCCAGCACGGCGGTGCGCGTGATCTCGTGAAACACCACGCGCCGCACCTGCTTGCTGTCCAGATGTCCGCTCTCGCGCAACAGCTCACACAGATGCCAGGCGATGGCCTCTCCCTCGCGGTCCGGGTCAGTCGCCAGATACAAGGTATCCACCGTGCCGATGGCCTTGCGGATCCGTGCCACGTGCCGGGCATTGCGCTCAATGGCCTCATAGTGCATGGTGAAGCCCTGATCCGGATCCACGGCACCGCTCTTCGAGCGCAGGTCGCGTACATGCCCGTAGGAGGCCAACACCTGATAACCCTCCCCCAGATAGCGGTTCAGGGTCTTCGCCTTGGCCGGCGACTCAACAATGACCAGTGCGCTCGGCATCACTCACCGCACCCGGCAATAGTTGCCATCACTCTGTGAACAAACATAACCACGAATCTCCAGATCAATCAGCATGGAGGAAATCTCGGCGGTCGTCAAACCGCTGGTCTGCAGCAGGGCCTCCGGTGCCACCGGACCGAAGCCCAGCGCATCCAGAAAGGCCTTGACCGACCCGGGCAGTTCCTCCTCTGCCTGCCGCTCCGCCACATCCGGCCCCGCTGCCATACCCAGACCCTCCAATATATCCGCAACGGACTCCACAAGTGCAGCCCCCTGTCGCAACAGCCGATGACAACCCCGGGACACGGGATTATGGATCGAACCCGGCACAGCAAACAACTCCCGCCCCTGATCCAGGGCATGCCGGGCCGTGATCAGTGAGCCACTGCGGAGCGAAGCCTCCACCACCACCACACCCAGACCGAGGCCGCTGATCAGCCGGTTCCGCTTGGGAAAATGCCCAGGCAGCGGCGGGGCCTGCAGGGGCAGCTCCGACAGCAGGGCACCCCCCGCAGCAACCATGTCACGCGCCAGACCGATATGGGTGCGCGGATAGATCCGCTCCAGACCACTGCCCAGCACCGCCAGGGTGCAGCCCCCCGCCCGCAGAGCCCCGCGGTGCGCGCAGCCGTCTATGCCACTGGCCAACCCGGCGGTAACGGCCAGCCCGGCACGGCACAGGGCCATCGCCAGCTGTGTGGTGATGTGCAGCCCCGCACCGGTGGGCCGACGGCTGCCGATCAGCGCGACCTGTTGCCGGCTGCAGGCACTCAACTCCCCGCTCACGTAGAGCACCAGGGGCGGGTCCACCAGTTGTCGCAGCAACCGCGGATAGAGGGGATCCACCAACACCAGCAGGGTGTGACCCGGGGCTGCCGCCCAGGCCAGGGCACCCTCCACCACCGCCGCCGCATCGGTACGCAGCCAGCTGCGGGTACGGGCCGAGGGAGGGGCCTGACGCAGCTGCTCCAGCGCTGCCACCGCCGAACCCTGCGCCTGTACCCGCTGCAGCGCCAACTGCGGCCCCAGACCCGGGGCATGGTGCAGGACCACCCAAGCGGCCAGCTCCCTGTCATTCGTTGCGCATTCCATTGCCGACCGCCATGATACCGCAGTCGCCCCACCCTGACTACAGCCCTGGTCCTTTCACACGGTTCCAGACCTCCAGAGGCAGCATGAATGCCCCGTGCGACGCGGAAAGCTCTGCTCCAGGAAGCCGTAAAGCCCCTGTTCGGGGAGGCCACGGCATGAGCTCCGATGGGGAGGGGCAGCCCTGCCCCGTGCTAAATCCTGCAGCGCTCAACAAGGCGGCCGGGAGCAACTGCACAAGAATCCGGGCCTGACACACCGCAGTGCCACCCCGTGGCAGAGCCTGACCATCCCCCCAGACCCAAACGACGAATCTCCCGATCCAGCATCACCTCCCCTCCCGTCCATAAAACCGAACCATTGCTGAAACAGGACGCGACAGCACCAACAGGCCTCACCCCCCTGTCCATGCCGGACAGGCACCCCATTACGGCGTTATGGCCGAGCCCGGCCAGAGAGCCCGGAGACA
>DKIB01000054.1 GCA_002454015.1 Proteobacteria bacterium UBA6729
CCATCCGACACAAAAGCCCAATGGCATACTCCCAGTCAGAGTACGGCCACTCTATGCTGACTGTGTGCGACGACCATCGCCCTGCTCCTTCCTCCGGGGAATCCTGAGCCCATTTCTTCTCACGAGAGCCCTGGACAGATTGCTCAGACTACTTGGTACATCTCGTGTTCATGAGCTCGTCGCTGTACTTCATGCCCTGTTTCATGTTTTTATGTCTTTCCGCGCCTTCAAAGACAACGACTTAAGCATCTTGGTGTGACGCTCCACCCGCTGGGCGGATGTCTCGGGAGTTCCTTGAGTACGCTTTACATTCCAGTCGTCCATAGGCATTTCCTCTCAAGTCAGACGAGGAACAGGACTTGGTCCTCTCCCTCTGTTATAAAGTGTAGCATATCCGCACCGCGATTTCTGCGTCAATCGCTATGCTGCCCGGCTTATCGCCCTGGCTGCCACACAATGCGGCGTTGTTTTTTGCAACCCCACTCCACAGGCCCGGGGGCAGACACTGCGACACCGGCCATTATCGTCGCTGTTATCATCAACGCAGGCCGGAGGCTCCCGGTTCTACCTGCATTGGACATCATCCGTAACTCGCTCCAACCGAGGTTTCAAGAGGCTGTCGGTGACACTATCGCCCCACCCCTGTTGGGAGGGAGGCTGCCCGACTCTACTTGCATTGAACACCATCCGACATAAAAGCCCAATGGCATACTCCCGGTCAGAGTACGGTCACGTCAAAGTACGGCCACTCTATAGTTGACTGTGTACGATGACCATTGTCCTGCCTCCTTCCTCCGGGAAATCCTGAGCCCATTTATTCTCACGAGAGCACTGGACAGTTTGCTCAGACCACTTGGCGCATCTCGTGTTCATGAGCTCATCGCTGTACTTCATGCCCTGTTTCATGTTTTTTATGTCTGCCAGTGTTTTCTGAGGCAGATCAAGCCTCTTGCCGACAAGGGGTGAGGTACGCATTCGGGGACTTCAAGCAGGAGATTGCCATCGGCCTGTCACTGCGACACGACCACGGCTCCCAGTACATGAGCCATGCTTTCCAGCAGGAGCTCCGCTTCCTCGGCATTCACTCCAGCCCCAGTTTTGTCCGCGCTCCTGAAGGCAATGGGGTATCTGAGCGGTTCATCCGGACCCTCAAGGAGCAGCTGCTCTGGATAGAGACCTTTGAGACCGTTGAAGATCTCAGGCTGGCTCTGCAGCAATGGCGTAAACGGTACAACGCCCAGTGGCTCGTTCAGCGGCATGGGCACCGTACACCCGAGCAGGTTCGCCAAGCCCTGTTTGACTTGGGGGTAGCAGCTTGATTAACATGATCTCAGTGTCCAGAGAGGACAGTACAAGATCTCTACCCGGGATAGCATACAAAAAGACCATGAATATCAGGACATATCCGATTGACCTTGTAAAGGTCTTTATCAGACCCGGCAAGTTTTTCGCAGCCCGAGACATGAATTCTGATAGAGCTGCGAAAGATGCACTCCAGTTTCTACTTGTATCTACTGCTATCTCGGCGATTCTGTTCGCCACGCTGCCGGTTGCTGGCCCGATGGGAGTCGGGAGCAGACTGGCCTCATCAGGAATTGGGGACAGACTGGCCTCATTTGTTGTCATTTCAATCTATTGCGCGATATTCGGGGCTTTCGCCAGATTTGGGTGGTTTCTGGTTGGCGGCAAAGCCGGAAGACGGGCTTTCTATGCCACGTATGCGTATCTTGGATCCATTTTGATGATTCTGGCGCCAGTAGTACTTGCAATCATTTCAACTGCCATGCTGTCTGAGATGAAATCTGCAATCGAATTCGGCAGAAGCGACTTCGCAGAAAAGGCGGCAATGATAGCCGGGTTTACTGCATTTCTTGCCTGCCTTGTCGTAGTTGGCACTTGGGTAATCATATTCTGGAATTCATTCAGAAAACTGAATAATCTCTCGGTCTTGAGATCCTTCTGTACCATGGTTGTAGCAGGTGCCCTGCAGGTGGCTGCGATCAAGGCGATCTCGTTCATTCTGGCTCTCGCGCAAGTTTATCTATTTACAGATTAGCCCATAAAAAATCCGGAAAACCCCAGCATTACCTTCCGTGAAGAGACCAAAAGGAACTACGGGGTACACTTGGTACCTGTTAAACCGGATGAACAAGGATATCGGCAATCTGACACAGATGCCTGTCTCTCCCCAATAGCACATGGATGCAAGCATACTGCAGCGGCTTATAGAAACGAAGTCTTCCCGGAAGATCCGGAATCACTCGGCAGTGTTAAAAAACAATCTGGAGCCGCTGACCGGGGGGCGGAATATTGATGCGATGCTCCAGCATGTCTTCCGTCTGCGTGGGGAGCGCTGAAACGAGCCTGGTGGCGGTTGGCTGAGGTGCTGACCACTATCGCCGCTGTATCGTCAACGCAGGCTGGAGGCTCCCCCGGCCCTGCCAACATTGAACCTCTCCGTAACTGGCCTCAGCCCCTTCTGCCCACTGTTTTTGGTATGCACTGAACCTCCCCGTCACTGGTCTCAACCGGAGTCCCGGAAGGGCAATCTCGCCATCGGTATCTGCGCATTTTTCGTCCGGCATCCACCTGCTGTTCTTCCCCGGGTTGCAAGTGTGCCTGGCAGGGATATTTACGGGTTTGGGTAGACGTGCACCGACCCGCCCAAGGGGTTTTGTAGACCACGGAGACGGGTTCCTGGCAGATGTTTTTGACCACGGTTTGGGCCTCTTTCTGGAGAAATTTTATACAGCCGTGGGTTTTCTTTTCATCGAGTCTGTAGAACAGGGAGTGCCCTGCGAGCCAGAGCATTACGGCGGCAAATGCCACAACGGCCCCGACCAGGGGGGAGATTCTGGTTGCAGATTTTTTCATGGGGGATCCTCCGTAGTGGAATGGTCCTGTCACACGGTACAGCGGCAGTGCTCATTATCGCCCGGGTCGGAGCCCGGGTCGAGGGGGGGGGAAGCTTCCTCCCGCCCTTCCCGGAACAGCGGGGCAAGGGGTCGGGCGGTTTGACGGGCTCCGGGATACCGGGTATGGTGAGCGCTATGGCGTATGCAGAGAGATTTGCCTTGGCAGCGGGGGGCTGGTGATGGCAAAAGAAGTGAGTCAGCTGCCGGCTCCCAAGGCGTGGGAACTGTTGCAGCACCGCCCGGGGGCGACGTTGGTGGATGTGCGTTCCTCGGTTGAATTCCACTATGTGGGGCACCCGATGGACAGTCTCAGTGTGCCCCTGATGGAGCCACCGGACTGGCAGCCGGTGCAGGACTTCACGACCCGGGTGCGGGCTGCCCTGGCCGCCCGGCATGGCCCGGACCAACCACTGGAGTCATTGCCACTGCTGTTGATCTGTCGCAGTGGCAGGCGCTCCCAGGTTGCCGGTGAGGCCTTGCTGGACAATGGCTTTCAGGAGATCTACAACATCAGCGACGGCTTTGAGGGGGCGCTGGACGGACGCAAGCATCGCAGCGCCATCAATGGCTGGCGCCATTATAATCTGCCCTGGGAACAAAGCTGAACATACGTACATCGGCCGGCGTTGCCCTGCTGCTCATCATGGCGGTCGGCTGTGCCGGGGAGCCCCCCTTTCAGGGGCGGGTGGTTTCTGTGGATGATGGGGACTCTCTGGTGGTGCTGGCGAATGCGCGCAAGGTGCGGGTGCGCCTGGCTGGCATCGATGCCCCGGAGTGGCGACAGCCTGGTGGTCAGTCGGCCAGACAGGCCCTGACCCGGCTGGTCTACGGCAAAACCGTCACGGTCTCTCCACTGGACACAGACAGCTACGGCCGGACGGTCGCCCGCCTGACTGTGGGGGGAGTGGAGGTGAACCATGAACTGGTGCGCACCGGCAAGGCCTGGGTCTACCCCCGCTACAACCGGGATCCGGCCCTTGTGGCGCTGGAGCAGCAGGCACAGCAAGCCGGACTGGGGCTGTGGAAACTGCCCGCCGCCCAGCGTGTCCCGCCGTGGGAATGGCGGCGACTACACCCCCGCTGAGCCGGTTCGGGCCTCTCCTTGGGCACGGGCCTGTGCAAGGCGTTCCGGCGTGCCTATGTCCAGCCAGATTCCCGTGTAGTGTTCGCCACTGAGGCGACCCTGCGCCGCGCTGCGGTGTAGCTCCGGGCCCAGTTCCGTGGGTCCGGCCCGGAACAGCGCCGGGCGATAGAGGCCGAAGCCGCTGTAGGTGTAGCGCGGGGCTCCCGCGGATTGCACCCGTCCCCCGGCCAGGGCAAAGTCCCCTGCCGGATGATAGGCCGGGTTATCCACCAGCACCAGATGCGCCTGTGCATCCGGTGCCAAGGCCTGCAGACGACCGAACGGGTAGTCGGTCCAGACATCCGCACAGAGCAACAGGAAGGGGGCCTCCCCCAGCAGGGGCAAGGCCTGGCGCACCCCGGCAAGGGTGCCTGTCGGTTGCTCGCCCTCGGGGGAATAACGGATGGCGGCACCCCAACGCCCGCCGTCCCCCAAGTGCTGTTCGATTCGAGCCCCCATCCAGGCGTGGTTGATGACCAGCTCGCGGATGCCTTGCCCCACCAGGCTGCACACCAGATGTTCCAGCAGCGGCTTGCCGGCCACCTCCAGCATGGGCTTGGGGATCTGCCGGGCAACGGCCTGCATGCGCTGGCCCCGGCCCGCCGCCAGAATCATGGCGCGCATAGCGCCTCCGCTACGGGCAGCACACGGGTGCTGACGAACCCGCTGAGCGCCTGCGTCTCGGTACATCGGAGTGCCGCGATATAACGCAGGGTTCTCGGGATGGCGGCCAGATAGGCGGACTTGCCATCCCGGTGTTGCAGTCTGGCGAAGATGCCGACGGCCTTGAGGTGGCGTTGCGCGCCCATCAGCTCAAAGCAACGCAGGAACGCGGGTACATCCTGCGTCTGTGGCAACCCGGCACGATGCGCCAGCTCCAGATAGAGCCGCACCCGGGCCAGACGGCGTTCGGGGGTGATATCCACATAACAGTCTTTCAGCAGGGACACGAGATCATAGCTATACGGGCCGAGTACGGCGTCCTGAAAGTCAAGTATGCCCGGGCTGTGATGTGGAGTGACCATGAGGTTGCGTGAGTGGTAGTCCCGATGCACGAAGACGCGGGGCTGGCGCAGGGCCGCCTCGGCCAGGCTGTGCTGCACTGTGTGCAGCATCTGCCGCTCGGCAGTCGTGGGCCTGATCCCCAGGTGGCGGTCCAGCAGCCAGTCCTCAAACAACTGCATCTCTGCACATAGCAGCCGGGCAGTATACTCCGGCAGGCCGACTGTGTTGACATGGCATTGTATATGGACCAGTGCGGCAATGGCCGCCTCGTACAAGCGGTCGGTGTGGGCCTTCTGATAGCATTCCTGCCCCAGATCAGACACCAGCAGAAAGCCCTGCTGGTGATCGGCGGCACGCAGCTCCGGCACCTGCAGACCGCCCTCTCGCAGCCGGGCAGCAATGTTCACATAGACCGCTGTGTCTTCGTGCTCTGGGGGTGCATCCACGACAATCCAGCTGTGGCCCGCGGCATCCCTGACCCGGAAGTGTCGCCTGAAGCTGGCATCTGCAGCGGCGGGGTGCAGGGAGTGGGCACCGGGCAGCGTCCGTTCCAGCCAGGCCTGCAGCTGCGCACCGCGCGCAGTTGCGCTCATGGAGTCCGGCAACCTATGCCCCCCGCATGTTGGTAAATGCCCTCGCATGTGCACTCAGCGAGGCAGCAAAATTCCGGAAATTCACTTCAGCATTTGGTTCTGAGTAACCTCCGTCTGTGCCGCCGCTCTTGTCTGATAACAGCAAGCACGCTGCGTCATCCAGGCGTTCACGCACCAAGCGTTCACAGAACAGCTCATATCGCTTTGCATACGAGGCTCCCCTGTATTCTTCAAACACTTTAAAATGCGGCTCAGATACCCGCACTGAACCTCTGGATTTATCAACGTCCTCAAGCAACATTACCCAACCCAACCAGGGTTTCCGTGAGGGCTTACATGCGCCTTCACGGTACGCAGTCAAGAGGTCTTTTGCGCTGCCCAGTGCCTCTTCAATCCGGTTATTAAAATTGTTGCCAAACGAGGGACCAACCTGAGATTTGAATTCGATGATTGCCAATAATGTACCCTCCACCACGGCAACCAGATCCCAATCCTTTGTCGGTCTGAAGTATCCGGGCACCGTAGTCTTTTCTACATGAATTTCTCTGGATGACAATCCTGCGTCTTCAAGAATGGTTGTGACCAGATCAATGAATCCGTCAAGTTGTGCGCCACCGATTACCACCCTCCTGCCGTTTGTATCCTGTTCGTCGGGATTCGATCCCCTGTTCCTGCTGCTCTGGTACTGCCGGGTTTTCCAGAACAGCGCAACAGCTCTGGAAAGCTGGTCTGCATAGTCCATGGCTACGCTTTCCGGGTATTGACCTGTATATTGGAAAAGAGCGAATTTGCGGCTTCGTGGATACGCATTGCAGACAAACCAAAGTAGTGAGGGTCAAGTTCCACACCGATGCTATTTCTCCCCCATTTTGTAGCAGCAATTGTTGTTGTGCCTGAGCCCATGAATGGATCCAATACCGTGTCTCCAACGAAGCTGAACATTCTGATTAAGCGTTCGGCCAATTCTTCTGAGTATGGTGCGGGATGGGCTCGGGTAGAAGCGCCTG
Organism: Proteobacteria bacterium UBA6729; assembly: GCA_002454015.1. Classification (GTDB taxonomy): domain Bacteria; phylum Pseudomonadota; class Gammaproteobacteria; order Porifericomitales; family Porifericomitaceae; genus UBA6729. Next base: position 6,644 of record DKIB01000054.1, read on the forward strand.
TTACGTCAGTCCAGATAGACCGAAACCATCGTTTGTGGTTCTCATTGGAGATGATAGACAAGACCCGAGTCGCAACAGACGGTTTTCTGTAACCCCCATGCTTGCGTTCCATCAGGATGTATTCAATGTCATTCTTGACAATCCCGTTGGGTTCATATGGTTTGCCCGGAAACCCTGCCCCATTTCCACTGGACTCATATCTGACGTTCGAAATCTTGTGCCAGATGATTGGGGTCAAGTTATCATAGCCGAGCATTCTGCAATGTTCCTGAATAGATGCGTGAAGCGGTATAACCACATGCCTTCCCTTGTTTTTCCTCCTTGAGAGACATACATCACCAACCACACAAACAACCCTGCCACCAGGAACCAATACCCGATGACAATGTTTCCATACCTTGTCAAGCTCTTCCAGGAACTTGTCATAGTCTTCTATGTTCCCCAGCTGACTTTCATGATCCCGGTACCTCTTCAGGGTCCAGTAGGGTGGAGAGCTGACCACCAGATGGACGGATTCATCCGGGATAAATGACAGGTTTCTGGAGTCGGCCTGAAACAGCTCATGTTGCGTCGACAGTCGCTGCACCACAGACTCTATTTGGCTCAGCTGTTTCTGGTCCCCGGCGATGCGGGGGATGTCCCTTTGGGGATCATCAAGCTGCGCCACTGATTCCGGCAGGTGGTTGTCGTGTTTCTGGTGAGCAGTCGGTAGCATGGCTTGTGCCTTTCCCGGGGTCTTCCGGGACCACGGGATTTTATCCGATACGGCGGAGTCTGTGTCAAGGGCGTGGCACGGGGTGGGATATACTGGGGCGACGGTTATGCAATATCTGCAACTTTGTATGTACATTCTCGGGGGTCTGGTGCTGATCGCCGTGGGGGCGAATGGGTTTATTGACGGCACCACGGCCTTTGCACAGCGACTGCGTATCCCGCCGCTGATCGCAGGGCTGGTGGTGGTTGGAATGGCCACCTCTGCACCGGAGCTGATGGTCAGTGTGATCGCCTCCCTGTCGGATCACGCCTCCCTGGCGGTCGGCAATGCGGTGGGGTCAAACATTGCCAACATTGCCATGGTATTGGGGATTGTGGCGTTGATCCGCACCGTGGTGCCGCCCTCCAGCCTGCTCCGTCAGGAATACCTGCTGATGCTGGGCGGCACCTTGCTGGGCGCGCTGGTACTCTGGAATCTGTATCTGGGCCGTTGGGAAGGGCTGCTGTTACTGGGCGCGCTGGGGCTGATGATGTGGCAGGTGGTGCGCTGGGTGCAGCAGCGCCCTGCAGTGGCGGCGGTGGAGAACCCGACGGTGAGCCTGGCCTGGGGCTGGGGACGCATCCTCTTGTATCTGCTGGTGGGGCTGGTCATGCTGCTGCTCGGGTCCAAATGGATGGTTGATACCGCCGTGCGGCTGGCACAACTGCTGGGGGTCAGTGATCTGGTGATCGGCCTGACCATCGCCGCCATAGGCACCAGTCTGCCGGAGCTGGCCGCCTCCATAACGGCGGCATTGAAGGGGCAGACGGAGATCACGGTGGGGAATATACTCGGTTCCAACCTGTTCAACATACTGGGGATCGTGGGGGTCTGTGCCCTGTTGGCTCCGGGCACGCTGGATGCCAGCCTCAGCACCCGTGACCTGCCGGTGTTGATAGGGTTCAGCCTGCTGCTCGGGCTGCTGTTGCGGCAACCGCTGCGACGTGGGCACGGCCTGCTGCTGTTTTCCGGCTTCTGTGGGTACCAGGTGGTGTTGTGGTCAGGCGGGGCGGCGGCATGAGCCGGACCGGGGTAGACCCGGACAAGGTGCTGCGGCTCGGGCGGGAGGTTATAGAGACGGAGGGGCGGGCAGTGCTGGAGCTATCGCCCCGACTGGGGGAGGACTTTGTTGCTGCCTGCCGGGTGCTCTACAACTGCACGGGTCGCTCCGTGGTCACGGGCATGGGCAAGTCTGGACATGTGGCCCGCAAGGTGGCGGCCACCCTGGCCAGTACGGGCACCCCGGCGTTCTTTATACATCCCGGCGAGGCCGGGCACGGGGATCTGGGCATGATCACCGGACAGGATGCGCTGTTGGCTTTCTCCAACTCCGGCGAGACGGAAGAGCTGTGTGCACTGTTGCCCGGCCTCAAACGTGAACCCATCCCCGTGGTCGCAGTCACCGGGGCGCCTGCGTCCACGCTCGCCAGCCATGCGGATGTGCATCTGGATGTCAGCGTCTCTCGTGAGGCCTGCCCGCTGGGGCTGGCCCCGACCGCCAGCACCACTGCCGCGTTGGCCATGGGCGATGCGCTGGCACTGGCTTTGCTGGAGTGTCGTGGGTTCGGTGCCGAAGACTTTGCCCGGGTGCACCCCGGTGGGCAGCTGGGCCGACGCCTGCTGCTGCGGGTGGGTGACATCATGCTCACCGGGGACCGCATCCCCCGGGTACGCACCGGGTGCAGTCTGCCGGACGCCCTGATAGAGATGAGCAGCAAGGGGCTCGGAGCAACCCTGGTTATCGACCCGGAGGGTCGCGTCATCGGTATTTATACGGATGGCGATTTGCGACGCACGCTGGACTCGGGGGCTGACCTCCGTCCCCTGTGCATAGACCGTGTTATGACCAAAGGCTTCAAGACTGTGGCCGCCGATGCGCTGGCGGTGGTGGCACTGGAGCAGATGGAGCGGCACCGCATCAATGTACTGCCCGCCATGCATCCTGACGGAGCCCTGGCGGGCATCGTGAATATGCATCTGCTGTTACAGCACAAGGTGGTGTGAGGGCCATGGACGAGGCCGCTGTTCTGGAACGCGCCGCCGCCGTGCGACTGGCGGTCTTTGATGTGGATGGGGTGTTCACCGATGGCCGCCTGTATCTGAGTGAGAGTGGCGAGGAGATGCGCGCCTTCTGCGTACACGACGGTCTGGGGATACGCCTGCTGGTACAGGCGGGGGTAGAGGTTGCGATCCTCTCGGGTCGGGCCTCGAAGAGTTTGCCCGCCCGCATGCAGGAGCTCGGGGTGCAGCACTGCCTGATGGGCCGCTTCAACAAGTGGGAGGCCTTTACCGAGCTGGCGGCGCCGCTCGGCATCAGTGCTGAGGAGAGTTGTTTTGTCGGTGACGATCTGGTTGATTTGCCGCTGTTGCGTCGGGGGCGACTGGCCATCGCGCCTGCCGATGCACATCCACTGGTGCGCGAGGTGGCACACTGGGTTACCCGGCAACCGGGCGGCGACGGCGTGGTACGGCAGGTGTGCGAGTCACTGCTGAAGGCAAGGGGCGCATGGCAACAGGTAATGGATCACTACCGCTGAGCACGGGCGGCGGCAAGGCCCGGCAGGACCGGCTGGTGGTGACCCTCTTGCTGATACTGTCCACCCTGGGGCTCTGGCTCTCGCTCCGGGGCACGGATGCCCCTCCCCCCGCCCTGGACCCTGCCTACGAGGCCCACGGCACCGAAAGTCTGTTTCTGGATGCCACCGGGCAGCCCCTGTACCGCATCCGGGCGGCTTCCATGCGCCGCCGCCCCGGTCAACCGGAGCTTGAATTACGCAAGCCCAGCATACAAAATCTGCAGGCCGGGACTGCCGCGTGGACGCTCCGGGCTGCCACTGCCTTTATGGACGAGCAAAAGCGTACTATCCTGTTATCCGGAGCGGTTGAGCTGGACTACCCTCTGGATGGGGAGCCAGCCCGCATCCGCACTGAAGAGGTATTGCTGTACCCGGATGAACAGATTGCACAGACTGAGCTGCCCGCCCGAATTCAATGGGGGGGGCTGTCGGCGTCGGCGCTGGGCTTTGTGGCCGACCTGCGCGAGGGGCGTCTGGAGCTCCATGCGCAGGTGCGGGGTCGGCTGTGGCCTGCTGATAATGATGCTGGCGGGACCCCCGCCGACCCGGGCACTGCCCACAGACCGGGAGCAGGCCATTGAACTGCAGGCGGATCGCGGCTGGCTGAATGAACAGACCCGGTCTTCCCGCTATGAAGGCCATGTGGTGCTTACCCAGGGCAGTCTGCGGCTGGAGGGGGATCGCATGGAACTGTACTACACCGAGGATGATCGGGTGCGGCTGGTGATCATGGAAGGACAGCCGGTGCGCGGCCGCCAGCAACCCAGCCCGGGCGCAGCGGAACACGAGGCCGAGGCCCTGCGCATGGAATATCATGCTGCGGAAGGCCGCATCCTGTTGATTGGCAATGCTGTAATCCGCAGACCACAGGCAACGGTGCAGGCGGATCGTATAGAATACGACACCATAAAAAATACCGTGGTCGCACAGGGCAACGGAAGTACCGGGGAAGGGCAGGAAGAAACACAGAATGGACGGGTCAAGCTCACCATACAGCCAGATGCCATTGCGCGCTAGGGGTCGGCTTGTGCCACCGCCGCCACAGCCAGAGGCCGCCGAGAGCGGGTTGCGGGTGTCCGGCCTGTGCAAATCCATCCAGGGGCGCGCCGTCGTTCACAATCTGAGCCTGCAGGTGCAGGCGGGCGAACGGGTGGGCATCCTCGGGGCAAACGGGGCCGGAAAATCCACCTGCTTGCAGATGATCGCCGGTTTTGTGCCCTGCGACCGCGGGTCAGTCCACCTGCATACACACGAACTCACCCGACTGTCGGCTGACCAGAGGGCGCGGCGAGGATTGGCCTTTCTGCCACAGGACTCTTCCATCTTTCGGCGCATGAGTGTGGCCGACAACCTCCGTGCCATGCTGGAATTGCGGGGTCACTCCCCGGACGAGGTGGAACACCGCACCCGGGTGCTGCTGCGGCAGTTTCAGTTGGAACCTCTGCGCGAGCAGGCCGGGGCAAGCCTCTCCGGGGGCGAACGGCGGCGCACAGAGATCGCCCGGGCGTTGACCGGAGAACCGGAGTTTCTGTTACTGGATGAGCCCTTTGCGGGACTGGACCCGATCTCCATCCATGGCATACGCAAAATCCTGTGCGAATTATGCGAACAAGGCACCGGGATACTGGTGAATGATCACAACGCCCGCGAAATCCTGGATTTGTGCGACCGAACCTATGTCGTTGAACACGGACGTGTACTGGCGGAAGGAGACTCGGCAACACTACAGACCAACCCGGCCGTACAGGCCTCCTATCTGGGCGATCAATTCCGCGCATGAAACGATTATGAAAATGCGTCTGGAACTTGGGCTCCGTCAAAAGCTCCGGCTCACCCTGCAAGTGCGACAGAGTCTGCGCCTGTTGCAATTGTCTACTCTGAAATTAAAAGACGAGCTCCAGCTGGCCCTGGAAGAGAACATTATGCTGGAGGAGGAAGGGCCGGATGCCGAGGCTTCCCCCGAGGAGGAATCAGACGCGGAGTCCTCACCCGAGGCCCCGGAGGCCGACGCGGATGAGACCGCCGAACCCGTCCCGGAGCTGGCCGGACTGCCGGAAGACCTGCCCGTGGATGTCGCTTGGGAAGATGTCTACGGCGATTATCGGGCAGCCCCTACCGGATCCACTGCCCTGCCCATAGAAACCCTGCGAGCCAAAAGTGAAAGCCTGCCCGACTATCTGCTCAGCCAGCTGAATTTGCTTGATCTGAATCCACGGCAATGCTTTATTGCCTTGTGTCTGCTGGATGCGCTGGACGACAACGGCTATCTTTCCGAGGCGCTCCCCGAGCTGTGTGAATCCATGGACGAGAGTGGACAGATCGAGAACCCGCAGCTTGACGAGTTTGCCGGGGTGCTCCAGATCATACAGACCCTGGACCCGGCCGGGGTCGGCGCCCGTGACCCCAAAGAGTGTCTGCTACTGCAGTTGCAACAACAGCCACCGCATACCCCCGGACATGCGGATGCGGTATGGCTGGTAGAGCATCACCTGCCAGAGCTGGCGCTAGCGGACTCCAACGGGCTGGGGCCGGGGTGGGATCAGGACCGGCTGGAGCAGGCCCGGCGGTTGATCCGTTCACTGAACCCGCACCCCGGAAGCCAGATCGGAGATGCCCGCACTGACTATATCGCCCCCGATGTATACGTCACCAAAAAAGGGGATCGCTGGGCGTTGACACTGAATCAGGAGGCCCTGCCACGGCTGCGCATCAATGCACAGTATTTGCCACTGGCACACGGGCGGGGCGCCTGTGCACATCGCCTGAAGAAGGATCTGGAGGAGGCCCGCTGGTTACAGCGCAGCCTGAACGAACGCAATCGTCAAATATTGCGGGTAGCCAACAGCATCGTCTATCGTCAACGCGCCTTTCTGGAGCATGGCGAAGAATACATGAAGCCACTGGTGCTGGGAGATATCGCCACAGAACTGGATATCCATGAGTCCACCGTCTCCCGTACCATTGCCGGCAAATACATCCACTCTCCCCGGGGCGTGCATGAACTGAAGTTCTTTTTCTCCAGTAGCCTGGAGGGCACCGACAAACGTTATTCCTCTACCGCCGTGCGGGCGATAATCCGCAAACTTATCGATCACGAGTCCCCACAAAAACCCTTGAATGACAGCCGACTCGCTGCTGAGCTGGGTGGGCACGGCATCACTGTGGCCCGCCGTACAGTAGCAAAGTACCGGGAAACCATGGGCATTCCTCCCAGCCACGAACGCAGGAATACAGCGCGCCAACCGTGAACACGCCCATGCCATGGCTGAAACCGGATCGGGTGCGCTGCGAGGTTCCGCTCAGCAGCAAAAAACAACTGCTGGAGGCCCTGGTAAAACTGCTGATAACCGACAACCCGGGCATGGACCCCAACGCCGTACTGAACTGCATGTACGCACGCGAGCGGGTCAGCAGTACCGGCTTGTGCAATGGCGTGGCCCTGCCACACGGTCAACTGCCCAATCAGGAACACCCCGTGGCCGCATTCATCCAGCTGACCAAAGGGATAAACTACGATGCTCCGGATGGCCGACAGGTAGACTTGGCCTTCGCCATGGTCATCCCGACAGAGGCCAACGGCGAGTATCAGGTGTGCCTTTCCGGGTTCGGCGACAAACTCCGCAATGCCGACTTCAGTGCCCGACTGCGCAGCATCAAGGACCCCGCCCACATCTATACCCTGCTTACCGCCCCGGAATAACCAATGCAATATAATGCCTTCTCCGGCTACCGGGCTCTGCATCTCGCCGGTGGAGAAATCAGACAATGTTCAAACGGCTTTATGTAGATAACTACAGGTGCTTCGTCAACTTTGAGCTCCGGTTTCAGGAGCTCACCTTGTTGCTGGGTCACAACGGGACCGGCAAGAGCGCAGTTCTGGATATTATTTTTGCCCTGCAGCAACTCCTGCGAGGTGTGGTAAAGGTGAACGATGCCCAGATCTTTCCGGCAGACACCCTGACGCGCTGGCAGGATCGGAATCGGCAGATCTTTGAGATCGAGGTGCAGTTGGAACAGGGGGTTTGTACTTATCGTCTGGAAGCCGAGCACAACCGACAGGAAAACAAGGCCAGAATTGAGGTAGAAACACTGGAAACCGGGGGTAAACCGTTGTTCTCCTGTACTCAGGGAAGGGTTCAACTGTACAGGAGCGACCACTCTGCAGGACCCATCTTTCATGTGGATTGGTCCGAATCTGCGCTGGCGCGCATTGTTCCTTCGCCGAACAAAAGTCATGTGCTCCTGGGTCAATTTATGGAGTTTATGCGCCGGATTGTCTGTTGTCGTCTGCAGCCCGCAGATATGGTCCCGGAGGCAAAAACGGAACAACCGGAGCTGTATCGGGATGGTAGAAATTTTGCGGCCTGGTATCGCCACATGATGCAGGAACGACCTGAACTGGTACCTGATTTCGTAGCTGAGATGAAAGAGATTATTCCAGACTTCAGTGGTTTCCGGCTTGAGCAGACGGGGGCAGATGTTCGCATGCTTACCGGCGTTTTTAACGAAATGGAATCCCCCTACGAATTGCGATTTAGCGAGCTTTCGGATGGACAGCGCGTCTTGATCGTGTTGTACGCGCTGGTGCATCTGACAAAAGGGAGAACTTTGTTGCTGGATGAACCGGACAACTATATGTCTCTGCCGGAGATTCAACCCTGGTTGCTTGCGCTTGCGGATAAATGTGGTGAATCCATATCACAGGCGGTGCTGTGCTCTCACCATCCGGAA
>DKIB01000073.1 GCA_002454015.1 Proteobacteria bacterium UBA6729
TGTATCTGGACCCGCACAGCCCCCAGAATGTGGTAGTCTGGGGCCGGTTCGGGGGGAGCCGCCCCGGATGCGGGTGGCCACGCCCCCCCGGCTACGGAATCGACACCATGCCACAACAACGAAAATCCATGCCGCTGGTCAATCGGGAGATCAGCTGGCTGGGTTTCAATGCCCGGGTCCTGCAGGAGGCGGCCGACCCACAGGTGCCACTCATTGAGCGGATGCGCTTTCTGGGGATCTTTTCCAACAACCGTGATGAGTTTTTTCGCACCCGGGTGGCAACCCTGCGACGCCATCTGAAAAAGCCTGTCCAGCTGGATTCTACCTACCGCGACCCACAGGCATTGTTGGACGAGATTCGGCGGGTGGTTGATCAGCAACAACAGGCATTCAATGATATATATCGGGAATTGCTGAACGGTCTGGCTGTACATAATATCCACATCATGAACGAGACGCAGTTGAATGAGGCACAGCGCAGCTATGCTCGTGAGTTCTTTGATGAGCAGGTGCGTCCGTTCCTGAGTTGCACCATGCTGGACCATGCACGTACGCCGTTGAAATTGAACGAAGACGACTACATCTTTGCCGTTGAACTCTATACGCATAATACCGATCAGCCAATCCATTCACTGCTGGAAGTGCGCTGGGGGGCAGTGGCCCGCTTTATCCGTCTCCCCGGGAACAAGGGCATTCGTCTGATGTTCCTTGATGATTTATTGAGATTCATGCTGCCCGGCGTGTATACAGGTCTTGCCTGTAGCGCGATTCGGGCTTATGCAATCAAGATCAACCGTGATGCAGAGGTGACCTTTGAGGAAGACTCCTCAGTCAGTATGGTAGAGCGCCTCCGTACCGGATTGCGACAACGCCGCACCAGTGCCCCTACCCGTATCACCTACGACAGGGCCCTGCCGATCCCATTACTGGAAAAGGTCATGCATGCCTCCGGCCTGCGTGAACAGGAAAACCTGCTGTCCGGGCGGCGCTATCAGCAACTGCGGGATTTGATATCCTTCCCGGCTCTGGGTCTGCCTGAACTGGTATACAAACCCCTGCCGGCCATTGCCCACCCCCTGGTCGGGGATGCAGATATCTTTACCACCATGCGGGAACGGGATTTCTGCCTGCACTTTCCCTACCACAGCTTCAGTATCTTCATTGATCTGCTGGAACAGGCGGTCATAGACCCCAGGGTAAAGGCCATCCGCATTACGCTGTATCGTTTGGCACGCAACTCCATGGTTATACAAGCACTGATTAATGCCGCACGTAATGGCAAAAAGGTTGATGCCATTATTGAGCTACAGGCCAAATTTGACGAAGAGCGTAATCTTGAAACCTTCAATACCCTGCGCAGTGAGGGGGTAAATGTCTGGTTTGGATTGCGCGGCTTCAAGGTTCATGCCAAGATGTGTTTGATCACCCGGCGTGAGGATCGTGCCAATCGGTATTATCTGATTCTGGGCACGGGCAATTTTAACGAGCGTACCGCCAAACTGTATACGGACTTCATGTTGTTTACAACACGTCGCAAGTTTACCGAGGATTCGCTGCGGATCTTTCAGCTGCTTGAAGGCAATATGTTCGCACAGCGCCATCGCAGTCAGTTATGGCCTGCACCTACACATCTGCGCAGCAAGCTCATGCGCCTGATCAACGCTGAGCGCCGTAACGCCCTGGCAGGATACGAGGCCTGGCTCCGCATCAAGGTCAACGCACTGGTAGATCGACGGATGGTCATGGCACTGTATCGCGCATCCCAGGCCGGGGTTCATATTGAGTTAACCATACGTGGGGCCTGTTCACTGGTGCCCGGTATCCCCGGCTACAGTGAAAATATCAGTGCCTGGAGCACAGTGGACCGACTGCTGGAACATGCCAGGGTGTATGCATTCTGTAACAACGGTACACCTCAGGTGTACCTGTCATCGGCCGATCTCATGCCACGCAACCTGGATGCCCGGGTGGAGCTGCTGTTTCCGGTACTTGACGCAGACATTATCAGACAACTGCTGGATGTGCTGGATATACTGTTCCGTGACCGCACCAAATCTCGCCTGCATGATGCCGGGCAGCATAATCGCCGTCCTCCCGGCAAGCCCTGCCGCTCACAAATGCTCCTCTACGACTACTACCGCAAATTTCTGCAGCACGGTCGCCACAAGCAGGCCTGAGGACTACGGGCCATCCGTCGCTTCGGCAGGACAGGCGGCGGGGCGCACCACTGCCCAGGCCAGTTGCAGCGGGGCCCCCCGTGGCCNNGGTCAAACTGCAATGCCCCGCCATATTCAATATCAGCGAGCGCAGCGATACGCGCGGGGGGTACATAGCCGCGGTCGGTATCGGTCCGCCACACCGCCAGCACCCCCTGTTGCCCAAGCTGCTCCGCCCGCAACCAGGGGGACTGGACAAGGCTGGCCTCCCACAGCACGGTGGGGCGAGTCGGCATATGCATGGCGACCAGGCCCGCCAACCAGGGCTCCCCGGCAACGATACGCAGTGGACAGGTGGTGCGTGTATACCAGGCACCTGCCAGACCCTGCGCCAACTCTGCACCCGGCCAACCGGACCGATGCGGCCGATCCGTAAACCGGGAACCGTACAGCGCCTTGCCCGCGTACAGGGTCGGCACCAGTACCAGCAGGCTTGCCACCCCATACAGCAGCGGACGCAGTGCCAGACGCTGCGAGCCCAACCAGGCCACTGCTACCAGACCCGACAGGTTCCACATCGGTGTGCCCCAGGCATCACGCAGACCGGCACCGATCAATAGAGAGCCTGCTACCACAAGCAAGGCTGGAGCAAAGGCAAAGGTATACAGGAAGCAGCGGGTATCCGGTGCCATCCGCTCCTGCTGTGGTGGCCAGCGCATCGAGACCAGCAACAGCAGCAGCATGGGCAGATGGCACAGGAGATTGGCCAGCAGAAAGTCCAGCGGCTCCAGCAAGCGCTGCACGCCCGGGCCTGCAGCGCCGGAACGCTGCCCGAGATATTGCAGCGCGGCCCAGTCATGCTCAAGCAACCACCACAGGTGTGGCATCAGGATCAATGCAGCCACCGCCACCGCCAGCCAGGGCCCCGGGGTCCATAATTGCCGCCGGGCCATCGGGACCCACAGCAGATACCCACCCATAACCACCAGCAACACCAGCACCGAGTACTTTGCCAACAACCCGAAACCGGCCAGCACACCCAATACCAGCCAGTAGCGCATCCCCTGCTGATGCACCGCCCGGTAAAATACATAACAGAGTGCCGCCCAGAACGGCATCTGTAATACATTGTGATTGAATTCCGGCGTAGGAAAGGAGAAATAATAGCTGCCCGTCAACAGCAGCGTGCCGAGTGCAGCGGCACGAGCCCCCAGCAGCTGCCGTCCCAATAAAAACACAAACCAGTAACAACTCGCGACCGCCAGCTGGCTGAGCAGGAATGGTCCCACTCTCCCAAGCCACCGGAAGGAGGCCTCAGTCAGCCAGGACATCAGGGGTGGATGCTTGTGATAACCCGCCTGCCACTCATGGCCCCAGGCCAGCCCCTCACGCACTACGTCCAGCGGCAGACTGAGGTGACTCCAGGCCGGGACCAGCGTCCACACTGCCAGCTGCACACCGATCAGGCCGATGACCCAACAGCGGGGCTGCGCTGCCCAGCCTGCAGGCACAGCAGACATCAGAGCTGCAGACGCATGAACAGTCGCTCCGGCAACAGACAGATCAACCACATGATCGGGCGCCAGATGCGCTTGTAGTAAAACACCCCGTTGGCACCACTGTCGTACAGACGAAACAGCCTGACAGCCAGTTCCTGTGGAGCTGCCGTAAGCACAGCCGGGGTCTGCCTGCCCTGCATCATACGGGTACGCACAAAACCCGGTTTGAGGGTAATGACCCGCACCCCGGTGCCCTGCAGACTGGCACGCAGGCCGGACAGGAATACTGCAAAGCCGGCCTTGGCCGAGCCGTAACTGTAGTTGGCGGCGCGACCGCGGTCCCCGGCTACCGAAGCGATACCGATGATACAGCCTGCCCCCGCCTGCCGGTAGATCGCGGCAATCTGTTCCAGCACCCGGGCCGGTGCAGTGTAATTGCTGTGCATGACCTCGGCAGCCAGGGCCACATTGGCAGAACACTCCCGCTGTGGATGCAGCAGTCCAATTGCACATATCGTGGTGCCTGGAAAATTCTCTGCCAGGGCGTGCAGCAACCGTGCATCATCCTCAACATGCAGCACATCGTACACATGGCCTCGTACCTCAACCCCACTGCGCAGCCGCAGGTCCTGACACTCCCGCTGCAGTGCATCCGGATTACGTGCTGCCATCTCCACGGCACAGCCATGCGCCGCAAACTCCCGGGCAACGGCACGCGCAATATCCGCGGTAGCCCCCAGCACAAGTAACCGTTGCCTGTCAATGTTCATAACCGCAATCGCTCTGCCAACAACGAATTAAAGCGCATATCCACCGCCTTGCGGAAATGGCGAAACTGTTCCACCGGGTAGCCTGCTGCTATCTCATCGGCCCTGGAATCCTTGGCCAGATAGATGCGTCCACCATGTTCTGCAACGATTGCATCCAGACTGCGAAACAGTGTGAATGTGGACTCTGATGCCACATAATCCATGGCCAGTGTATAACCCGGCATGGCAAAAGACATCAGCCCGGAGCCTGCAGAGAGTCGCTTCAGTACCGCCAGGGGGGAGGCCTGACCGGATGCCGCCTGAGCTTGCAGTACAGCGCGTACTCCACGATGGCTGGTGGCATCAGGAAACACGCACTGATACTGACAAAAACCTCTGGGGCCATACAGGCGGTGCCAGCCGGTAATGGCATCAAGTGGATAAAAAAAGCGCTGGTAATCCACCAGCTGTTGGCGAACTTTCAACCGATTCAGCGGATAGTAAAGTTCATTAAACAAACGTCCGCAGAAGCCAGACAACAAGCTGCACGGTGGGGTCAGTGGTACCGTTGCCGTCCAGCGTTGTGGTATGTGCAGAGCGGCTGTCCCGGGTGGCAGCGCAGCCACCTCGGCATGCTCACCACAAAATAATACCGCCCGGCCCAGGGCCTTGCCACGGGCATGGCAGTCGACCCATGCCGCCGTGTAGTGTCGACCTGCATGCCTGTCCAGCAGTTCCATGGCTGCACCCAGCCCCACAGCAGTATACAGTTCCCGGTGTATCCAGGCCGTGCGGATCGCAATCATCCGGAAGGCCACCGTGACAATGACACCCGTCAGTCCCATGCCCCCAATGGTGGCATGCAACCATGCCGGGTACCGGGTGCGACTGCACCGCTTTATGGTGCCGTCCTGTTGCATCAACTCAAGCCACTCCACGTATTGACCAAAGGTGCCATCCCGGTGTGCATTCTTGCCATGCACATCGGCCGCTACCATACCGCCCACCGTTACATACTGCGTGCCCGGTGACACCGGCGGAAACCAGCCCCGGGGCACCATAACCTGGAGGATCTCCGCCAGCAATATCCCGGCCTCACAGACCAGCACCCCGGTAGCTGCATCAAAATCCACAAAACGATTCAGTCCCAGCATGGAAACGACACAATCAGCATTCAGGGCCGCATCTCCATAGCTGCGCCCATTGCCCCGGGCAATCAGCGATGGCTCTGCCTGTAGCACGGCCGACAGCTCAGCACGGTCACGCGCCGCTACCAGACGTCCGGTAATGGTCGGATACCGGCCAAAACCACAAAGTTTCGTGCGGGTGCCCGGGGGAATACTCATCCCCAGGCCGCCAGTGGAATGGCCAGCAACGCCACCATGATCAACATTATCCCTGCCCGGTCAGCAAGCATGTGCACCAGTGGATCACCGACTATCTCACCACGGGTGGCCTGCAACAACATACGACATAACCACCCTGCGAGCGCCAAACAGATCAGCCATAGTGCCCCCGGCAGGCTGTATATGGCATGCACCGCTGTGCTGTTGATATACAGCGCGAACACCAGCACCGAAGCGATGGATGAGGCCGCGCACAGGCTTACCAGCAAGGGCAGATCTGCAGCTCTATAGCCACGCCCGGAATAACCAGCCAGTTGTGGCGCCACACAGAGTGCGGAGATGCGCTTGACCAGCGCAAGGGCAAAGAACAAAAACATTGCAAAGGCCAACAACCAGTCCGACACCGCCACCATGGCCGCCGCACCGCCACCGATGATGCGCAATGTGTACAGGCCCGCCAACACAAAGGTATCAAGCAATGCATGTTTTTTCCATTGCAGCGTATAGGCTGCACTGACCAGCAGATACACCGACAGCACGATGCACAGGGCGCTGTTGACCACCGCGGCCAGCAACAATCCGGCAGCTGCCAGTAGCGGTGCGCACCATAACGCCACAGCCAGCGGCAGGGCTCCGGCACAGATCGGACGGTCCTGCCTGCCCGGGTCCTGCCGATCCTGTTGCAGATCCAGCAGATCATTTAGCAGATACGATGCCGACGCGGCACAGCAAAACGCCAGCACGGCAAGGCCTGCAGCGGCAGCGGGCTGGAAGGCCGCCAGCATGGGTACCAAAACCAGCAGGTTTTTCAGCCACTGATGTGGTCGCAGGGCGCGCCACAAGGCAGGCAGCAGTGCAGGGCGACGGCTGTGGACCTCAACCTCTGCCCCACTCGCCTGCAGACACCGTTCCGCAGCCGCCGTGCCATTGACCAGAATGCCCCGGCGGGATTGTTGCCATACCGCGGCATCTACACGGGCATCTCCGGCATAATCAAAACCACGCACACCGAACTCCCGCACCAGCAGTTCTGCCTTGTGTATACCCTTCAGATTGGTGTTTCCATCAGAGGCATATACCCCACTGAACAGGCCGTCACAATGTCGGGCCACGGCGGCAGCATGCTGCTGATCAGAAGCAGTCGCAAGGTATACCGGGCGCCCGCTGGCCTGTGCAGCCTGCAGCCAGGACAGAAATTCCCTGTTGTAGGGCAGGCGGTCTGCCGCCAGCTCCACGGCAGTCGCCAGTCTGCGCTTGCCGGCGGCCAGACCGGTGAACGGTAGCGACCACAGTATTCCCAACAACAGGACCGGGCGTTGTCGGACACCGGCCAGCACCGCCTCCAGACCCACATCAGAACGAATCAGGGTGCCATCCAGATCGGTTACCAACGGTAACTGTACTGACATACTTGCCCTGCCTACTCCGGGATACCACCCCGCGTCAGGGTCAGGGGGTCCAGCAGCCGTTGCAGCTCGGCTTCCGATAACTCACTCATTTCACGAGCCACCTCCAGAATCGGACGCCCCTCTGCGTAGGCACGCTTGGCAATACGTGCCCCCTGCTCATAACCCAGCACGGTATTGAGTGCCGTTACCAGCACCGGGTTGCGCGCCAGTACTGCAGCGCTGCGCTCCGGCACCACCTCAAAACCGGCGATGGCCCGATCTGCCAGACAGCGCATGGCATTCGTCAGCAGCTGCTGGGCCTTGCACAGATTGACGGCCAGCAGCGGCAGCATCACATTCAGCTGGAAATTCCCCGACTGACCCGCCACCGTGTTGGCCACATCGTACCCGATCACCTGTGCACAGACCATGCATACCGCCTCCGGGATCACCGGGTTGACCTTGCCCGGCATGATCGANNCTGCTGCCCGGCTGCAGTACCGGCAGACGGATCTCCCCCAGCCCCGCCAGGGGACCGCTGTTCATCCAGCGCAGATCATTGGCTATCTTCATCAGCGATACCGCCAGAACCTTCAGCTGAGCGCCAAACTCCACCGCTGAATCCTGTGCTGCCATCCCCTCAAACAGATTGTCTTTGCTCTGAAATGCAATCCCGGCCAGCGGCGACAGCTGGCGCACAAAACGCCCGGCGAACTCCGGGTGGGCATTGATCCCCGAGCCCACGGCTGTACCGCCCTGTGGCAGGGCCTGCANNCTGCAGCCGTTGCAGGGTGTCGCCGATACGAGCTGCCCCCTGTGCCAGCTGGGCACCCCAGGCCGCCAGTTCCTGACCCAGAGTAACCGGCATGGCATCCATCAGATGCGTACGCCCGGTAACGACCACTGTGGCAAATTCCTGGGCCCGCCGATCCAGCAGCTGCCGCAGGTGAGACAGCGCAGGGAGCAGGCCTTCGGTGGCCAGTAAACAGTTGCTGACATGGATCGCCGTAGGGATTACATCGTTGCTGCTCTGCGACATATTGACATGGTCATTGGGATGCACGGCCTGGCCCAGCATGCGCGTGGCCAGCGCCGCAACAACCTCGTTACAGTTCATATTGGAACTGGTACCCGAACCGGTCTGGAACGGGTCCACCGGGAAGTGCGCATCATGGCTCCCGCTGGCCACCTCCTGCGCCGCCTGGAAGATGGCATCAGCCTGCTCCTCCGGCAACAGGCCCAGGGCCTGGTTGGTGCGTGCCGCAGCAGCCTTGATCAGGCCCAGGGCACGGATGAAGGCACGCGGCATCACCTCACCACTGATCGGAAAATTCTCTATCGCCCGCTGGGTCTGCGCCCCATACAGGGCAGCGCCGGGCACCCGCACTGTGCCCAGACTGTCACGCTCTGTTCTGTAGTCCTGATCGCTCATCTTCAGCCTCCCTCCGGTGATAAAAATATTAACCGAAATGCCTGTAGCCAGCCACCGACGGCCGGAAGCAGGCCCCATCACGGGTGCGCCAATGCAGACCCGCCCCGCGCCGGGTATATCCCAGCCGGGTCAGTTGCACATCGATGCCACACAGGCGCTGTGGCAGCTCCTGCTCCCGAGCGGACGGCACCGTGAAACACAGTTCGTAATCATCACCACCGCTGATCGCCAGTTCCCAAAGTTGTGTGCCGCTCACGTCCACGGCAGTCGTCGGCAGTGGCAGTGCCGCCGGATCCAGGGTCGCACCCACACCGGAGGCAGTCAGCAACTGTCCAAGATCGATCCCCAGACCATCCGAGATATCTACACAGGCGGTGGCCAGACCCACCAGTGCCCGCCCGGCCTCAACCCGGGGTCGGGGACGATGCAGAGGGGCTGCGGGCGCCTGCTGATACCGCAGTGCGAGTGCTGCCGCACCCAGCGTGCCGGTAACATAGATCGCATCACCCGCGGCAGCACCCCGGCGACACAGGGCCTGATCCGGTGCCACCAGCCCGGCTACGGTCATGGTTACCACCAGCGGCCCACATACCAGATCGCCGCCTGCCAGGGCCATATCATACTGCTCCGCCAGTGCAAACATCCCGCCGCTGAAGGCCTCCAGCCAATGAGCATCTGCATCGGGCAGGCTGAGTGCCAGCCACCACCAGCGTGGCGCTGCGCCCATCGCGGCCAAATCGCTCAGGTTTACCGCCAGCGCCTTGTGGCCTATATCCGCAGCTGCCGTATCGCGCTGGAAGTGTCGTCCCGCCACCAGGGTATCCACACTGACTACCAGGTGGCGGTCTGCAGGCACCCGGACGATGGCGGCATCATCACCGATCCCGAGTTCAAGGTCCGTGGCACCCGGCTGGTGGCGCCGAAAATAGCGCTCGATCAGACTGAACTCGTCCATGTCACGGTGCGACAGGGCGCTCATGGCTGCCCCGGTGACAGACCGGAATCCGCCGACTTGCGGGCACAGTCCAGTACCGCATTTACGTAGCGGTGGGCACCCTCGCCGGCAAACTCCCGGGCCAGTTCCACGGCCTCATTGATAGCCACCTTCCAGGGCAGTTCCGGACAGTAGCGCAGTTCATACAGGCCGATATACAAAACCGCACGCACCACAGGGTCCAGCTGTGACCAGGGGCGACTCATGCAGGGCTCCAGGGTTGCATCCAGTTCCCCCTGATGTGCCTCTATACCCTGTGCCAATTTCCGGAACCACTGTTGATCTGCCAGACGGAACGTCTCCTCTTCCGCAAAGGCGGCGATCACGGCCGCCATTTCCATGCCGCTGAGTTCGCGTTGATAGAGGGCCTGCACCACACAGCGCCGTGCCCGCCTGCGCGCCTTCATGGCGCGTCTATCTGGCGGCATAATGCCGCCATCTCCAGGGCTGCCAGGGCTGCCTGATGGCCGCGATTGCCCGGGCCGATCGCGGCGCGTGCCTCGGCCTGCCGGATATTCTCAACGGTCAGCACACCGAGGGCCACCGGCACCTCCAGCCCAACCGTCGCCAAACCACGGATACACTCGGTGCTGATCAGTTCATGATGCAGGGTCTCGCCGCGAATCACTGCCCCCAGTGCAATGATCGCATCCGGTGGTGCAGTACGGGCCAGCCGATGCGCCGCCTGTGGCAACTCAAAGACCCCCGGCACCCGCAGCACCTGAACCTGTTGCTGTTGCAGACCTTCGGCCCACAAGCACTGCAGGCACCCTTGCAGCAGGCCATCCACAATCGCCGCATTGAATCGTGCAGCGATCACACTGACGCGCAGTTTGGCTACAGCATGCTGCAGGGGAGATGGTGCGGCCTTCTCCATCACTCAAGTGCACTCCGGTTCCACAAACTCTACTATCTCCAGACCAAACCCGGCCAGGGCATGCATGCGCCGTGGAGAACTCAACACGCGCATCTTCTGCACGCCGATATCCACCAGAATCTGTGCGCCTATACCGATGGTACGCAGATCATGGGGATGTTCCATGGTTCCACCGCTGCCCAGAGACTCAACCCGGGCTACTACCTCCTCCGGTTCCAGCGGGTCACACAGCACGACTGCCACACCCCCCTCACGACCGATACGCAACAAGGTTCTCTGTATGTTGTGACCCTTCACAAGTCCGGTCAGATCCAGCACCGGGTCATGCAGATGTACGCGCACCAGTACCGGCCGGGCAGGTTCCAGTTCACCCGCCACCAGGGCATAGTGAATACCGGTATGAATCAGATCCTTGTACACCAGCAGGCGGAAGTCACCAAACTCCGTGTGTACGGCTTGCTCACACAATCGTTGTACGGTCTTTTCATTCTGCATGCGATAACTGATCAGGTCCGCTATGGTGCCCAGCTGCAGGCTGTGCTGCTCGGCGAATTGCTCCAGTTGGGGACGTCTGGCCATGCTGCCATCCTCATTCAGGATCTCCACAATCACCGCCGCCGGATGCAGACGTGCCAGACGCGCCAGGTCACAGCCCGCCTCCGTGTGTCCGGCACGTACCAGCACCCCCCCTGGATGTGCCATCAGTGGAAACACATGTCCCGGGCGGACCAGATCGGCAGGGCCGGTATCCGGCGCAACGGCTGTACGCACGGTGTGTGCCCGGTCCGCTGCCGAGATCCCCGTCGTCACCCCGGTGCCCGCATCAATGGAGGCGGTAAAGTTGGTGCCATGACAGGAAAAACCGCGGTTGGACATCAGCGGCAAGCGCAGGCGTTCGCAATCCTCCGGTGTCAGCGCAAGGCAGATCAGGCCACGCCCATGCCGGGACATAAAGTTAATATGCCCGGCCTTTACCTGACAGGCCGCC
The DNA here is from genome assembly GCA_002454015.1 of Proteobacteria bacterium UBA6729. Taxonomy (GTDB): domain Bacteria; phylum Pseudomonadota; class Gammaproteobacteria; order Porifericomitales; family Porifericomitaceae; genus UBA6729. The sequence goes on from DKIB01000073.1 coordinate 11,430, forward strand.
ATCACCAGATCTCCCTCGTTTTCACGTTCGTGATCATCCATGAGTACCACCATACGCCCTGCACCAAACTCGGCTACCAGTGACTCGGTATCATGCAAACTCATGGCGTACCTCCAACAACCGCTCCACATAACGTGCCAGCTGATCCACTTCCAGATTAACAGCTTGACCGGTGGGCAACTCTCCCAGCGTGGTATGTGCCAATGTATAAGGGACCAGACTCGCAGTACAAGCGTTATCCTCCACCCCGGCAATGGTCAAACTGACACCATCCACACACAGCGCACCCCGTGCACACAGATAGCGTTGCAACGCGGTCGGCACGTGGATGGTGAGTCGTTTGCAATCCGCAGCAGCCGTGCAGGCAACCACCTCGCCCATGCCGTCCACGTGACCGCTCACCAGATGGCCAGCCAATGGCTCCCCCAGACACAGGGCAGGCTCCAGATTAACCCTCTCCCCGACCTGCAAGCGTCCCAACATGGTTTGCTGGCAGGTCTGCGGAGACAGCTGGGCATGAAAGGTGCTGCCCGTGGCAGCCACTACCGTCAAGCAGGCACCGTTAACCGCAACACTGTCACCCGGACGCAATGCCGTCAACCCGACCGCGGTGATACACAGTTTCTGGCTGTCCGCAGTCACAACTTGGCCCATGGCCTGAATAATCCCGGTAAACATACATCCACCCGGGGGCTATTGTACCAGCAGCCTCAACGACGTACGGCATCCACAAAGGGCTGGTCGAAGGCGTTGCTGCCCCATAGCACGGACAGCGCATACACCTTGTGTTCATACAGGGCGATCAATTGTCCCAATGCGCGAGGGGTCAGGGCCCGCATATGCAATATGCTGTGCGGGCGCCCGCCGGGACAGCGCCCACTCCCGGAGCCCCGACCCCGTGCCAGCACCCGGGCACAGTCTGCCGCACGACGCAACAGTTCGGCACGCCGTGACTGCAGCTGCGGGGCCGGGGCTCGCTGTACCAGCACCAGGTCTGCTGCGAAGGGGGTACCGCCCTGATAAAGCAGTTGAAAGTAACTGTGTCGGGCGGCATAGCCCGGGCCACCCCACAAAGGCACCCCCTGCCCAACCGGCTTGCCCAGGCTTTCCATCTCCAGCTGGCCCAGATACGGCACCAGTGCAGCCAGGCGCTCATCAAAGACCAGCAACACCCGGCTGTGCACCCCCAGATAGCCGATATTCCAGGCATCAAACAGCGCCAGCAGGATGGCAGGATTACGTGCCGCGGGGGTTTGCAGCACCCGGCGGTCCATATCCCGCCCCCCGTTCAAAAAGCCCTGAAAGGCACGGGTACCCACGCAGATCATCGCTGCCAGCCCCATCGCCGACCACACCGAATACCGTCCCCCCACCGTTGGTTCCATATAAAAACAGCGCGATGGAGACAGGCCAAACTCGCGCATGGCACCCCGCGCAGCTGAGATCCCGACCATCTGCAACCGTCCCGCCGCAGTGCCCTGCCGGGCCTGCAGCCAGTCCCGAGCCCGGCGGGCATTGAGCAGGGTTTCCCAGGTAGTAAAGGACTTGGAACTCACGATGAACAGTACCCGCCGCGGGTCCAGCCGCGCCAACAGGCGTTCCAGTCCCAGACCATCCGGTCCGGCAATAAAATGCACTGCGGGTGCACCGCGTGCGGGCCCGAGCGCGTCTACCAACAGGCGTGCGCCCAATTCTGATCCACCCACCCCCAAATTGACTATATCCGTGAAGGACCGGGCACCCGGCCCTGTACAGCGCCCCTGCCGTATCCGGTCGGCAAATTCCAGGGCCCGGGTCAGCTGCAGCGCCATACGCCGGGCGGTCCCCCGGGCGTGCATTGCCGGTGTGCCCCGCAGGGCGGTATGCAGAGCCGCCGTGCCGTTATTGACCGGATGCCCGGCACACAATTCCCTGAACCGCTGCCGCAGACCCCGACTCCGCGCCCAGGCCAGCAGTGCCTCCATGACCTGGGCGTCGGCCCGTTGCGCCCCCAGATCCAGACGCAGCCCACCCAGGGCCAGCCGTCGGTTCCGCAGTACGATGCGACGTTGTTCTGCCAGTCGTGCCGCATGCTCCTGCAGTCTGGCAACGATCATAATGTGCTCAGGGCGGTGCGCAATATCGGTGCCAACTGCGGGTCACGCAGGCCATACTCCAGTACCGCCTGCACCAGCCCCGCCCGACTGCCACAATCGTAACAACGCCCATCAAAACGCACCGCACCGAGTTCCAGACGGGTCATGGCATCGGTCAGTTGTACCTCATCATTATGACCAGAGCCTTGTCTGGCCAGCCATTCAAACAGTTCCGGGGTAAACAGATAGCGGCCCGTCACGGCCAGATTGGACGGCGCCTGATCGGGCTCCGGTTTTTCTACCAGCCCCCGTACCGGCAGCACCCCCTCCCGGGTATCGTCGCAATCAGCAATCCCGTAAGCCGACAACTGTGCGGACGGTACCGGATTGACCAGGATCAGGCTATTCCCCGCGAAGGCCTGCACCAGAGCCGCCATCCCGGCCTGTGGTGGATACAACAACACATCCGGCAGCATCACGCCGAAGGGGGCAGCGCCGACTACCGAACGACTCTGCAGCACCGCATCACCCAGACCCAGCGGGCGTTCCTGCACGACCACGGAAAACCGCGACAAGCCCGGCCAGGCATCACTACGTGCCTGCAGATAGCCCAGCACCGCCGGACGCGATTCCCGGCACACCAGCACCAGTTCTTCAACACCGGCCAGCGCAGCCTCCATTGCTATGTAGTCGATTATCGGTCGGTCCACTACGGTGAGCAGTTCCTTGTCCACCGCCAGCGTAGCCGGGCGCATACGCGTACCCAACCCCGCCGCCGGGATGACCACCTTGGGGATCTGTGTCATTGCGGTATCATGAGCGTGGGGCTGAGTTCCGTTACAGGCGGATTTATTCTAGCATGGTCCCGGCGCGCGGCTGCCGATGATTGATCGGCACGGCGTCCTGTAGCATGATTACACCCATGGAGCAGCAGGATATATTCGCCCCCAAAGAACAGGGGGCCACACCGGAACATACCCCGGTGATGCAGCAATACCTCGGCTTCAAGCAGCAACACCCCGGGTATATGCTGCTGTTCCGCATGGGTGATTTCTACGAATTGTTCTATGAGGATGCCGAGCGCGCCACCCGCCTGCTGGACCTGGCGCTGACAACCCGGGGGCGCTCTGCCGGCAAGCCCATCCCCATGGCCGGGGTGCCTGCACACGCCATGGAAAACTACCTGGTGCGCCTGGTACGCCACGGCGAATCGGTGGCCATCTGTGATCAGGTTGAGCCCCCCACCAACAGCCGTGGGCCGATGCGACGCGAGGTCGTGCGTCTGATCACGCCAGGCACCCTGAGCGAAGAATCCCTGCTGGAGGCCGGAACGGAGTGTCCTCTGGCCAGCGTATACATGGATGCCGGACAGCGCGTCGGCCTGGCCGTGCTGGATCTCAGCAGCGGTCGATTCACCCTTGCAGAACCCAGCCTGCAGGCCCTGAGCGGGGAACTGCAGCGCATACGACCGGCCGAGCTGCTCCTCCCGGAAGCAGCGGAATGGTTGTCCGCTGATTCGTACCCGGGGACGGTACGTCGCCTGCCGGACTGGCATTTCAAGCCCGAGCTCGGGGAAAGACTGTTGCTGGAGCAGTATGCAGTGCACAATCTGGATGGCTTCGGCTGTACGCAGCTGCGCGCTGCCATCGCTGCGGCCGGTGCATTGTTGCAATATGCCCGGGACACCCAGCGAGTCACCCGGCTGCCACACCTGCAACCCCCACGTACTGAATACCACGAGGATGCCCTGCTGCTGGATGGGACCGCCTGGCGTAATCTGGAACTGGAGACCGCCCTGTCCGGGGCTCCCGGACAATCCCTGCTCGGGGTCATGGACACCACCCGCACCCCCATGGGCACCCGCCTGTTGAAACGACTGCTGCAACGCCCCCTGCAGGACAGAACCCGCCTGCTGCAGCGCCAGGCCGCCATCACCGCCCTGCTGGAGGCACATGGCTATCGGGATTTCCGGGAAACCCTCAGTAGCATCGGCGATCTGGAACGGATCCTCGGTCGGCTGGCACTCGGCACCTCCCGCCCCCGTGATCTGGTGCAATTGCGTAATACGCTGGAATTGCTGCCCCGTCTGGAAACGCTGCTCACCAAGCAGGAATGCCCCCTGCTGCAGAGGCTTGCGGTCCCGATCACCCCCTTTCCCGAGCTGCTGCGGCGTCTGCAACAGGCCCTGACGGATACCCCCCCGTCACAGCTGCGGGAGGGAGGAATACTGCGCGATGGCTATGATCAGGCACTGGATGCCCTGCGCCAGCTGGGCAAGGAAGGGGGCACCCATCTGGAACAACTGGCACAACGGGAACGTGAGCGCACCGATATTACCGGCCTGAAGGTGGGCTACAACCGCATTAACGGGTACTACATAGAGATCGGCAAGGCGCAACAAGCGCAGGTTCCGGCTGATTATCACTACCTGCAGGCACTGAAATCCTCGCTGCGTTATTCCACTGCGGAATTGAAGCAGCTGGAGCAGCAGGTGCTGGGCGCGCACGACAGGGCACTGGCCCTGGAAAAGCAGTTATACGGTGAACTGCTGGAATACTGCGCCTCCCATATACAATCCCTGCAGGCTGCCTCCAGCGCCATGGCCATGCTGGACGTACTGGCCTGCCTGGCTGAACGCGCCTGCACCCTGAAATTTTGCAGGCCCGAATTGTCCACGCAGACCGGCCTTGAAATCCAGGGGGGCTGGCATCCGGTGGTGGCTGCACTGCTACAGGATCCCTTCACCGTCAATGCACTGCACATCCGTGAGCCCAAGCGACTGATGATCATTACTGGACCAAATATGGGTGGAAAATCAACCTATATGCGTCAAAATGCACTGATCGTGATCCTGGCGCACATCGGCAGTTATGTGCCCGCCAAGACAGCGCGGATCGGCCCGGTAGACCGCATCTACACCCGTATAGGGGCCTCGGATGACCTGGTTGGCGGTCGTTCCACCTTCATGGTGGAGATGACGGAGATGGCCAGGATACTCAACAATGCCACCCGCCGAAGTCTGGTGCTGATGGATGAGGTGGGACGGGGGACCAGCACACTGGACGGACTGGCGCTGGCCTGGGCCGCAGCCACCCACCTGGCCGAGCGGGTGCAGGCCTGCACCCTGTTCGCAACGCACTACTTTGAACTGACCCAGCTGGCCGAGAATCTGGATACCGTCTGCAATGTACACCTGAAGGCCACTGAACACGACAATCGCATCGTCTTTCTCTACAAGGTCGAACCCGGACCGACGGACCGCAGTTATGGCCTGCAGGTGGCCGGGCTGGCAGGGGTGCCGGATATTGTGGTACGCCATGCCCGGGAAGAGCTGCGCAATCTGGAGCAGCGCATGATCCCGCCCCGCACGAGCTCCGCCCCGGCACCCGCCAGGGCCACCCCACCCCCGGACCGCCTGCGCAGCTACCTGCAGGAATTGGAGCCGGACCGCCTGAGTCCACGGGAGGCCCTGGATGTGCTCTACCACATTCGTCGCCTGATCGATTAGAATCGGGGGTGCGGGGTGCCCCTCAGCACCCGTCCCGGAGTCGTTAGAGAGATAGTTGAACCATGGCATTTGTTGTTAACGAAAAATGCATCAAGTGCAAGTACACCGATTGTGTGGAGGTCTGTCCCGTGGATTGTTTTCACGAAGGCCCCAACATGCTGGTGATCGACCCGGATGAGTGCATAGACTGCACCCTGTGCGAGCCCGAATGCCCTGTGGATGCAATCACGGCCGAGGAAGAGGTCCCCGCGGAGCAGCAGGAATTTATCCGCCTGAACGCCGAACTGTCCAGAGAATGGCCAGTCATCATCAACCGCAAGCCAGCACCGGACGATGCGGATGACTGGAAGGACCGTCCCGACAAGCGGGCACTGCTGGAAAAGTAGCGGACGATGACTGTATCCCGGTCTGGCAGGCTTGAGGTTGTCAACCTCTCTGACGTGGGACGCAACCGACCCCATAATGAAGACAGCACCGCATCCGACCCGGAGTGGGGCCTGGTGGTCGTTGCCGATGGCATGGGGGGGTACAAGGCTGGCGAGGTGGCCAGTGCCCTTGCGGTAACCTCTGTACTCCGGCGGGTGTACCCGGCTCTGGATCGTCTGGATGCCGGGCCTGACGATCCGGAAAGCCTGTCACGCAAGTGTGCCCTGCTGTTGCAGAAGGCCGCTGAAGAGGCCAACCATGCCGTCTATCAGGCCTCACGGGAACGCGAGGAGTGCAAGGGCATGGGCACCACCCTGGTGATAGCGCTGTTCCGTGCGGGTCAGGTCTGCATAGCCCATGTAGGCGACTCCAGAATGTATCGCCTGCGCGACTCCGGGCTACAGCAAATGACTAAAGATCACTCATTATATCAAGAAGTTATAGAAAAAGGGTTATGTACCCCTCAAGAAGCGCTAGAATATGCAAACAAGTCTCTGGTAACACGGGCACTGGGAATCAAGCCAGAGGTGGAAGTGGATGTCAAGCGGGAATATTGTCTCCCGGGTGACCTGTACCTGTTGTGCTCGGACGGCCTGAATGATATGCTGGGAGACCGTGAGATTCACTTGGCCCTGCGGCGCCACGAAGCCGACCTGGAGGTGGCCGGACAAGAGCTGGTGGCCCAAGCCAATCGACGTGGCGGCAAGGACAACATCTCTGTGGTGCTGGTGAAGACCCTGACTGGGCCGGAGTCACCCGAAGAGATCACCTCCCCGTCGGTCCAGACTGGTCGGCAGGGCGCTTGAGCCTGATTATCTGGAGTACGGAGTAGCCATGGCAAAGTTGACAGTCACCTTGAACAACCAATCTCAGGGGGAACTCTCTCTGGACAAGGAACGCGCCATCATCGGTCGGTCCACGCAGGCCGACCTGTGCATAGATAACCTTGCCATCAGTAACCAGCACGCCGTCATCATCAAGGTTCTGGATGACGTATTTGTAGAAGACATGAACAGCACCAACGGGACCTTCGTCAACGGTCAGCGTATCCACAAATACACCCTGCACAATGGTGACCGTATCACGGTCGGCAAACATGTACTCCTGTTCAGCACGGATGTTGCAGATATCGATGATCCGGAACTGGAAAAGACCGTGCTGATCCGCCCGCGTACGGCCGCCAGTGCGGCCTCCATGGCCAAACTGGCGGAGCGCGCCGGCGGCGGTGCCGAGGCCAGCACTGCAAGCCAGGACAGGCCACGGGGGGTCCTGAAGGTGCTCAGTGGCCCCAGTACCGGACGCGAGCTGGTATTGAGCAAGGCCCTGATCACCATTGGACGACCCGGCGTCCAGGTCGCCGCCATATCGCGCCGACCCCTGGGCTACTTTATCACCCATATCGAGAGCGATGGAGATGGCAAACGTTACCCCGTGGTCAATGGTACGCAGATCGGCTCCCGGGCGCATCCCCTGAAGAATCAGGATCGCATCGAACTGGCTGGCATCAACCTGCAATTCGTCGTAAATCAAGGCCGCATCGGCGGCACATGAAGCCCCTCACGGGGCTGTCCCCCACGGCAGCCGGGCTCGCGCCGCTGGCCGTCTATGCCGCCGACCCCGTACAGGGGGCACTGCTTGGCCTGTGTGTATGTTGCTGCCTGCCCGCAGCCGCCCTGCTGCTCTTCGTGTTGCGCGCCCTGGTGCCTGCGGTTCTGCTCCTGCCCCTGGTGCTCACCCTCAGTTGTGCCGCTTTCTATCTGGCTGGCCTGGCCCTGCAACTGCTCTGGTACCCCGCAGGCACAGCACTGGTGGTTCCACTGGCCCTTGCAGGCGGCTGCAGCGCGGTGGTGCTGCCACTACGCGAACTGGCACTGCGTCCACGATGCCGGGAACTGCTGTTGCAGGCACTGCACAACGGGGTCAGCCTCCTGCTCCTGTTGCTGGCGGTGGGCCTGCTGAGGGTGTTGCCCGACCCCACCACATGGCTGGAACTGCCTGCTCAGCTGCCCTCCGCATGGAGCGCCCTGCTGTTGCTCGGATTACTGCTGGGAACGGCCCGGGCTCGGTGGTGCTGAATGGATCGGGCCAAAGCAGGCCGCATCTGTGCGCGGCTGCAGCGCGACAATCCAAATCCCGGCACGGAGCTACAGTATCACAGCCATTTTCAGCTGCTGGTCGCAGTAATGCTGTCCGCACAATCCACCGACAAGGCGGTCAACCACGCCACCCGTGCCCTGTTCAGGGTCGCACCGGACCCCCAAAGCATGCTGGCCCTCGGCGTCCACGGCCTCAAACAGCACATCCGCACCATCGGCCTGTACAACACCAAGGCCGGGCACATTCTGCAGACCTGCAGACAACTGCTTGAACACCATAACGGCCGGGTACCCGCCACCCGGCAGGGCCTGCAGGCCTTGCCGGGTGTGGGCCGCAAGACCTGCAATGTCATCCTGAATACAGCATTCCACCAGCCCGTCATTGCCGTGGATACCCACATCTACCGTATCGCCAATCGCACCGGCCTGGCACCGGGCCGCAATGTGCTGGAGGTAGAGCACGGCCTCTGCGACATCATCCCCACACGCTACCAGCTGCATGCTCACCATTGGCTGATCCTGCATGGTCGCTATGTCTGCAAGGCCCGCAAACCGGATTGCAACGATTGCTGCATACGCAAACTCTGCGAATGGCCCCACAAGGACGCCCCCGTGTCAGGATAGTTGTCGCCTCAGAACCAGCCGCCCGGGCACCTTGTAGCCCTGTTCGTTCGTCCCGCGATGTTGCAGTGCAAGCAGTGCTCAACCCGGGCGCTTGCGTCCGATGGTCTGGATGACCGAGCTCAGGGTACGCAGGCGGATGTCCGGATTATCCATGTCCAGCACTGTTTGCCGACTCTCGGCAGTCAATGGCAACAGTTCGGCAAGGCGGTAGCTGAGCCAGTTCAGGTCGCTGAGTCGATGCTCGCTGTGCAACTCTGCTGCCCACTCTTCTGCCTTGGCCTGACGGCGCACAAAGTCTATACATGAGGCCAGGAGCTGCGGTTCCCGCTCCCCCATCTCCCCGGTCTGGTCCAGCCGCCAGCTGACCTCTGCTTCGTTGAGCCCACCTGCACCGTAGTAGCTGCTACTGATAGTGAACCGTTTTTCACCCCTGCAGTGCAGGCCCAACAGACCATCGTCCAGCAATTCCCAGTCCGTGATCAGTGTGTATGTGCCGACGCTGTGGAAGAGTTCCCTGCGGGATTCAACCGTGCTGTCCCGCAACAGGCAGATACCAAAGCCCATCTCGTTGCGCATACAGTGGCTGACCATGTCAGTGTAGCGCGGCTCAAAGATGCGCAGGTTAACCCTGCCACCCGGAAATAACACGGTGTTAAGAGGAAATAGTGGTATTTTCATGACCCCGTCCGCTGTCCTGATACGGCAAGCAGCCGCTGCTGCAAGCCACCAAACCCGGCATTGCCCATCAGCAGTATAACATCACCGCGGCGGAGCTCCTGCAGCAGTCGGGTTTGCAGTACTGTCACGCTGTCCAGGATGACACACCGCCCGGCTACCGCGGCTGTGACCGCCTCCAGATCCCAATCCAGTCCGGGTGGCTTGTAGATATAGACCCGGTCCGCAGCCCGCAGGGACTCCCCCAGCCGGGTGCCGTGCAACCCCCCGGCGCATGGTGTTGCGGGCCAGGTCCAGAATGGCGAGCCGCCTGCAGCCGACATGACGGGTGCCCAGAGCAGCCAACCCGGCCCGGATGGCGCCGGGATGATGAGCAAAATCATCATACAGGGTGGCCCCCGTCGATCTCCCCCAGTGGCTGCAGGCAACGCTGTACCGGCTGGAACGCCGCCAGGGCTGCCGACGAGGCGGCTACCGGAACCTCCAGGGTCCAGGCGGAAACGATTGCTGCCAAGGCATCCACGGCATTGTGTTGACCAAACAGCGACCACTGGACCCCGCCTGCCAGCTGCCCCTGATGCCACACCTGAAAGTGGCTCCAATCCCCGGCACAGGCCACCAGCCGCCAGTCACCAGTGGCCAGATCCTCCACCGGGGTCCAGCACCCCCCGCCAGCACGGCCCGAATTTGTGCATCATCCAGGGGAGCCAGTATTCGCCCCTGCCCGGGTACAGTCCTCACCAGATGGTGAAATTGTCGACGGATATCCACCAATGAGGCATAGATATCGACGTGATCGTACTCAAGGTTCAGAATGGTCAAGAGCTGCGGCTGATAATGGACAAACCTGGCACGCTTGTCAAAGAATGCACTGTCATACTCGTCCGCCTCCAGCACGAACACCCTGCCAGTACCCAGCCGGGCAGAAACGCCAAAGTTCGGGGCGACACCTCCAATCAGGAAGCCGGGCTCCAACCCGGCGACATGCAGAATCCAGGCCAGCATGGCGGTGACCGTGGTCTTGCCATGGGTGCCGGATATTGCCACCACATAACGCCCGGACAACACCTGCTCAGCCAGCCACTGTGGGCCGGAACTGTAGGGGAGCCCCTGATTCAGCAGCTACTCCACCGATGGATTGCCTCGCNNCTGCCCAGCGGTCAGGGGCATAGCCATCACAGGTCTGTATGCCCTGCAACTGCCCGGACATGGGTGGATAGACATTGTGGTCCGAGCCGCTGACCCGATGCCCCAGCTGCCGGGCCAGCAGGGCCAGTCCACATATGAAGGTGCCGCCTGTGCCCAGCAGATGTACATGCATTATGACCGCTGCCCGGGGTCGACCGGGACGGCATCCCGGGCCATGCTGGACACCCCGTGGCAAACTTCAGTACAATAGGAGCCGTGCATTTTGCAAGCTATTGAGGTCAGACCCCTATGAATATTAATATCGGCATCGATATAAAACACCGCAAGAGCATGGCCGCCGGCCTGGCGGAGCTGCTCGCGGACAGCTATAGTGTGTACCTGAAGACGCATAATTTCCACTGGAATGTGACGGGTCCCATGTTTGCCACGCTGCACACCCTGTTTGAGCAACAGTATACGGAACTGGCCACAGCGGTGGATGAGATCGCTGAGCGCATTCGTGCGCTGGGGGAATATGCCCCCGGCTCCTACTCACAGTTCTCGCAACTGTCCAAGGTTCCCGAAGAAACCGGAATCCCCGTGGCGGAACAGATGATCCGTACGCTGGTGACTGATCAGGAAACCCTCATACGCCGGGCACGTGCCCTGACCAGCGCTGCCGACGAGGCCGGGGACGAGGCCACTCTGGACATCCTCACGCGCCGTATAGAGGCCCACGAGAAAAATGCCTGGATGCTGCGCAGCCATCTGGAATAAACGCCGCGGGGCCTGCGCCCTGGTGCTGATGCTCTGTGCCACCAGCGGTGTGGCGGCAGATGATGCGGTTGTAGAGGCGGCACGGGGGGCCGCTGCCTACCTGCACATCTCCAAGACCAACCACTCCCGCTGTCAGGCCCTGCGTCGTGGCAAGATGTATATTTTGCACAATCTGCACCCCACACGGACCATCCGCTATCGCATGCGGCGCCTGCTGGCCGGGAAACCACAGGCCGGCCTGATCCGCGACCACATCGCACCCACCGACCCGGAGGACAAGAACAACGCAGATGCCCTGGGGTGCGAACTGCTGGAGGGGCTGGCGCAGGAGTGGTCTGTCATTCAGGCAGATTTCGCTCCCTTGACCCCCTTGTGACGCTCGCCGCCTTTGACCTTGACAACACCCTGATCGCAGGGGACAGTGATCGACTCTGGGGACATTTTCTGGTCAGCAGGGGCTATGGCCCGGTCACCCTCAAGCAACGGCATGAACACTACCACAGGCTGTACCAGCAGGGCCGGCTGGATGTCATGGAATTTCTGCACTTCCAGTTACAAACACTGGCTGGCCAGCCCATGGAACAGCTATTACGCTGGCGCGAGGAGTATATTGAGCAACAGATTCGACCCAGACTGCTGCCCCGTGCGGCACGGTTGATAGAGCACCACCGCAGCATGCGCCACCGACCCCTGATCATTACTGCCACCAATCGCTTCCTGACCGAGCCCATCGCTGCACTTTATGGCATAGCTGATTTGCTGGCTACCGAGCCGGAACTGCGGGACGGGCACTACACCGGCCGGATACAGGGCTCCCCCTGCTATGCGGAAGGCAAGCTGGTGCACCTGCAACACTGGATGAATCACACCGCAGAGACCTTGCAGGATGCCTGGTTCTACAGTGACTCTCGCAATGACCTGCCCCTGCTGGAACGGGTCAGTCACCCTGTGGCCGTGGACCCTGACCCCGTGTTACAGGAGACGGCTGCCTGCAGAGGCTGGGAAACAATCAGCCTGCGGGAAACCACTGCAACTCCGGTAGAGACCTGACAAGTCACTGATTTTCATAAAGTTATTGTGCCTCTGTCATCTGCCAGGCAAGTTGCGTATAATTGGCAACGCTCTATGCTTTGAGCACACGAGTCTGAATGATGGTTACGAAAGCGAAAGATCGGCACAGTAGTTCTGCCTCCCGCACACGCAAGGCCGCCACCGCCAG
>DKIB01000102.1:0-4442 GCA_002454015.1 Proteobacteria bacterium UBA6729
AGCCATAAATGGGTTGGATTCCATGGAAGGATTCCATGCGGGGGGCATCCTCCAAGACCATGGAAGCTTTCCACATCGTGTCCATCGCCAAGCTTGGACTGTAGTGCTGCAAGACCGACGTTGGGCGCGATTTCCCGCCAGGCAGAGTAATGTATAGGCATTGACCTGCAGTTCTCTGGACAAAGCATCCAGGCTCTCGCCCCGAAACAGCCGCAGGACGGCCTGCGACTTTGAGGAGCATCCTCTCTGGGAGCTCGAGTTACCTCCTGCTTTTACCACATCGGATCTGGACATGGAAAATCCCCCATTACGGCTATCCGGCAATCCGGGTGTCGCTGGACAAGTGTGCGTGTGGGGCTCACAGCCCGCGCTACACAGCGCCCCTGCTGCAATTCCTCGGGCTCGTTAAAAACCACGACATCAAGCCCCCCAGCCTGTTCATCATCGGCAAGGTGGTCACCCTCCGCAGCCAACTCGCCTGGCGCGACTGAGCCGTGCGGTGCTGCATCGTGGCAGGTGCGGTTTTGTGCAGGGGCAAGCGCGATGCTGATTGCCGACTGGCGGGGTGCGTTATACTGGAGTTTTTGACGGGGGGTTAGGATATGGCGCAAGTAACTTTGCAGGGTAAGCCATGCAGGATTAATGGTGAGTTGCCGGAGGTTGGGGCTGTGGCACCTGACTTTCGGTTGACGGATGTTGACCTGGTTGATGTGGGGCTGAAGGATCTGGGGGGCAAGGCCTTGTTGTCGGTCGTGCCCAGTCTGGATACGCCGGTCTGTGCGACCTCCGCGCAGGTGTTTAATGAGGCGGCGACGCAGCGTTCCTGTGCCTTTGTGGTGGTCTCCGCAGATCTGCCCTTTGCGATGAGTCGTTTTTGTACGGGGGCCGGGCTGGGCAAGGTGCGTGTCTTGTCAATGATGCGCTCCCGGCAGTTTGCAGAGGATTATGGGGTGTTGATAACGGAGGGTCCGCTGGCGGGGGTGGCCGCGCGGGCGGTGATTGTGATTGATGGTGAGGGTCGGGTTGCGTATACGGAACTGGTGGGTGAGATAGGCGACGAGCCCGATTATCAGGCTGCACTCAAGGTCCTCGACGCATTGGGCTGAGCTCCGGGCTCTGGCCCTGGTGGTGGGGCTGGTAGGTTGTACGGAGGAGCCGGTCTATCACTCCAGTTTTTTTGCCTTTGGCACGCTGGTGGAGTTGACGGTGCGCTCTGCTGATCGGGATCGCGTACAGCAGGCTGAGGCGCTGTTGGTACGTGAGTTTGAGGCCATGCATCAGGCGTTGACACTGCACACAGACAGTCCGCTATTGCGATTGAATCAGGTGCTGGAGACAGGGGGCACCGCGGTTGCGGATGCGCTGGTGCTGGAGCTGATTCGGGTCTCCCGGCCCTATTACCAGCGCAGTGGGGGGTTGTTTAATCCGGCCCTGGGTCGTCTGGTACGGGAGTGGGGCTTTCATGAGGAAGACGGGGGTGCAGTCCCCACGCCGGAGCGGTTGCAGGCCTACGTCACCAACCCGCCGGGGATGGAGCACTTGCTGGTGGAGGGCACTCAGGTGTACAGTACTCATGCGGCGTTATGGTTGGATTTTGGTGGTATTGCCAAGGGTTATGCGTTGGAGCAGCTGGGGGATCGTTTGCGTGAGATGGGTCTGCGACAGTTGATTCTGAATGCTGGTGGGGACTTGCGTGTGCTGGGGCGTAATGGGGCGCGTGCCTGGTGTGTGGGGATTCGTGATCCGCGTCAGGTCGGGCAGGTAATCGCCTCGGTTGCTGTGGAAGATGACGAAAGTGTCTTTACTTCAGGGGATTATGAAAGATACTTTATGCAGGCGGGGGTGCGGTATCATCATATTTTGGATCCGAAGACTGCCCGTCCGGCGACAGGGGTGACCTCAGTGACGGTGATCCATCGTCAGGCCACGCTGGCAGATGCTGCTGCCACGGCGATCTTTGTGGCCGGACTGGAGGGCTGGCAGCGTGTATCCGCTGCGCTGGGGGTGGAGCAGGTGATGCTGGTGGATGAGCAGGGCCGGATGCATGCGACGCCTGCGATGCGTGCACGTTTGTTGCGTGGGGTATGCGAGGGAGAACTGCAATGAGGAAGGCTGACCTGGTGTTGATCCTGGTGCTGGCCGGATTACATGGGGGGGCGTTGTTTACGGGCGGCGGGGCCGCTCAGAATGCACGCATCCTCAGTCCACAAGGTGAGCAGCTGTTGTCATTGCAGCAGCCGCGTCAACTGCGCGTGGCAGGTGCACTCGGAGATGCCGTGCTGGAGGTGCGTGATGGCAAGGTGCGTTTTCTGGAATCGCCGTGCCGCCGCAAGTATTGTATACACGGCGGGTGGGTTGGGCGTGCCGGAGCGCGTCTGGTCTGCCTGCCCAACAAGGTGGCGGTGCTGGCAGAGGCAGCCGTGTCCGGGTTTGACAGCCTTAATTACTGAGCATGATTACACCGAGTCAACAGGATCTGGAACTGGCACGGTTGGCGGCGATTGCGGTGGCTATCCATGTGTTGGAGGGGCTGATCCCATCGCCGCTGCCGGGCGTCAAGCCGGGCCTTGCCAACATCGTTGTGCTGGTGGTGCTGTTTCGTTATGGCTGGTGGTCGGCATGTTGGGTTTCGCTGTTGCGGGTGTTTGCAGGCAGCCTGATGATTGGCACCTTTTTGTCGCCGACCTTTATGCTCAGCCTGAGTGGCGCGGTGGCCAGTTTGCTGGCCCTGGGCATTCTGTTCGGACCCCCGTGGCGCAGCTGCTTTGGTCCGCTGGGGGGTGCCGCCCTCGCCTCGGTAGCCCATATACACGGGCAGTTGCTGGTGGCCGGGTTATTGCTGCCGTTCGCCGGGCTGGTGAAGTTGCTGCCCCTGCTGGGCTTGTGTGCGCTGCTGTTGGGCCTGTTCAGCGGGGCCATTACCGGTCGAATCTTGCGGATTATGCGTTGATATGAGCGCTGTACGCAGTCATCTACCCGGGCACCAGACGTTGGCACGGGGGGAGTCCATAGATACAGGGGACCGTCTCAGTCTGACCCTGTGTCTGGCCATTATCGCCCATCTGGTGGTGATTCTGGGCGTAGGATTCAAGCCGGTGGAAGCGCTGCGCGAGCACACCAGTATTATGCATGTTATGCTGGTCAGGAAGTCCACGCAGGAGCCCCCCGCGGATGCTGACGTCCAGGCATTGGCCCAAGCCAATCTGAATGAACAGGGGGGTACGGTGGATGAGGATATATTGCCCACGTTGCCTGATGTTGCCCCGCCACTGCCCGTGGCAGGGGAGCCCATGACAGCGGTGCCGTCAACCGAGCTGCCGGACCTGCCGACCCCGGAGAATACGGTTGAGCCGGAGACCTTGCCTGCAGAGGCGCGCGACCCCGTGGAAACGGAGGAGGTGCAGCCACCTCCAGAACCGTTGTTGCAGGCTGAGACGGAGGTGGCCGAGACGGCACTGGTGCCCGTAGAGCCCGAGACTGTTCCCGAGTCGCAGGCCGTGGCACCGGTTCCCCCGGAACCCACGCCGCCATCCCCGGTACCCCCCAATCTGGATGCCGAGCGGGTTGTCGCTGATTTGATTACCAGCAGCTATCAGATCGCTGCCCTCAGCGCCGAGATCAAGCGACAGCTTGACGAGCGCTCCAGACGGCCCCGTCGCCAGTTTATCTCTGCGGCTACCCGGGAGTACAAGTACGCTGCCTACATGGAAACCTGGCGGCAGAAGGTGGAACGGGTGGGTAATCTTAACTATCCTCGTGAGGCCAGGCGCAAGAGCCTGACCGGGAGCCTGATTCTGGATGTGGCGTTACATCCTGACGGGTCTCTGGAGGCGATTACAGTGCGTCGCAGTTCGGGTAATCGTATTCTGGATAATGCGGCGATCTACATCGTCACTCTGGCAGCGCCCTTTGCCCCATTCCCGGAGGAGATACGCAAGGAGGTGGATGTCTTGCACATCACCCGCACCTGGCAGTTCCTGAACAGCAACAGCTTTCAGTAGTCGTTGGGGGTCAGAGCAAAAGTAGCACCAGCAGGGGGATCATAATCACCGTGCACAGGCTGTAGCGGAACTGCCGCCGCAGCCGGGCAACGCGCGCCTGCAGTTCACTCATCTCTGCAGAAATGCGTCGCATATTGGCCTTGAGCCGGGCGACGTCCGCCGTTATCTCCGCCATATCAGCCTTGAGCCAGGGCAGCTCACTGGCCGCGGCGGATTCAGGTTCCTGCAGCTCCAGCGTATTGCGGACCGTGATGTAGTCCACATCCGGACTCCGCCGGGACAGCCTGTTCCGCACTATCTCATGCATGACGCACAGTGTACATTTGACAGCGACAGGATACAACCCCGGATGGGCATCTACCGGAAGTAAATCATGAGCACGCCCATGAGCACGCTCATGAGCACGCTGATGGCGAGCACCATGAGACCGACCATGGTGAA
>DKIB01000102.1:4593-4717 GCA_002454015.1 Proteobacteria bacterium UBA6729
ATTGCTGCAGCGCATCATAGACCCGCGCCAAGTCCTCCTTGGTGGCACATTGCTGCAGTGCATTGTGGACCTGTATCAGGTCCTCCTTGGTGGCAAATCGCTCCAAGTCTTCCTTGGTGGCAAA
>DKIB01000076.1 GCA_002454015.1 Proteobacteria bacterium UBA6729
TCCACACCTGAACCAGAAGACCCCGAAAATGGTACAAGCTGCCGAGAAAGGAAATGCTGACGCGCAATACAATCCGGGAGTCGTGCATTACGGGGCTGGTACACCAGCATCAAACTCGTCCTGTTCGGTAGGGCCACCGGTCTGATCCGCCATAACAGATTGAGACCCCTGCCTGCGGGGAAATGTGCAAAGAGCAGTGCCGCATCCACCGGGGGCACCTCATGCCCGGGGTGCCCTGTGAGCGGCCCGGCTGGAGGCTGGAGCAGTCTGGGGATGTTGCCGGGAGGCTACTGCGCCTCTACTCTCATCACAACCGCTGCTATCGCAACACAGATCGGATACAGGCTGATGATGCGAATCAGGTCCGGTCGTTGGCCGCCATGTTATCGATAGAACTCAATGTGGAACCTGACTTTGCCAAGCGGGCTGACCTCGTGGGATATTTCAGGCTCTACGATGCCAAAATAATCTTTGTCAAGCATCACCACTTCCCTTTCCGGTTCATTGATGGTGTATCGCAAGCTGCCTTCGAGAATTACAATCTTCCCCCACGTGCCTGCCCTGGTTCGATGCGCCTTGAGTAATCCTTCGGGTACACTTGACTCATCAAATTCAGGGGTCTTTTTATATGCTGACAAATTTTCTGGAAGTGCTTTCATCTTGCTCTGGCCTGTTACCCTCAAAACCCGTCTGACGCCTTGGCGGTCAGGTGGATTGTCGGATGATACCACCATACTACTCTTGCCCACTGTAACAGCGGCTTCCTGGCCTCCTGGTTCCTGTCATGCGGGCCGTCGCCTGCCGATTGCGTGTCCCTGTCCTCACCTTTCCAGACACGGACTCATGCCAGTTGGGTCAATCCTTCAGGCTGCACCGGCTCCGCATGACGTCAGTCCGACGGCTTCGGCTCCTTGCGGATGGTACTGACGGTGGAAGGTCGGGCATAGTGTCGGGTGGCGTTGCCGATGGCAGTGTCGGTGGCGTCGGCCTGGCCAGCCTGCTGTTCGGTGTGCTGATCCCCCAGCACCCCGGCGGCACGCCGGAGGGTGGCCTGCCCCTGCTCGCGCTGTTGCTGATTGTGCAGCCCCTGTTCCTGTCTGGCGGACTGCAGGCGTGCCGTGGCCTCATCCAGTCTGGTCCCTATGTCCGGGCGCGGCACCCCCGGAGTGGGTGCGTCCAGTTGGGTGTCGGCCTGTATGTGCAGTGTCGCCGGGTCGGCCTGTACCTGCGGCGGCGGGGCAAACTCTGCCGTCAGAGCGGTGGTGAGGCTTGCTGCATGTCGTTCGATGATGTGGGCAGCCTCTTGCCGTTGTTCCGGGGTTGCCTGGGGCAGACTGCCATGGTGCGTGGCAAACAACTGACCGGCACGGTCCATGCCCTGTTCTGCTGCCACGCTCCAGTAGAGACGCCCGGACAGGTCTGCATTGTTGAGCACCCCCTCGCCCTGCAGGTGGGCCAGCAAATCCCGGGAACTCTCTGATTCGCTGAGCGCTGCCTGCAGGCCCTCGCGACGTTCCACCAACTCGGTGCTGCTGGCGGCCTGCTGGTGACTGGAGCGGAACTCCTGCCCCATACGTTCCTGCACGGCCTCGCTGGCGGACAGGCTGTGCAGGGTATCGTAGGCGGCACGCAGGGTGGTACGTTCCTCATGGGTCTCCCGACTCAGGCTGTCGGCGCTGTAGTCTGCACGCCCGCTGGAGCTGGCGGACACGCCGATACCGGCGATACGCGCTATGGATGCCCCGATACGACCTTCTGCACTGACACTGCGCCCCTGCTGTACCTGGCTGCCTGCAGCCGTACTGTCCGTATAACCGCTCAGCTGATCCAGGGCGTGCGCGGCCCTGTCTATATGCTGCTGGTCCAGGCCCAGTTCGTGAAACCGGCCCTCGCTCCAGTGGCTATTGAAGCTCTCTACAAACTGTTGCATGCCTGCAACGCTCTGTTGCAATGACAGCTGTGAACTTTGGACTTGGGCCACAGCGCTTTCGTAGCGACTCTCCGCGTGCTGCTGCACCCGTTCTTCCAGATGCATGCTGACCGGCATGCTGGTCTTGGGTGCCTGCACGGCGTGCACCCCGGAGGGCGTACTGGTGTGCGTCTGTGCCGCCGTGTCTGTCCAGGTGGTATATCCGGCCTGCAGGGTGGGGGCCTGATTCTCCTGCCACCATGTGGCATTGCCCACATGGGCATTGGACAGAGCGATGTTGCCGGTAGAGACCTCCTCCGCTGCACGGCTGGTCGGTCCCTCATAACTGTGCATCAATCCGGAGGCCAGGCTGGCGGCAACTGCACCGGTGGCATGCAGCATCATGTAGGCGATCAGGGGAATGGACAGTGACAGATACCCGGCAATGGCGGACAGTTCACTCAGCGCCTCCCCCAATGCGGTATGGTTGGAAAGGGTCAGGGCCAGACTGCCGTCCGGCAGGGTCAACGCCGCCCGTCCGGGGGCACGGGAATACAGGGTCACTGCCAGATTCAGCACGGCATACAGGGGTGCCCACAACTGTACCCAGAGCAGCGACTTGAGATACAGCAACCCGGCCCGGGCCGCCGTGGGCAGCATCATCAGTATGCAGATGATCGGGAAGATGCCATAGATCATTCCCTCCAGCACGTTGCGCAGCAGGGGCAGGGTGCGCGAGGCGAGTTGCCCCAGCGCAGTAAAGGTAGTGCGCCGTTCACGCTGAGCCCGGGCCATGGTGTAGGCCTGGGCCGCAGCCGGGGCATTGTTGGCGACCGAAAAATCCAGCACCCCGCGTTCCAGGGATGCGGCCAGGGCCTGCTGCACAATCAGCTGGTCGGCATTGCGACTCAGGCCACCGATGAACTGGTAGGCCACCGGCAAGGCGACAGAAAAGCGTGCCACGGCCTCATTGATGGTAGTGGCATTGACCAGGCGACTGCCGTGGTAACGTCTGGCCCGGACCAGTTCTGCATTCAGATCATTGCGCAGTGAGCCGTTCCAGCCATCCCGACAAAATTGCAGCACGCGCCCACCACCAACCTGCTGATACGGATACATGCGCGCCCTGGAGGTGCGGGTACTGATGAAGCTGCGCAGATCAGCGGCATCACGCAGCGCATCCATCTCGTACTGACCGAGCAGCAAATCATAAAACACACACTGACGCCAGAACTCGCTCAGGTTATTGCGCAACCTGGAGTCGATGATCTCAAAGCGGGAGGCCGACTGCAGCAGATGGTGCGAGAACAGTGCCCCGCTGCGCTGATACTGCAGGTTCGTGGGCAACGCAAAGGCCGTCTCAAAGCTGCGCGTCAACCAGTCCCCCACCCGACTGGTGGTGCCCACAAAAAAGGCCATGCCCAGAGGCACACCCGCGACTACACTGCTGGCCCTCGGGTTGATGCGGTCCGTAATAATAACGTTGGCACGAGGCACGATGATCACCAGATAGATCATGGCCATCAGCAGCACCCACTGCAGATTCATGCGGCGCAGATTAAAGGCACTCTCTGCCAGTACCCACAGCAACGCAAACAGGGCCGTGGCTCGTAACAGACCAAAGAAATCATCGGTCGCCGTCAAGGCAGCCACGCCATTCAGAATCAGGCGCAGAAACTCACCACCGCCATAGGTGTACAGCTCCCAGTTCAAGGATTACCGGGGGCTGCAATCTGCCACAATGCACTGCGCCGCAGCGAGGGGGACAGCCGGGCCGTCAACAGTTTTTCATACAACCGCACCTGGGCAGACAGTTGCAACATCTCATCAAAGCGCCGACTGGTCTGCCGTCCGTGTCCATCCAGCGACCGCAGGGCCAGATTGATCTCCTGCTCAAATATTCTCACCACCTCCAGATCACGCCGTGAACCCAGCAGATTGGCGGCGCCGCGTGCGTGTCCCAACAATTCACGCAGGTAGCTCATCACCAGATCCTTGGCAATGAGGGTAGCATAACGCTCCACTTCTTCATCGGCAGAGGTGTACTGATAGGCGCTCAGCACCGTCAGATACTTGTAAACCGGCAGGGTGACGCTCTGCAGCAGGCCCTGCTCCCTGCTGTTGAGTCTGCGGTCCGTGCGTATCTTGACATTGATCCCGGTCAGCAACACCCGTACCCGCTGCTGCAGACTGTTGGCAGGGGTGATGCGTAATGGGGTAACCGCATTGGCAAGGCGCTGACAATCATTGCCCGAGGTCGATGGGCTGCCCTGCGTCCAGATGCAACGTTTCAATTGCGTGACTCCACTGCCTGCCACCCCGCCCTCAACCAGTTGCCGGAACAACTCACCGCCAGCAGCCGGGGAACTGAGCAGGGAGGGCACCAGTTCAAACTCCACCACCGGATCATTGGTGCCCAGGTCCATACGTCGCACCAGTACGGTACCGGTCAGATTCATCACCACCTGAGCCAATTCCAGATCCGTACGAAAGTATTCATTCTGCATCAATGCACGCCATGCCATATTGCCTTCCAGACTTATCGCTGCCAGGGCCGGATCATTCTGGGCACGGTTCAGTCCCGCAGCCAGCCCGCCTCCGGTGGTACAGGCATGGCGAGCTTCTGCATAGCCTTCGCCCATACCGGAAATGCGTCCCATGATGCAGGCGGATTGCTGCATGCCAAACTGTTCTGCAGCCGCGCCCAGTAATCGGGCACCGGCCTCGCAACTGTTGATGTTGCCAAGATTGAAGCGCTGCGCCCACTCCTGCAGGCGTTCTACGGTGGAACTGATCTGCGGACTGATGGTACGCAGGGCCAGCATGAAGGCATAGCTGAGCGCGGCCTGACCAATATTGCGCAACATGGCCACCAGCTCATCGGAGTCAATCAACGAGAAACCACCGGTATACAGATCAATGCCCCCACAGCCGGTGCGAAAGCGCGGGGATTGCAGGCTGTACAACTGGTAGTTGCGTTGTGGCACCCGCAGAAACAGGCCCCCACCGGTATAGTAGCCTGCGGCCTGGCCCTGATAAACACCGGGGTCAGTCACATTCAGCAGACCGTTGAAGCCGGTAAAAAAGTCTCCCAGGTCGGAGTCCAGCCCGGCGGTGGCCGAGGCTGCCACCACCCACAACAACAGCACTGACAGTACCCGCATCATGATCGCTGTCCGGCCAGCACGGTGAGTCGGCGGGTCAGCTCCCCGGCACTCATGTAACCATAGCCCACCGGGATGACACGCCGCTGGCCGGGCGCAACCAGAAACAGTGCGGGGATTGCACGTACGTCCAGACGCTCGGCTGCAACCCGGTCCATACGCGCCTGTGGAAACTCCGCCAGTGCACTGCCGTCCATACTGATCGCCAACACGGCAAAGCCGTGGTCCTGTGCGAACCCGCGCAACACCGGAGCAAAGCGTTTACACAGTGGGCAGTCTGCCTGAAAGAAGAACCACAATCCATGATCTGTCGCAAGGGTTTGCAGCTGCGCGGTGCGCTGTGCACTGCGCGCATCATGCAGGGCCTGCACAGCGGGGTCCGCGGTCGGCATCAACAGCCGTGCATCCAGTTCCGGGCGCCGCCACAGCAAACCCTGCCAGGCCTCGGCGAAGTTCTGTGCCATGACAAACATGGCAGCATTCAATTCCATGTAGCCCTGGAGATTGTCGGCACTGGGCTCCAGGATGGCCTGCGCCAGGCTGTCCTGGACGCGCGCACGGAATGCCTCCAGCTGCTGGCCGGGGGTGAGCACGCGCACGGTCTGCTCGGGGGGTGGCAGCACGGTCTCCTCCGGTCCCGACACGGGCTGCTGATACCAGAACCAGCCCTGCGCATGATCCTGCCAATAGTTTTCCGGGACCGCGCCAAGCGCCGGACTTGCCGCGAGCAACAGCAGCAGCGGCAGTTTCATTGCGGAATTTGCGCCCGCAGGCGCTCCCGGAGCAGGGTACCCAGGGCCGTGGAGTCCGGGCGCCCGGTCCGCTCTGCGGTGTCCAGTGCCTCCCCATAAAAATCACTGAAGTCCACCCGTTCAAAATCAATGGCACCCAACTCCTGCGGGGTCAGTCCCCGGCATTGCGGATGCCGTGCACCGCCCCACTCCACCCCGAGCTGGGCACGCCCCTGCTGCTGCACGATGCGCCCCAGACGCGAACGAAAACAACAATACGACTGGTAGCGTTTTTTGGAAAACAGTCGCCCGGTCTTGTAGGAACCGGCATAGTGACATTGCCCTGCTGCCAGTTGCTCGCCCAGTATGCGTTCACCGGCAGAGCACTGTGCCAGGCCCAGATTCACCCCCCAACCACTGTCACGACAGCAGTTGGCAAAACCCAGGATGCGTTTCTTGCACTGCCGTGCCGTGCCACTGAAGATATCCAGACTCTGCGGATGCATGTCCAGTGCAGCGGACTCAATGGCACTCAGATGGCTGGCCGCCAGAGGAAAGTCGGTAGAGGCCGTGTAGTTCGCAGCAAAACAGTCTGCCCCCAGGCAATAGATGCCATCGTCACAGCGCAGCACGGTCTGCTCGGTGACCGGCCGGTCCGGACAGCGATACAACTGCTCGTATTCATTGCAGACCCCCCGCTCTACATCCATACAACGGGAGGAGGTCTGGGTACAGCCTCGCGTGCGCAGTTCACGACAATATTCCTCCTCGGTATAGGCATCCCCGTGCACACAGACATACCGGGACTGGCGGCGCCAGCAGTCCCGGTGCAACGTCTCCCCGGCAATGCTGCGTTGCTCATCTGCCCCCAGGCAGATCGCATCACCGGGACTGGCGCGGCAGTCCGCATCGATGGCACAGGCACTCCATTCATCCTGCCATCGGGTACAGCAGTTCTGCACGGCTCGCAGCTGCATCCAGCCGCGCCCGGTGCCGGACACCAGCACGGTCATCTCCAGCACATTCTCACCGGCCACCAGCAGCGGTGTCAGATCCAGATTCGGGGTGACTTCATGACTGCCCTGTTCACAGTTGTTATTGCCACCATTTACGCCCCAGTAGCGACTGCAACAGCGCAGAAAACAGTCACAGGCGTTGAATACCCGACAAGGCCCGCCCTGACGATCCCGGCACACCGTGCCGGACTCCTGTTCCCCACCCGTACAACCCCCCAGAAAACTGATATTGGACCTCAGCCGGCAACTCTCCCTGACCCCGAAGTGCAGGGTCTCCGGACCGTAGACCCGTTGCCCATTGAGACGAATGCGGATGTGATCCTCGTAGTGCACACGCAGCAAACGGAACTCCTCCACACGCTGCGGATACGGCACCTGAAAACGGAAACTGCGCGAGTAGACCCGGGGCTGCTCATAAGATCGGCACCGCTCCGGTCCACGCCAGGTGCCCGGATTGCCTGCGGTGAGCAGCGGATACTGATATTGCCATACGGTGTCTGCCTCGACCGTGGGCAACAGTGTGATCGCCCCGCCATCCGCAGCACACACGCCTCGCGACACGCAGCGAGGGGTCAGTTCCTGCACACACTCGGTTGCCGTGGCCTGCCAGGAGGTACAACGTTGTTCCGTGTAGGTGGCAGGCGCCAGGGCTGTGGGCACCTCTACACAACCACTGTAGGCCCCCTCCATGGGACCGATGATCCGTGTCGGGTCTGCACCGATGGCCCGACCGGAGCGTAACAGTGCATCCTGCTCCAGGTCAAAGTGAAATTGCGGGCGCTGCAATGCACTGTCATACAGGTGCTGCCCCGGGGCATTGTCACGCAGCCGTGTCCGGGCAGCATCCTCTATACCCGAACCCAGGGCACGGTAGTCCTGCTCGGGGACGGCGGTGCCCTGCCAGGCCGGCACTATGGACTCCGGTGACGAGGTCTGCACGGCATCGGTCACGGTGTCGCGCAGCTGCTCACCGTAGGTCTTGCCGGACTCCAGCGCCTCCTGTCGGTCGACTGCCGGTATCGCCCAGCACCACAGCAGCAGCATGGCCGCCATCCCCTGCCCTGTTGTGCGGCGCCTGTTCATCTGCCCGCATGCAGTCCTGCCGCCGCCAGTTTCTCCAGCATGGCTGTGGCATAGCGGGCTGCCTCCGGCTGTTCCTGCAGGCGCTCCAGTATCGTTGGCAGTCCCGCATCTCCAGCCAGCCTGAAATGCCCCGGCACTGCACAGGGTGGTGCCTCACAACGTGACAGCGGTTCCAGCAACAGCATATAAACAGGCACCGCGGTGATATCAAAACGTTGAAACCAGCCGGGAGCTATGGCAACGGCAGAACGGGCATTCTCTGCCACGGGTTTGTAGAGGGTCTGCAAGCGCTGCAGGGTGGCAGCAAAACTGCCCTGATACAGGCCGCGCATGGCCAGGGTGGCATCGCTGTGATACGCTTCCACAAGCAGCCGTCGCAACACCGGCTGCGGCATCGACAGACTGATGAAGATCAGCAGCTGTCCCGGTGTGGCGGCAGGCTCGGCTGCAGCGACGTTGCCGGGCACAGCGCCACACAGGATACCAAACACCAGCCATTGCCGGACGACATTCATAATGCACAACACAGGCGCTTGCGAAACACCAGGTAACTGAAATCTTCACCGTGCACCGGGTATTCGCGACCACTCGCCCACGGCAGGCTCAGGCGTCCGAAGGGCTGTGCCCCCTGAGGATAGGGCAGTGGATGCAGCATCTGCGTCTTGTACTGGCCCTTGCGCATAATCGGCTGCGGCTGTGGTATGCACATGGCCGCAATGGTTGAGGTATCCCTGGCAACCAGCTGCCGATGCAACTTGAAGGCCATGCGTTGCGTGAGCAACAAGGAGCTGTCCACCGCACCGGTATTGTGAGCCGTACTGCCAGTCAGCGGATACATGGAACCCTGACAACCGGCGCACCAGAACAGGGCATCTATGGGGAAGCCGCTGCTGGCAGCGATACAGTCCGCAGCACAGGCTGCCTGGGCCACCGGATTGGCAAACAGGGCCGCCTCCGGATTCAGCAAAAATGCCAGTTCATCATCCTGCCACAGTGGATCCAGTTCGCTCAGGTAGACGAGGTCAAAACTCTCCGGACTCATGCAGGCCAAATCGGTCAGCAGGCCCAGCCATGCCAACAGGGGATACACATACCAGTGCACCTGGTAGTAGGCCTCACCCCCGGCGACTCCGGCATGACCGGTACCCGCAGGTACCGATGACAGCTCGGCGAGTTGCACCCCACCGAGTAACGGGGAACAAAAGGGGGTGCGCACCACCTCCGCAACCCGGGCAGGCTCCCAGAAGGATACCCCCAACCCAAAGCGTACAAACAGCGGTGGCGGGGCCGGACAGGTACAGATCAGCGGCGGCACCGCGCCGGCATCTTCCATGCCCATGCCGGCCTGCACCGGGCCGATGTGAATCGGAAAGATGCAGCGCCAGCACACATCCGTCAGCGGATTGGGGAAGCCGCCATAGCAGGGGGCCGCCGGGATTGAACCGGGCCAGAGCAACACCAGCATGAGGGCATACCCTCGCAGTCTAGTCATGGTCATGCACCGGCTGTTCATCGATGTACAGACGCCCGTCGCGCATGTAGACCAGGGCAGGCACACGTTGTATGCCGAGCCGGCGCGTGAGGGCACCCTGCTGATCAAACCAGGCCGGGATGCCCCTGCTGCGCAGTGCCAGCGGTGCCCCCGCCACCAGCACCAGTTTGATGCGACCCGCAGCCTCCCGCAGCTGGCGCTCGGCCAGCCGCAGCTGCCGTGCATCCGTGCCATCGATAAACAGCAGCTGGCGCGTGGAATCCCGCCCATGCGGCAAGGCCGTCGGTATCAGCGTGGCGGCACGCGTTGCCGCCTGCTGCACCACCGGCAGCCGGATGCCCGGTGGCGTGGCCGCACGGGCACGGGCGGCACTGTAGCCCTGTTGCAGCAGGGTCTGCAACGGCAACTGCTGCAGGCGCTGCTGTATCACTGCCAGCAGATCGGGTTCGCTGATCGGGTACAGTCTGCCGATCACACCCAGGTCCCCGGCGGTATCAGAGCAGGCGATGGGCACGCCCAATGACACGGTCATGAGCAATCCAGCCAATATCCTGATAACGACTGTCATAACTGTCTTCCTCCGGACTCCATACGGCATAGTGAGCGGCGGGGAGTTCGCCCTGCGGACCGGCCTGCAAACGCGCCCCTGAATGTGCATGCGTCTTGATCCGACCCAGATACTGCTGATTCAGATGCCAGCGCCGCCCCCGGATGGCAACCTGATCACCGGGCAGGCCCGCTACGTATTTCAGAAACACCGCATCAGCCGGATAAAACGGCGTGGGCGGTGGCTGAAAGGCGATCAGCTCACCACGGTGCGGGGCGGACCCGCGCAGTTGTACCAGATACAGCCAGCCCGGCATACTGTCACTGACATTGATGTACAGGCGATAGCGGGAGGCTGCCACGCCCGTGCACACGGCAGTCAGGAGCAACAGCACCGCAAACCTGCGCCACCACGGGGCACCGCTGTACCTAATCATCCAGCCGGTCCTGCCGTTCCCCTGCCGCCTGCAGGCGCGCCCACAAGACCGGGGTCAAATCCTCGGCACCCGCCACCACTGCAGCGGCATTGAGTACAATCACCCGCCGGGCGGTGAGGTGCTGCAGTTCGGCCTGCAGCACCTGTACCAGACGTTCCGCGCCCGCATCCGCGGAGCCCCCCTGCAACGCCGCCGCCCGTGCCATATCCGCCAACAGTGCCGCCACATCCAGCGACACCAGCACCGGGGTGGCCGGCTGTGTACGCAGGATCCGATCCTGCACCCAGGCCCCCGCCATGCCGGCAACGAAGGCGAACAGCAGCAGGCCGCACCACTGCCAGCAACCCTTCATCGGCCTGCAGACTCGGCCACCAGCCGCTCCACTGCCTCCACCAGGGTGCAGCCCTGTTGCATGTACCGCTCCAGGGTCACACATTCCTCTGCACGGGTGCTGTAGAGTTTCTCACTGAAGGGATCGACCACCAGCCGCCCTACCGCCATACCCCCCCCGGGGGCGATGACCGCCAGTTCCGAGTATTTGCCCTGCCGTGTTTCCAGGCTGGTCAGCAGTTGCAGGCGGGCATCATCCAGATGCAACTTGCCTTCATTGCGCACCCGTATCAGCGATTCAGCCTTTTGTCGCAACAGCAATACCCAGTCACTGTTCTGTAATGCCGCCCGGGCCGTCGGGGACTGGTAGTAATCATCAATGCCCTGGGTGATCGTCATGTATGCACTGCCGTACTTGCGGGCGGTACGATAACCGGTTTCAATAAACTGCCCGGCATCACCATGGGTCATCAAGCGCCAGGCCTCATCAATAATGCACAACTTGCGCCGCCCGCGATCCCCGTGATACATCTCCCGATTGATCCGCAGGATCAACAACATCAGGATGACCTGTTGCAGGTCGAGCTTGTCATCCAGCGCCCCCAGTTCCAGCACCACCAGGTCATTGTCCAGCAGCACATTGGACGGGCCCTCAAACCATCGTCCGTACAGCCCTTCCCGGGTGTAGGGATACAACATGCGCCCCACCTGTGCTGCCGAATCCTCCCGCACAGCCAGCAGTTCAGCCGCCACTGTGGTGATCGTCGCCGCCGGGCCATGCGCGCTGCAGGCCGATTTTATGGCCCGCTCCAGATAGGAGAGCTGCAGGCTGTTCAGGGGTTGCCTGAAGGCCGCCATATGTGCCAGCAGGGTCTTCAGCAAGGGCAGCTCGGCCTCCATATCACGGAGTCCTGAAAAGGGATTCAATGACAAGTGCTGGTCCGGCGTAAAATCAATGTAACTGCCGTTGACCAAGCGACACAGCCGCTCATAGCTGCGTCCGGAATCGATCACCCAGGCGCGCCCGCCGGTGCCCAGCAGACTGATCAGCAACTCCTGGGTGAGAAAGGATTTGCCGGCCCCGGATGCCGCGGCTACGGCAACGTTGAAATTGCCCTGGTCATTATCAAAGGGGTCCAGATACATGAGCTGTCCACGCCGACCTACCAACATCAGCAGCGGGGTCCTGGTGCCCTTCCATTCCGCCATCCAGGGCGCCACATTGACCGCCGACCAGCTCAACATGGTGCGTCTGCGAAACAATGTATCCGACTCCCGCTGCAGGCCCGCACTGTTGGCCAGCGGCAGCGCCGACAAAAATGCATGCAGGGCTACAAATCGATCCCGCCGCAACAACCAGCCGTGGCTTTCGTAGAGTGCCAACAGGCATTGCTCACAGTATTTTTCATTGCCCTGCTCCGCGAACAACACCAGTTGGCTCCAGGCCCGCAGCATGCGATGCCCGGAACCGGACAGCCGCGCTACCAGTTGCCAGTCATCCCGGCGCTCGCGCCATATCGGCATAAACCGCCCTACCGGAGAATCAGCCATCTGCGTGGCCCGCATGGCCTGCACCTGGGAACGCCCCTGCACCCCTGCCTGATCCGGCATCAGCACACTGAGCACATGCAGGAATGGACAGGGCAGCCGCAGGTTATTGGTAAACAGATCGCCGATCAGATCTGCCATCTGCCAGCCCGCCCATTGCGATGGATACAGCCGCACCGAATAGGGTTGCACCGTCACATGCTTTGCGCCATGTGACAGGCCCAGGCCATCCCTGCCTACAAACAGGATCGAGTCACCATCCGCCACCTGCTCACTGAGCAACTCCCCCTCCTGCCAATGCAGGGCCGGACGCTCATCGGCCGGGTTCAACAGGGTATCCAGCAGATTGACAAAGCCATCTCCATCCAGTTCGCTGCACGACAGGCTGGCCGATTCAAGGATGCCGCGCACCGCTTCCCGGGCCTGTAGCAGCGACTCATACTCCTCCGCCGGATCGGTGATGCCCCGTGCAGGGGGATACATCAGACAGATGAACAACCGAAAGTCCCGCAACAAAAAGGGATGATCATTCAACAGGGAGCGCCACCCGGCATTGCCCAGATACTGGATGCGACGCAGCGCCAGCGCATCGTAGGGAGCCTTGGCCCTGGCCTGCTGCCAGGCTCGCAAACCGGGGCGAATCGCCGGCGAGGCATACAACAACAGCTGCAAACAGGCGCCTGTCTTCAGGCCTTGTGTCAGCAGCCCGGACAGCACATCCAGCTTGGCACGATCCATGCCGGTTGCCGGTGCCACCTCCAGCACAAAACCATAACTGCCATCAGCATTGATGCAAACCTGATGCTCCGGATCCCAGCGTTCATAGGGCAACAGTTCTGCCAGACGATGACGTTGCACCAGACGCTGCTGTTCCGCCAGGGTCATCGGCAGGGCACCGGATGCATAGACCTGACCGGGGGGTTCTTCCGCCAGCCAGCGGGCCACCCCGGAGCACAGTTTCGTCCACGGCTTCATGGTGCAAGCAACCAGCGCCCGTCATCCAGGCGCAGATACAGATAGTGTTCACCCCGCAGGTCGCCATCCGCATCCACCCAGGCGGGCACCCAGATGCGCAGTTGCCGGGGCCGCGCCAGACGTGGATGATCGAGGGATGCCGATGCCTCGTCCCTGAGGATCGCAGGGGGGGCTGCGGATGCAGTCGGCGCAGTGCCGATAACAGCGGCATATACACTGCTGAGCGAACGACACTTGCTGCCCTCCGGCAGACCACAGGAATAGCGCGTACAGGCGCTGCAACTCAGGGTCAGCAGCACTGCCAGCAGGCGTATGACCCGGGCCCTCATTCTGCCACATCCAGGTTCAGGCCGCGCGTCAACACCACCTCTACCTTCCGGCCTGAACCGATCTCAATGATCGGATAGACTTCATCGGCGCGGTCCAGATACCATTGCGCCAGCCGATCCAGTGCCGAACCCGCCCCGCGGGCCACACCGTATTGAGCGATCTGCCCGCTGTCCACACTCTGTACCGCACCCAGGGCACTGGTGCTGAGCGTCGTCATGGACTGCGACAGACCTTCACTGATGCCCCCCGCCAGTCCAGCCAGCAGGGCGCGCGCGATCATGGCCCCCTGCTTGCTGACCAGGCGCCCCCGCAACCCGGCCTTGCCATCCTCACCCACCACATAACCATGCAGTTCCACATCCAGTACCCGCCCTGCACGGGTCACACAGGACAGGCGCTCCAGACGCAGGTAGGCACGCTCCGCGGCCAGATCGCCATAGCCTGCTGCGGTGACAAAACACTCCTGCACATGATGCCTGACCCGATTGGGCAATTGCCCCCCATCCACCAGTGACAACAGCACCGGTACCGGGTTGGACTGACCCACTCCGCCGGTCGGTGCATCCAGTCCGGTCAACAGTGCCGCCCTGGCAAAGCTGCCTGCCGGCAGATAGGTATCCACCGCATGCGGAGCCGCCGTTGTGGCGCTCGTTGTCAGATCCACTACCAGCACCCCCGCATCCGCCTTCGGGAAGATCGCCGCCCCGACCTCCGGCGACATGGGCAGGGTCGGCATCGGTGTCTGTACAGGCAGGGGCACCGATGGCATCGGTGCCACCGGCAGCCACGGCGTTGCCACGGGCGGGGGTGCCTGCAGGGCCGGTTCAGGCAGCGGGATGACGGGGGCCTCACTGAACCGCAATTCCGCCTGCAACAGCCCCTCCTGCATGCGTTTCATTTCACGACGCAGCACCGCATTATCACGGCTCAGGGATTCCAGCTTTGCCTCCGAACGTCCTACCCAGGCCGCTGCCGGGTCCATATCACGGCCCAACCCCCGAAAATCCGCCAGCACATCTTCCCGATTCAGATTGCGCGCACCACGCTTCTGTTCCGATACCAGCAGACCGATGAGCACCAGCCCGAGTACCAGCCCGGCAACCCCCACCGCAAGGCCGATCTGCCAGATGCGTACCCTATTCATCGGCCTGTAGTACAAACACCCGGGTACGCTGACCCGGCTCCAGCTGGCGCAGTTCTACTGCCACCGCCAGGGGCTGCCTGCCCAGACTGCTGAACTCCTGCTCCACCAGCTGCAGCGCTGTCCCCGAGACATTCTGCAGTCGGTAGATATCCGCCAGCCATCCCGAGCCACGCACCCGGCCGGTACGCCGCAGCCATACCCCCTTCCGCAGTGCTACCGTTGCATTGTGATCCTCATAGACAGCCCCCTCCGGTACACCCCGCAGACTCAGCAACCGCAACCAGTGCTTGATCCGACCGATCTGGGTCTCCGGTCCGGGCGAGCCCTGCCGCTCCACCCGTTGGTTTTGTGGACGTATATATACCGTCCCCGCCGGCAGCTCTGCGGGCATGACCAGCAAGGTATAGGTCGCACCACGGTCATCCCGCACATGCAGGGAAAATTCCTCATGCTGCCCCGGGGCCGGACGGATAAACACCTGCCCGGCTTCCGCATCGGGGTGCACGATCACCTGTGCACCCAGCCCCAGCACCTTGACAACCCGGGCTCCATCGGTCATGGCGATGCGCGTCAGGCTGTGGGCCGAGATGCGCACCGGAGCCGACTGACCATCCACCAGTTTCAGCACCTCGGCGGCATGCAGCGGTTCAATCAACAGCGCTGACAGTAACAGCAGCAAATGGATCGTTTTCATTCGGATCTACCTCCTTCAGGCCAACCAGTTTCCAGTTTTCAGCCCCGTTAAAACGCACCACCACAGCGGCACGTCTGCTATTGACTACCTTGCCGGCAATCATCCGGGTATGCACACCGTAGATTGCCGCGCTGTGGGCAGCGGCACGCAAGCGTACCGATTGCGGATAAAACACGGCAGAGACACGATTGCGTTCGATGCGCTCTGCATCCGCCTCCAGCACCGTCGACAGAGCCCCATGGACGGATGCATCCGCATGCCGCAACAACTGCCGCACCCGATAGCGCACATTGTCCGGGCTGTAACTCAGCGCCAGTTCCGTCATGTACACCGCGGTCTGCTCCAGATAGGAATCACTGACCATGGCACCTCGCACCCAGAACTCCTTGTCCAGTCGTGGCGGTATCACCACAATGCGCTCACGATGCTCCAGGGTATTGATAAACAACACCTGTCCCAGATTGGTGGCAGCCAACAGCAGTGCCATCAG
This sequence comes from Proteobacteria bacterium UBA6729, assembly GCA_002454015.1. Lineage (GTDB taxonomy): Bacteria > Pseudomonadota > Gammaproteobacteria > Porifericomitales > Porifericomitaceae > UBA6729. The sequence continues at coordinate 15,890 of DKIB01000076.1, forward strand.
CAACCACAAATTGCGGCGGCGTATCGCCTCCGCCAGGGTTGAAACATATTTGCCGGAATGCATGTGCCCTTACCCGGTATATTCACGCACATGGCTCGGTGGCCGATCCGTCAACCAGATCGGTCCATACCAGTACAACAGCGCGGTCAGGATGCCGCGTGTGCCCGACTCGCGTATCCGCGACCAGTACCGGGCTGCCACTATCCCCAACAGGGTGGATGCCAGCGGCACCCCCAGCAGGGTGCCCAGAACAAAGAACACGACCACCAGCATGACCGTATCCGCCTGCCAGAAGAACAGGCTCGGCGGATCATCCAGATGCCGGGGGATGATATAGAGGTCATCCATCAGATCGTGGCACCAAAGATGGCATCAACAATATCCGGCCCCAGACTGCCGAAGATCGCCAGTACTACCCCGCCTATGGCCATCACATAGCGCCCGGTGGCCGCTGCCACCCCCAGCGCGATCAGGCCACCGGTGATGGCGATGGCCCGGCCCAGAAAGCCGGTCGCGGCATTGTTGATAAAGTCGTAAAAATCCTGAAACTCGGACCCTGTCGTGGCACCGGCGGCAACCGCCAGCCCCGGAATCAGCAGCAGACCCAGCATCAGGATGCCCTGCATATGTTTCATGGTATTACCCTCCCTGAACTCACTGTCCCGGCACAACCGGGAAAAAACTGCACCCGTCCCGCAGGGGACGGCATTCAAAGCGTGGTCAGGCAGACCGGGTATGGATGCACAAGGATCAGCGTATGCTGATGGATGGGGATATCGGCCGCACCAAGTGCGACCGCAGGAAGAGGGGCAGAGGCCCGCAGAAACAAATACAGCGAGGAGGGGCGGTGGTGTTGATGGTGGAGCCCCCCCCCGCTGCAGCTAAACGCTTGGGTCATCTCCGGACCCGAATGGTTACTAATGATACTCAACCAGCCCGCCTTGTCAAGCCCCTACCAAAAATAAAAAATTACCATATAATTCAATAACTTCTTAGCAATCCCCGACCAAACGCGGACAAAGTCATCAAAAAACCCGTACCACATCCATACGCAGTACCGGATGGCGGCGGTCATAAATGTCTATATTGGAATTGGTGATGCCGCCCCCCACGCTGAGCATCGGCATGAACCCCCGCCAGCGCAACGCGCGATGGGCCAGACTCATCTGCCAGGTCCCGCGTCGCGCCATCCGCGGTGCCGTGGATTCAAACAGATTCACCCCCTGATAGCGGGTCCGGGAGACCGCACCCTCCAGCCGCAGCTGCCAACCCCTGAACCGACCGCCATAGCCCAGTCGCAGCCCGTGCTGCTCCCAGCTGTAGACCGGCGAGTTCGTCAACTCCCGCGCCAGTTCAGCCCCCAGCCACAGCTGCCCCGGCCCGACACCACGGTACACAGTGAGCTGTGCAGAACGCCCCAGCGCGTCCTCCACCGCACCCTCGTAGAAGTTCTGCCACAGACTGAGCCGCAGCGCCACACTCCAGCGGCGACCCGGTGCATGACGTACATGCACGGCCAGCNNCCAGCCACGGCCGCGTGTAGTAGTGATCACCCCCCTGCAGGCGCTGCTCCACCCCCATATCCACACCGCCCAGACCCCCGGCCCAATAGCGGCGCGGCCCGAGCTGTACCCCCAGAGTACTGCGATGGTAGCGGCCCTGCTGCAGCGCCCAGTTGCGGCGGGCATGTCCCCCCACCTCCACATACCATGCCCCCCGTGGCACCGAGCGATAGCGCAGCCGTGCCGCCGTGGACACCACCCAGGAGGACTGCGCCTGCGCCTCGGGACTCAGCCGGAAAGGCCCGTCCAGATTGGCAAACAGCGGGGAGTAAAAGACCTCGGTCTCAGAGGCCCCATTGTTCACATTATTGTCATACCAGCTACTGAGCTCCCAGTCCACCACCAAGCGGCGGCGCTGCAGGATACGCTCCAGAAAATACTCTACATTCAGGCGGATGGCCCCCGGCAACTCCCCGGCATGAATGGCACGAAACAGTTGCTCAGCCTGCACATCCTGCCCCAGGGCATACAGACTCGCCGCCAAGTCCAGACGCACCCGCAACAACTCCGGATGCGCACGCGCCAGTGCCCCCAGCAGGGCCGCCGCCCGATCAAACTGCCCCAACGCCATCCAGGCCTGTGCAGCCAGGAACTGCACCGCCACCGGATCCGCCTCAGCCCCGGCACCCCCCAACGCCTGCAGGGCCTGCCCCGGGCGCCCGGAGAGGAGCAGGGCACGGGCCTCCTCTACAGCACTGTCCCCCCCGGAGACCAACAGCAGGCACAGGATGCATACAGGGGCCATGCCCGGGGAGTATACA
>DKIB01000042.1:0-14823 GCA_002454015.1 Proteobacteria bacterium UBA6729
ACCTTGGGACTGGAGATGTTCTCACCACGACCCTCCGTCAGCAGGGCCTCCAGTTCCAGCTGCAACAGCCAGCTGCCCAGCTGCCCCATTGCTATCCCGAAGGCAGCACCGGGCAGAGCCCCTGAAGACACCGGCAGGCTGATAAGATAATTTTCTGCCTCTCCAGTACAAAATCCTGTACATATGGGCACTGGTTCACCTTCCTCATCCGGGACAGCGTACACAACCGTGCCTTGTTTGTGTCCACCAATCGTGACAAACTCCCCCTCACCCAGTGCAGTGTCCCTGCTATAGCCGAAATTGACACCTATCTGCCGACTGAAGGCATCATCCACGGTGACGATGCGTGACTCGATCAACACCTGCTCAACCGGGATATCCAGGCGATCAATCAATCGCCGCACATCCTCCAGGCTGTCGCTCACATCCTGCACAATCAGGATATTGGTACGCTCATCCACGGTAACCTTGCCGCGCTCGGAGAGCAGACTGCTGGATTCATCCTGAATCAGACCTGCAAGATCTCCGGCCCGGGCATAGTTGACCTGTATGTACTGGGTCTGTAACGGTTCCAGCTCCCTGATCTGCTGTTGTGATTCCAGTTGCTGACGCTCACGAGCAGCCAGCTCCTCTACGGGTGCCACCAACAGCACATTGCCTTCCACCTTCTTGCCCAGTCCTCTGTTGCTGAGGATAATATCCAGGGCCTGATCCCAGGGCACATTCTTCAATCTGAGGGTTACCCGGCCACCCACCGTATCCCCCACGATCAGATTCTGGTCGGTAAATTCGGCCAACAACTGCAGCACTGCACGCACCTCTATATCCTGAAAATTCAGGGACAGCTTTTCACCCACATACTTGAAGCGAGCCTTTTCAAGTTGCTCTTTTTCATCCCGGGTTAATGGCTGCACCTCGATGGTGAGATCCAGGTCCGTCTGATAGGCCAGATAGTCGTATTTGTCATCATTCATGGTAATGATCATGTTCACCCCATTGCCTGCACCCCTGGTATCGATCTCCTTGACCGGGGTCGCAAAGTCGATCACATTCAGGCGACGGTCCAGCTGCGCTGGCAACGCCAGCCCGGGGAAAAACACCCGCAATTGAAGACCGCGCTGTTCGATGTTCATCTGCGAGCCGGATGAGGACAAATTGACCTTGATCATGCCCTGCCCGGACTCCCCACGATGAAAATCCACGGCGCTGATGTGCGGCCTGTCGTCGGTGTCAGTGGACGTCACTGCAACGGGGGATGTTGCATCCACAAAACTGTTGCCCTGCTCGCCGAGCACCAGCAACAGGGTGCTGCCACGCAGCTCCATGCGATAAGGCATCATGCGCAACAGGTTGACCACCAGACGGGTACGCTGCCCGGTCTCCACTACGGAGGCCTTCTGCACTGCACCCACACCGATGTCCAGAACCTTGTCCTGCAGATTTAACGATACGTTCTCAAAATCCAGGGCGATACGCGCCGGGTTGTTGATGACAAAACTCCCGGGTTCCCGCTGCAATGGAGCAGAAAAGCCCAGCCGCAACTGAATGCGATTGCCCGGCAACGAGGCATAGCTCAGGTCATCCAGGGTTTGCGCTACCGCGCAGGCAGGCAATGCAAATCCGGTTAATAGCATCAGGCAGGCCAGGATTCGTCCGGTCTGGTGTTGCTGATTATGTGCTGTGTACATCAATTTCCCCCCTGTTGAATCAACATCATTCTTCCGGCAACCGCAGGGAAGCTACCCGTTCATCCCAGCGCCCCCGGGAATCCTGTACCAATTCCCTGAGCTCGATCGCATCTGCAGTGATGCGCACGATCTTGCCGACATTACGGCCCGCATAGTTGCCGACCTTCACCTTGTGTATAACGCTATCCGGGTCAACCACCAACCCCCAGAGTGTGCCACCAAATTCCAGAGAACCCGCCATCCGCAAGGTGTCCAGCTCGTACTCCTCCAGATCCTGCCGGTTACGATGTACTATCTCCTGCTCCCATTCAGGGCTGAGCCCCTGTTCGCTTCCCAGTTTCTCTATCGCCTCCTCTTCGAAAAACAACACAAAGGGATCCTTGGCGTTGGCGCTGCCTGATTGATATATATACACCTGGGTCTGTTTGAACTCGGGAATCGGCCTCACGCCCTTGCCTGGACGTTGCAGTACCTCACTCACATAGGATCCAAGGTCATCGGCTCTACCCGTAAACAGGAGCTGGCATCCCGACAATACCACAACCGCCAGAGCAACCACCAAACATTGGTGCAGCAGCCTCACCCGTCTGTCTCCTCTTCTTCAATGATGGCCCGGTAGGTTTTGGCGATCAGCACCATACTGTATTTGGCATCGCCACCACTGACAATCTTGATATCATGGGTGGTAACGATACGTGGCAACGATGATATGCCGCTGATAAAGTCCCCAAACTGGTGGTAGCTGCCCAACACCTCTATCTGTATGGGCAGCTCGGCGTAAAACTCTGATTCACTGATCGACCCGGGCTTGAACAGTTTGAATTCCAGACCGGCAGTCAACCCTTTCTGGGAGATATCGATCAACAGACTCTCTATCTCTGCCTTGTCGGGCAATTGCTTCAGCAAGTCACCGAAGGATTCCTCAATCTGTGCCAGCTGCTCCTTCAACAGGGGCAGATTTGCAGCCTCGGTCTGCTTCAGTTCAAATGACTGCTTCAGTTCTATCTCCTGCTTGCGCACTGTTGCCAATTCATCACGCTTGCCCTGCACGGCAAAGTACCAGAATGCAACCAGTACAACTGCAAGCAAAACAACACAGCATGCCAGCTTGACCGGCAGTGGCCAGGTGCCATAACTGGTGGGGTCCAGATTCGAAAGTTCATTCAGTGTCATGATTTCAGCACCCCCTAGAGTGCACCGTCTTCCAGCCTGGACTCCACCTGCTTGACCTGTACATTGAAGTCCAGCAGCTGTGCCCCACCCTTGCCCTCGGTCTTGGTGCTGGCCTTAATCACCTTCAGGCTTGGCTCCTGCATCCAGTCGGATGCATCCAGATTACGCATGAGCGCAGAGACCCTGGCATTGGACTGTGCCACTCCCTCCAGTTCTATTGCGCTACCCTTCAGTCCCAGTTTTACCAGACTCAATCCCTCGGGTACAGCCTTGACCAGTTCATCAAACAGCCGCACATTTGTTGGTCGCCGGGTTTGCAGACCTTCTATGGCCCTGATGCGGGCCAGAAATTCTTCCTTCTTTTTGCGCAACAACCGGATCTCTTCAATCTTCTTGTCCAGTTTGGCAATCTCGATTTCCAGATAACTGTTACGAGCCTTCTGCTGGTTGATAACCTGCACAAAGCCAAACAGCACCAACACCCCGATCAATGTGCCGGCAGCCGCCGCCACGCCGAGCATGATCATGAATTCCTGCTTTTGCTGGCGGCGCAGTTCAGCGCGCCATGGCAACAGATTAATGCGTGGCATCAGTCAAAACTCCGGAGCGCCAACCCGCAGCACACCATCAATGCAGGCGCATCGTTCTGCAACTGCTGCGCCGAAACACGTGACGCGGTGCTCATCCTGGCAAAGGGATTGGCCATCGCCGCAGGCACCGACAATTGACTCTCAACCAGTTCACTCAATCCAGGAATGGCCGCCGAGCCCCCTGCCAGCAACAAATAATCCACGCTGGTAATGTTGCTGGAGGAATAGAAAAATTGCAATGCCCGGCTGAGCTGCTGGCTGATGGCATGCATGAAAGGCTCCAGTACATCACCCGCATAGTTCTCCGGCAGGCCGCCATCCCGTTTTGCCATATCAGCCTCTTCATAGGACAGGCCAAAGGTCTGCTGGATGCGTTCAGTCAACTGACTGCCCCCAAAGGCCTCCTCCCGGGAATAAACCGTGTTCATATTCTGTAACACACTGAAGACGGTCACCGCACTGCCGATATCAGCAATCGCAACCACTTGTCCTTCCCCTCCCTGCTCCAGCTCTGCCTCACCATATTCCTCTTCCATCATCATGGCAACAACATTTTCCAGCGCGAAGGATTCCACGTCAATGATCTTTGGAATCAAACCGGCGAATTCCAGTGCCTCCTCACGACTCTCCAGATTGTCCAGTCGGGAGGCTGCTATCAACACATCCAGCTGCTCCGGGTCGTTGGCGGACGGCCCCTGCACCTCAAAGTCCAACGCCACCTCCTCAAGAGGAAATGGAATATGCTGGTCAGCCTGTTGCTCAACCATGGCCTCCAGATCCTGCTCACTCAGGGTGGCAGGCACCTGCAGTATACGTGTAATCACCGGTGCCCCGGATACCGCCACCGCTACGTGCTTGAGCCGGGACCCGGACTTGCGTACCGCCTTGCTGATGGCCTCGCCCACTGCCTCGGTATTGGTGATATTGCTCTCTGAATAGGAATCCTGGGGCATTGGCGCAGAGCCATAGGCCTCCACCCGGAAGGCATCGCCGCGTACCCCGAGCTCCAGCACCTTGATCAAGCTGCCGCTGATATCGATACCCATAACCGGCACGGTTGCCTTGGAAAAGAGACCCATCAGCGCACCACCAACGCTGTGGTGCCGCGACGCAGCATTCGCGTCCGCGCCGGGCTCCGGGGTCGTGCCGCAAGGAATGATGTATACATAAATTCCAGTTCTCCACAAGTCCGACTGAAGATTACCTGGGGTAAATCTCCAGCGGGATTAGTATCTTACCACACAAATTTAATTTCAAATGTTAGATATGTCAACCACAATTTGCACCCCAGCGCCCGGCAGCCCCCCCCCGGAACCGGGGTTTCTGCAAAAAAAAATTATTGTTTTCATGGAGTTATGTTAGAATCATCGGTACCATGGAGGTGACCAGAATACTCAGATTTTTGCTCGACCTGACCCTCTATGCCCTGTTTGGGGGGGCATTATTGGTACTTGTGGCCGCGCTGTACCTGCTGCCCAGCCTGCCTGACGCCAGGCGGATAGAGGATGTGCGCCTGCAGGAACCGCTGCGCATTTACTCTGCAGACCAACGCCTGATCGGGGAGTTTGGCAAGGAACGGCGCCAGCCGACGGGACTGGAGAAATTGCCGGATTTGTATATCAAGGCAGTGCTGGCCGCCGAGGATGACCGTTTTTTTCGCCATCCGGGCGTAGACCTGAAGGGGCTGTTGCGCGCCACACTCAATGCCCTGACTACCGGGCGTATCACGCAGGGCGGCAGCACCATCACCATGCAATTGGCCCGCAACCTGTTCCTGAGCCCGGAGAAAACCCTGCGACGCAAGTTTGCAGAGATCATCCTGGCCCTGAAGATCGAGCGGGAATTCAGCAAGAACCGGATCATGGAGTTGTATGTAAACAAGATTTACTTTGGTAATCGTGCCTACGGGATCAATGCCGCGGCGGAGATCTACTATGGCAGGCATCCCACTGAGCTGAACCTCGCGCAAATGGCCATGCTGGCCGGCATCCCGCAACTGCCATCGGTCAACAATCCGGTGCATAATATACAACGGGCAGAACGACGTCGCAAGTATGTACTGAACCGCATGTTGACACTGGAATACATTGATCAACAGCAATATCAGGATGCCATTGCATTCAAGGATACCGCTGGACTGCACGGACGGGAACCGGTAGTAGAGGCCTCGTATGTCGCCGAGATGGTGCGTCGTGAAATGCTGCAGCTCTACCCGGATGATACCCTGATCAATGGCTACCGGGTGTACACCACGGTGCGGGATTTGCATCAGGAAGCCTCGCATCAGGCCCTGCAGAAGAATCTGCTGGATTACACTGTGCGCCACGGCTACCGCGGGCCGGAACAACACCATCTACTGGCCCCGGGCAGTGGCCCCGAACAGTGGGAACAACTGCTTGCTGCAGAACAGGTATATGGCGGGTTGTACCCGGCACTGGTGTTGCAGGTCCACCGCCACTCTGCCGATATATACCTGTCCGGTATTGGCCGGATTACCCTGCCCTGGAAGGCATTGGCATGGGCACGCCCCTACATCAGTCAGAACCGCCAGGGACCCCCCCCACAATCCGCCCCGGATATCCTGTCGACGGGTGACCTGATACGCATCCGGGAAGATCTGCAGGGCGGCTGGCAACTCATGCAGCTGCCCAGGGTGCAGGGTTGTCTGGTAGCACTGGACCCGGCAGATGGTGCAATCCTGGCACTGGCCGGTGGTTTCGATTTCAGGCTGAGTCACTTCAACCGGGTTACGCAGGCACAACGCCAACCCGGTTCCGGCTTTAAACCCTTTCTGTTTTCCGCTGCACTGGAGTTCGGCTATACGGCTGCTACCCTGCTCAACGATGCGCCGGAGGTATACCCGGGACTGGGGAAAAATGGCAGCGACTGGCGCCCCCGGAACTACAGCGGCAAACACTATGGACCGACCCGCCTGCGCGAGGCCCTGGTGCATTCCAGAAATCTGGCAGCGGTAAAACTGCTGGAGGGGGTGGGGCTACCGTCTACTCGCTCCTACATGCGCCGCTTTGGCTTTGATCCAGACCGCTTGCCGGACAATCTGTCCATGGCCCTGGGCAGCGGAGAGGTCACGCCACTGCAACTCGCACGGGCCTATGCCGTTTTTGCAAACGGTGGATATCTCGTAACACCCTACCTGCTGGCCCGGGTTGAAGACCGCAATGGCAAGGTGCTGTACACGGCATCCCCAACCCGGGCCTGTACCCAGGGCAAATGCCCATCAGCTGCCACAGGGGCAACAATCGGTTCCTCTCCGGCAGGGAAGCAACCATCCGGCATGGCACCACACTCCATCAGTGCACAAAATGCGTGGCTGATCAATTCCTTTACCCGTGATGTCATCCAGCGGGGCACCGGGCGCCGTGCCCGTAGCCTGGGTCGCCGGGACCTGTCGGGCAAAACCGGCACCACCAATGACCAGCGTGATGCCTGGTTTTCTGGTTATAACCATCAGTTAATCGCCGTCAGCTGGACCGGCTTTGATGATTCCCGGCCACTGGGACATCGTGAAACCGGTGCCAGAGCAGCGCTACCCGCATGGATAGTCTTTATGGAGAAGACCCTGCACAACACCCCGGAAAGCACACAACCCCGCCCCTCCGGACTCATCAACGCCTATATAGACCCGGATACCGGTCGTCCCAGCAGTTCCTCCAGCGGGACTGAAATAGTCAGTGAGGTGTTCAGAACCAGGTATGCTCCCGTGGAGACCGACACTGGGAGCCCCGGCTCCGGGCACACCGATGACATTAATAAACAGCTGTTCTGAGCCCGGGCCGCTGAGGGGCGCCCCTGCCACGCCCCTGCCAACAGGGGGCCAGCCTTGAGTGCGGTGCCCACAGCCGACGGTGCACATACGGTACTGCACATGGCCCTGCCGGTGCCACTGCGCAAATACTTTGATTACCTGCCACCCGCAGGTGTCGCCACCGATGTCCTGCAACCCGGTATGCGCCTGGAGGTGCCCTTTCATCACCGTCAGCGTATCGGTGTACTGACCGCCGTTACCACGGCATCAGCACTGCCGATCACGGCATTGCATCACGCCGCACGTCTGCTGGATCATCAGCCGCTCTGGCCCCCGCAACTGCTGCAGTTACTGCACTGGGCCAGCGCGTACTATCAACACCCCATCGGTGCAGTGCTGCATACCGCCATGCCACGTCTGCTGCGCCGTGGTGCAGCATTACCCGACAGGGAAGAGCCTCCCGCCGCTACCAACACCCCCCCCGAATCGCAACCGCTCAATGCATGGCAGCAACAGGCCGTGGACCAGCTGCACAATAGTACCGGTTGTCACCTGCTTGAGGGCGTAACCGACAGCGGCAAGACTGAGGTCTACATGCAGACCATCCAGCCGATCCTCCAATCCGGTCGTCAGGCACTGATACTGTTGCCAGAGATCGGCATGACCCCACAGAATCTGGAACGCTTTGCAACGCGCTTTGTGACCCACATAGCCGTGCTGCACTCCGCTGTGACTGCAAAAAAACAATTACAGGCCTGGATGGATGCCCGTTCCGGCGCAGCTGCCATCGTGATCGGCACACGTTCCGCCGTATGGACACCATTGGCCCGACCCGGCATCATCATCGTCGACGAGGAACATGATCGCTCATATCGGCAAAGCGATAACATGCGCTATTCGGCCCGTGATATTGCCGTGGTGCGCGCCCGTATGGAAAACATCCCGGTAGTCCTCGGCTCAGCCACGCCATCACTGGAGTCACTCCTGAACTCCAAACGCCACCGCTATCATCATTTGCGCCTGCCACAGCGGGTTGGCAACCGCCGCCTGCCCCGCATGCAGGTTCTGGACCTGCGGCGATGCCGTATGCATGGGGCCATTTCGCCAATGCTGGCAAGCGCCATCAGCAAACAACTGGAACAACGACAACAGGTGCTGCTGTTTCTCAACCAGCGCGGCTATGCCCGCCTGCTACTGTGCCATGAGTGTGGACAGCGGGAACTGTGCCCACACTGCGACCGACCTCTGACCCTGCATCGCTCCGAAAATAAATTGCGCTGCCACCATTGTGGCCTGAACCGAACCCGACCGGAATACTGCAAGACCTGTGGGCTGGCCGGGCTTGTGGAGCTGGGTCACGGCACCGAACGCATTGAAGAATCACTGGCGGCGCTATACCCCACTGCGCGTATCCTGCGCATAGACAGCGATCTGCTGGCCAGTCAACGCAGCCGCAAGACCGCCCTGCAACGCATCCACAGCAATGCAGTGGACATTCTGGTCGGCACCCAGATGATCGCCACCGGGCACCACTTTGAGGGCATCTCACTGGTCGGCATTCTGGACGCGGACCGGGGTCTGTACAGCCCCGATTTCCGTGCTGCCGAGCAGTTGGCTCAACAGATCATACAGGTGGGGGGTCGGTCCGGACGAGGCGACACCCCCGGCACGGTGCTGATCCAGTCCCACCTGCCTGAGCATCCACTGCTCCGGGCACTGCTGCGCGGCGGCTACCGTCTGTTCTCCCGTATTGCGCTGGCAGAACGCCGCATCACCCGACTGCCACCCTATGTACGTATGGCATTGCTGCATGCAGAATCCAAACAGCCGCATGCCCCGGCCGCCTTTTTGCGCCGGGCAGGCAACCAGGCGCCTGCACAACCGCCGACCCTGCAAATCTCCGGGCCGTTCCCGGCATTGTTTCCACGCCGCGCCGACTACCACCGCTGGCATCTGATCATCATGAGTCACCGTTCCGCCGAGTTGCAGGACTTTTTACAGCTCTGGTTGCCGAGCCTGGAACGGGCACGTGCCAGGGGAGTACGCTGGACCATTGAGGTAGACCCGGTCGGCACGCTGTAGCACCCTGTGCCCGGCACAGGCGACAGAACCGCCACAGTAAAAGTATAATACGGGGGGCGGGAACACCACATGCAGGTGCGTTGCCGCGAGAACATGACCAGCATGCTGAAACGACAAGTTGAATCCTGGGTGGCACAGGCGGTGCAGGCACTGTGCGGCAGTGCACATGCCGCCGTCCTGGTAGAGCGGCCCAAAAATCCCGCCCACGGCGACTATGCAACCAATGCCGCCCTGGTGCTGGCCGCCAAACTGCGCTGCCCGCCGCGTGAACTTGCTGAACGCCTGCGCCTGCAGATACCACCAGGCGACATCCTGGAGCGCGTTGAAATCGCCGGTCCCGGCTTCCTGAACTTCCATCTGCAAACCGCCGCATTCCACGCCGCAGTTACCGATATGCTGCAACATCCTGAAGGCTGTGGACAACACCAGTTTGGTCAGGGTCGCAAGGTGCTGGTGGAGTTTGTCTCTGCAAACCCGACCGGCCCCCTGCATGTCGGCCACGGGCGTGGTGCGGCCCACGGTGATATTCTGGCACGACTGCTGGAGGCCTGCGGTTATCAGGTCGAGCGTGAATACTACATCAACGACTCCGGGCGGCAAGCCGATATCCTCGGACTCAGTATCATCCTCCGACGACTGGAGCACACCGCATGCCCCGGCCCTGCCTTCCCCAGGGCAGCCTACCATGGCGACTATGTACGCGAGTACGCAGCAACCCTGCCAACTGCACTGGACGGTCTGCTGGATACCCTCGGTGACTGGCCAACACCGCCCGACCCCGATGCTGCGGATCACTGCCTGGACATGCTGATTGCCCATGCCCGACAAGGCCTCGGTGCCACCGCCTTTGAACGCCTGACCCGGAGTGGCACTGAGCATATCCTGCAAGACATCCGTGCCGACCTTGCCGAGATGGGCATTACCATGGACCACTGGGTGTATGAGAGCGAACTCAGGCGCACCGCACAGGTCAGCCGGGGCATTGAGCGATTGGAGCAGGCCGGACAGTTGTACCACAAGGATGGGGCGGTGTGGTTTCGTTCCAGTGCGCTGGGTGACACCAAGGACCGCGTGGTGTTGCGTGATAACGGTACCCCCACCTACTTTGCCGCAGATCTTGCCTACCATCTCCACAAGTATCAGCGCGGCTACGACCACATCATCAATATCTGGGGGGCTGACCACCATGGCTATGTGCGGCGCCTGCAAGCCGCACTGCAGGCCAGTGGGGTGGATGCAACACGGCTGGAGATACAGCTGATGCAGTTTGTCTCCCTGTGTCGCAACCGCCAGCGTGTGCCCATGTCAACCCGACAGGGCAATTATATAACCCTGCGGGAGCTGTGCAGGGAGGTGGGCCCGGCACCGGCGCGCTTCATCTACATTACCCGCAACAGTGACCAGCACCTGGATTTTGATCTGGAACTGGCAAAGTCCGGCAGTCGGGACAATGCTGTCTACTATATCCAGTATGCCTGCGCCCGTATCTGCAGCATCCTGCACAAGGCGGGGGCAGTGCCGATACCCGCCAGCCCTGCAGAACTGCAAGCGGCCGACAGCCCTGCAGAGCGTGCGCTCATGGTCGAGCTGGTGCAGTACCCGGAGATCATAGAAGCGGCCACACGACAACGCGAACCACAGCTGCTGGCCAGCTATCTGCAGACCCTGGCCGGTGCATTCCACGCCTACTACAACCTGCAGTCAGTACTGGTGGATGACCCGGCAGTACGCCGGGCGCGCCTGTACCTTGTCCAGGCAATACGCCAGGTGCTGGGCAATGGACTCGGTCTGGCAGGCATAGACGCCCCGGAACGGATGTAATGGACTACAAGGACATCCAGCAGCTGCGGGGACGTACCGAGCCGCTGCCACCGGGCCGCTGGCTACCCTACTTCGGTACCGGACTGGGCATCGGTCTGGGCATCGCTGTGCTGGTGTATCTGCAGGAACACAACTTCGCGCGCCCCCTCCTGCACTTTGTGGCGGCCTCGCCCTCCCCGCAGGAAACCACGGAGACGATTGAAGCCCCCCTGGAGTTTGAATTCTATACAGTGCTTCCGAAGATGGAGGTGCGCATCAATGACTGGGATCTGGAGGCGGCTACGGAGGGAGGCAAATCCTTGCCGACCAGTCCCTATTTTTTGCAAAGCGAGTCATATCGGCAGCCCATGGCAGCCGACCAGTTACAGCAACGACTCCTGCAGGCAGGCGTAGAGACGCATATACAGAGCGTAGAACTCGGTGACAGTGGCATCAGGTACCGGGTGCGTGCAGGGCCCTACCATACCCTGCAGGAACTGAACCGTACACGCAGTCAGCTGACGCAGAATGGCGTGCACTTCATGCTGTTGCGCAAGGCGGCGACCTCTCCCCCCCCGGAAGCAAACCAGTGACAGCACTCTACCACTGCGCAGGTGCCGTGGTTGACAGCTTGCGGGTGCACGTCTGTGCACCGGAGCTGCGGCTGCAACCGCGCCTGGAGGCAGCCCTGCAAGTCTGTCCACGGTACCCCGGACTCACCCGCTTCATGCGCAGACTGCAGGCCCTGCTGCGTACCGAACTGTGCTGGCTTGCGCATACCCCTGAGCAGGGGGCGCTGTTGAGCAGGACTACGGGACTGCAGGTCTGGCAGCGTTTTACGGTACAGGCCGCACACTATCTGCCCATGCTGCCTGTCACGCACCCATGCAGCCGCCTGCACGGGCACAACTTTGTGATCACCGTACGGGCCCACAGCACCGGCCCACAGCTGCAACGCGCCTGCATCCCGCTGCAGCGTGCCCTGCACAGACAATGCCTGAATCAACTCCCCGGCCTGCACAACCCCACCAGCGAGTTGCTGGCCCGGTGGATACTGGAGCACCTGCACCACAAGCTGCCGATCACCGCAGTCATCGTGCAGGAAACGCCTGCCAACGGGTGCTGTTACGATGGTCAGCAGTTTCGCGTCTGGAAGCAACTGCGTTTTGAAGCCGCTGCCCGGGCCGACGATGTCGTATACGGTCGGGGTTATCGGCTCAGGCTGCAACTGCGGGTCCCGCTGGACTCCCAACTGGGATGGACCCTGGACTACGCCGAGATTACCCGCCGCTTTGCTCCGCTACTACAGCAGCTGGACCACCACGACCTCGGTGCCCTGGGCGCACAGCCGGAACAGCTGTTGCGGCATATCCATGCACGCAGCTGCCTGCCTGCCTGTCAGCTGGAACTGTACTCCACCCCCATGTCGGCATGCTGCTGACCAGCGGCCACAATCCCTGTTTCCCGGGGCCCTTCTGACTACAGCAGTGGTATTACCAACAAGGCGACGATATTGATAATCTTGATCAGCGGGTTGATGGCGGGACCGGCGGTATCCTTATAGGGGTCCCCTACCATGTCTCCGGTCACCGCAGCCTTGTGTGCCGCACTGCCCTTGCCGCCCAGCTTGCCATCCTCTATATACTTCTTGGCATTGTCCCATGCCCCGCCTCCGGTAGTCATGGAGATCGCCATGAAGATACCGGTCACGATGGTCCCCAACAGCACGCCACCCAGCGCCCGCGGCCCGGCATCCCCACCCATCAACCAGCCGAGACCAAACACCACGGCAAGCGGCACGACTACCGGCAACAGGGAGGGCACAAACATCTCGCGTATGGCTACCCGGGTTAACAGATCCACTGCACGGGAATAGTCCGGTTTGGCCTTGCCCTCCATAATACCGGCGATGTCCCGGAATTGCCGCCGTACCTCGGTAACCACGGACTCTGCCGCCCGACCCACCGACTCCATGGCCATGGCACTGAACAGGTAAGGCACCAGACCCCCTATAAACAAACCGATGATTACCGCCGGATCATTGAGGCTGAAGTCCACCTGTATGCCCGCATGTTCCAGTCCATGCGTGTAATCAGCAAACAGCACCAGTGCTGCCAGGCCAGCAGAGCCGATTGCGTAGCCCTTGGTAACGGCCTTGGTGGTATTGCCCACCGCATCCAGGGCATCGGTCACCTGCCGTACCGCCGCCGGCAACCCGGCCATCTCGGCTATCCCGCCCGCATTATCGGTGATCGGACCAAAGGCATCCAGGGCAACGATGATACCCGTCATGGACAGCATGGAGGTCGCCGCCACGGCCACCCCGTACAGTCCAGCCAGTTCATGAGCCCCCCAGATGCTGGCGCACACGGCCAGTACCGGCCAGGTGGTCGCCCGCATGGACACCGCCAGACCCGCAATAATATTGGTAGCATGGCCCGTGGTGCAGGCGTTGGCGATACGCCGCACCGGGGCATGGTCCGTGCCTGTGTAGTATTCCGTCAGCCACACCAGGGCCGCGGTCAGTACCAGCCCTATCAGCGATGCGCCCCACAGCGCGACCACGCTGTATTCAGTGCCCTCCCCCAGTAACAGCTGTGTTACCGGATAAAACAATACTGCGGACAGCACTGCAGCCACGATCAGACCCCGATACAGGGTGGACATGATGCGCATATGCTCACTCCCCTTCACCAGCAGACAACCGATCACCGAGGCAATGATGGACACTCCACCCAGCACCAGCGGATACAGCACGGCACCTGTAGTGCCCACCAGCAGTTGTCCCAGCAACATGGTAGCGATCACAGTGACCGCATAGGTCTCAAACAGGTCGGCAGCCATCCCGGCGCAATCGCCCACGTTATCACCGACATTGTCGGCTATCACCGCCGGGTTACGCGGGTCATCCTCGGGAATACCGGCCTCCACCTTGCCGACCAGGTCAGCACCCACATCTGCCCCCTTGGTAAACAGGCCGCCCCCCAGACGCGCAAAGATCGAAATCAGTGAACCGCCAAAGGCCAGCCCGAGCAGGTGTTCCAGGGCTCGCGCCTCCTGACCGGACCACAGCAACAGCCCGTAGTATCCGGCTACACCCAGCAGACCCAGACCCACCACCAGCATACCGGTCACTGCCCCACCGCGAAAGGCAACATCCAGTGCCGGGGCCACCCCGCCACGAGCGGCCTCGGCCGTGCGCAGGTTGGCACGCACCGAGACCTGCATGCCGATCACCCCCGCCACACCGGAAAACACCGCCCCCACCAGAAACCCCAGCGCGGTCCACCAGCCCAACGCGAAGCCGAGCAACAAAAACAGCACCGCCCCCACCGCGGCAATGGTGGAATACTGGCGCACCAGATAGGCCCCCGCCCCCTGCTGTATCGCCCCGGCAATCTCACACATACGCGCATTGCCTCGCGGTTGGGCCAACAGCCAGCGTACCGACCAGACGCCATACAATATGGCAACCAGGGCACAGCCCAAGGCAAAGATCAGTGCATTCAAGGTCATTTGTGCGTCCTCCAGCAACAAAGCGCGCCACCACGGCCGGGTACCCGACTCAAAGTCGGCCAGCATACGACGCTCAGGTGGTAGGCACGATTGGACTTGAACCAACGACCCCCACCATGTCAAGGTGGTGCTCTACCCACTGAGCTACGCGCCTGCGGGCCACAGCATACCCCCATTCCCCCGCCAATACCACCCCTGATACGACCCC
>DKIB01000042.1:14883-15333 GCA_002454015.1 Proteobacteria bacterium UBA6729
CCCCCCTCAGTCGCCGCGTGGTGCCGTGTCGGGATGACCCCGACGCAGACGTTGAATACGGTCACGCAGGGCGGCGGCCTGCTCAAATTCCAGTTCTCTGGCATGACGGTACATTTGCGCCTCCAGCCCGGCAAGTTCCTCCAGCACCTGCTGCGGGTCGGCAGTCACAGGGTAATCCGGGGCCGACTCTGCAGCGCTGCTGACGGCCCGCTGTCCAGCGCCTGCCATGATGTCCTGCACCCCCTTTTGAATCCCGGTCGGGGTGATACCGTGCTGTCGGTTGAAGTCCTGTTGTCTGACACGGCGTCGGGCGGTCTCCTCCAGGGCATACTGCATGGACCGGGTTACCCGATCAGCATAGAGGAGGGCACGACCCCGCAGATTGCGGGCAGCCCGACCGATGGTCTGGATCAGGGTGGTCCCGGAACGCAGGAAGCCCTCCTTGTCGGC
>DKIB01000042.1:15350-20622 GCA_002454015.1 Proteobacteria bacterium UBA6729
ACCAGTACATCAAAGTGGCCCAGCCTGAGATCCCGGATGATTTCCACGCGCTCCACGGTAGCCACATCCGAGTGCAGATAGCGCACGCGCACATCGTGGTCCTCCAGATACTCGGTCAGATTCTCGGCCATCCGCTTGGTCAGTGTGGTGACCAGCACCCGCTCGCCAAGCTCCGTGCACAGACGAATCTCCGACAACAGATCATCCACCTGTCCCTCCACCGGGCGCACCTCCACCTCCGGGTCCACCAGTCCGGTAGGCCGTACCAGCTGCTCCACAACCTGTGTGCCCTGCCTGAGTTCATACGGTCCCGGGGTGGCCGAAACATAGATCGCCTGGGGTGCACCCGCCTCAAATTCATCAAAACGCAGGGGACGGTTGTCCAGTGCGGAAGGCAGACGGAAGCCGTATTCCACCAGATTTTCCTTGCGTGCCCGATCCCCACGGTACATGCCCCCCAGCTGGGGGATGGTCACGTGACTCTCATCGATTACCAGCAGCGCCGTGCCGGGCAGATAATCAAACAGGGTAGGCGGTGGCTGACCAGCGGCCCGCCCGGACAGGTACCGCGAGTAGTTCTCTATACCAGTGCAATAGCCCAGTTCCTCCATCATCTCCAGATCAAAGCGGGTGCGCTGCTCCAGCCGCTGCGCCTCCAGCAGCCGACTGCTGTCACGCAGTACCACCAGTCGCCCCGCCAGTTCTTCCCTGATCTGCTCTGCGGCACGCAGGATGACCTCACGTTTGGTCACGTAATGCGTCTTGGGGTGCACGGTGGCACTGGACACCTTGCGGATCCTCTCACCGGTAAGCGGGTCAAAGACGGACAGCGCCTCAATTTCATCATCAAACAGTTCTATGCGGATGGCTTCGTACTGCGATTCAGCCGGGTATATATCGATCAACTCACCACGTACCCGGTAGGTACCACGCCGCAGCTCGGTTTCATTACGGGTATACTGCATGTCAGCCAGGCGCCGCAAAATATACCGCTGGTCCAGACGGTCGCCGCGGTCCAGATGCAGCACCATTTGCAGGTAGGCCCCCGGGTCCCCCAGGCCATAGATCGCCGAAACCGTCGCCACGATGATACAGTCCGGGCGCTCCAGCAGGGCCTTGGTGGCCGACAGTCGCATCTGTTCGATCTGCTCATTGATGGAGGCATCCTTCTCAATATAGGTATCGGAGGCCGGCATATAGGCCTCCGGCTGATAATAGTCATAGTAGGAAACAAAGTATTCCACAGCATTCTGCGGGAACAATTCCCGCATCTCACCGTACAGCTGCGCCGCCAGGGTCTTGTTCGGTGCCAGCACGAGGGTCGGACGCCCCGCATGCTGGATAACATTGGCAATGGTGAAGGTCTTGCCAGAGCCGGTAACCCCGAGCAGCACTTGGGCGGCCAAGCCCTGATCCAGCCCCCGGGTCAGTGCCCGGATGGCCTCCGGCTGGTCGCCTGCAGGCGGGTATCGCAGCTGTATCTGGAAGTTTGCGTGCATGGTATACGGGCAGCGGGGCCACCGGGCAGCATTTTGCCCGCCCGGGGCGGTGTCTGCAACCCACGCCAGCCCGACCGTGTATAATACCCGTGCGCCACAGGCGCTGGCTACCGAACCATGTCTGCAGAGAACTTTTTGTCCCGACGCGCCGCCGCCGTGCAGTCGTCCTCTACTCTGGCTATCGGGGCCGAGATCAAACGGCTTGTGGCGGACGGGCAGGATATCATCAACCTCTGTGCAGGCGAGCCTGATTTTGATACCCCGGTCGCAATCCGACAGGCCGCCACACGGGCCATGGCTGAGGGCCAGACCCGCTACACCCCGGTTGCAGGCCTGCCCATGCTGCGACAGGCCATCGTTGCCAAGCTGCAGCGAGAAAATGAACTGCACTACGAGGAGCAGCAGGTACTGGTATCCTGTGGCTGCAAACACAGCCTGTATAACCTGTTCCAGGCAGTGCTCAACCCCGGCGATGAGGTCATCATCCCGGCCCCCTACTGGACCTCCTATCCGGAGATGGTAATGCTGGCCGGCGGGCAACCCATGATCGTGTCATCTACCATGGCAGAGGGCTTTAAACTGACCGCAGCACAACTGCAACAGGCGGTGAGTCCCCGTACCCGTGCGGTGCTCATCAACAGCCCCAACAATCCCAGCGGGGCCTGCTACAGCGCCGCTGAACTCCGCGCCCTGGCGGAGGTGCTCATGCTGCATGAGCAGGTGCTGGTGATAAGCGACGACATCTACGAACACCTGCAGTGGAGCGGCGGTCCCTTCCGCAATATCGTCAATATTGAGCCCCAACTGCAGGCGCGTACTGTGGTCTGTAACGGTGTATCCAAGGCCTATGCCATGACCGGCTGGCGTATCGGCTACGCCGCAGGCCCTGCACCGATCATCGCGGCGATGACCCGTATACAGTCACACAGCACCTCCAATGCCTCCGCCATATCGCAGGCCGCCGCCATTGCCGCGCTGGAGGGCAGTCAGGATACGGTAGAGGAGTTCTGCCGTACCTTCAGGCAACGCCACGATTATGTGTACGGGCGACTGGAGCAAATGCCGGATGTGCAATGCCGACCCGCTACCGGCACCTTTTATCTGTTGCCGGATTTTCAGCCTGCCATGGCCCGCAATGGTACCAGCGATGATGTTGCCTTTGCCCAATGGCTGCTGGAGCGGGCCGGTCTGGCCGTAGTGCCGGGTTCCGTCTTTGGGGCTCAAGGGCAACAGCGTATCTCCTTCGCCAGCGACACGCCCACGCTGGAGCGCGCCATGGACCGCCTGCAGGACGCCCTGGCCGTCAGGAAGGGGCGACAGGGCTGATGCCGCTGAAGATCAGCCGTTCCTCGATCAGCCAGGCCTTGTCATCCGGACCCGGCACCCGGGTGCTGATGCTGTACAGTGCACCAGGCACCGCATCAGACAATACAAACTCATAGGACTTGTCGGCAAGCTTCAGGTAACGGGCCTTCTTCGGATCATCTGCGTATGGCCGTATGGTGATGCGACGGGCGGCCACCTTGCGACCCTCATATTCAATCTCAACCGGCTCCACGGTCGCGCCCTCCGCCAGGGCCAGCTTGATACGACGGTGAAAATAGCGCCAGCCGCCCCTGGTCAGGCGCTCCATCTCATGGACATCACCCTGCAGATACAGCCCGAATATCGGGTTGCCACGCACCTGCTCCAGATTCTCCGGAAAGAACGCTGGCTGTTGCCTTGTGCCGGTGCTGAAGAAGCGCACCTGTACATCCTTGCTGCCATCTGCATAGGCCTTCAATACATCCAGCTGGACCATATCCTCAAAGCCATCGCCCAGCTCACTGTGCCGTGTGAAACGGTAACTGATGCGTGCCCCGGTGGCAGAAGAGCCCAGGTGATCGGACAACCACAACATTCGCTCCGCCTCGGAAAAGTCATACTCCTCAGTAGCGACACGTACATCCTCACCGTAGCGACCGACCGCCGACGGGTCGGTGACAGCCTCCACCGCCGCGTCCCCTGCGAAGCCAACGCAGGACTGCAACAGGAGCACCACCAGGGACAGCAGGCGGCTAGTCGTCGTCATCGCCACCTGTCACAGCACTCACGGGCACCAACGGCACCCCGTGGTCATTCAGTATGGCCTCGATCTGCTGGCGCCGTTCGGTAATAAAGCGGTTCAAACGCTGTTTCCATGCCTTGTCTCCGTGACGGACTCCCATGGAGATGTTGTAATGAAACTTCATTTCCGGCAGTTGCGGGTCACTCTCCGTCATCGACAACAACACCAGTGCCGATTCCTGCTGGCGGACAAAAAACCCGCCGATCGGCCCCCATACAAAACCCATGTCTATCTTGTCGGCAACGATATCGCGAATCATCGTCTCAACGGGGCTGACCGACGCATCCCCGGGCTGGGCCACATAGGGCACGGCATGTTCCATCAGGCCATGCTTGTAGACCCAGATTTGCCCCGGACCCAGATCAAACACACCGGCACGAATCTGTTCACGCTGCTCTGCTGGCAGGGCATCTACCGCCTCGGGCCTGTCCAGATCAAAACCCCTGCCCCGGGCATACACCAGTACCCAAGTGGACGCATAGTACGGTGCGGTGGTGGCCGTCTGCTCATAGGCTGTCGGTACTCCCATCACCACATCACACTTGTACACACCATCACGCAGCTCGGCGCGCAGGGTATTGCGGATAAACCCTCTGCGCTGCGGAAACCAGGTGTACTCCAGTGGCACACCCAGCTCCTTGGCCAGCAACTCGGCAATGCGGTTCTCAAAGCCACCTTCCCGGTCGTCTGACAGCGGCGGGTTGTACGGATCTGCACACACCCTGAGGCGCGCCCCGTCCCCCGGGATGGCCGCATGCAACGGCAGCGCGAGCGCCAGTATCAGCGCCCCCACCACAGCACGGCGCAGGCAGCCCATACTCAGTTTCTGCCCATGAGGCGGTCAGCCGGCCAGTCGGCCTTCAGCAGCTTTGCCACCACCCGCTTGGACATGCCCTTGGCATTTTGTTTGATCTGCTCCAGATTGGTGGCCTTGCCCACCACAATGGCAGCCACCATACCCTGAGAATAGTGCGGAGTGCATTTGTAGATATACACCCCCTCCACATCGAGGGTCACGTTGCCGTTCAATCCCAGCCTCAGATGCCATGGCTCGGCACCTTCGGGAATCAAATCAGCCATGGCCTGAGAGTCATGCCCAACCATCTGTGTCCAACCGACCGTATCGCCCGGCTCAATAAACACGAACAAGGGGCTGAACTTGGTAGCTTGGGCATTAATAATATGCTCTGCAGTCTGCACCACGGGGGACAGGGTCATCAACAACATCAGCGCGACACCACTGCGACATATGCTTACAAAACGGTTCATTTGTATTCCTCCTGACCTTAGCGCCCATCACGGCGCCGAAAAGTTTGACAACCATCGCCAACAACGACCGTGTGCCAGACCGATGCACGGGGGCCACGCGACACGTCACCCCTGCGAACCCCGGACTGTAGCGCCGATGGCAAGCGTTGTAAACCCGGAGTCCGTCACTACTGCGATACCGCACCATGGTGCGATGCAATGGCAGTCGCCCCGATACTGCCCAAAACGCCCGGCCCCTGCGGATGCCGGGACAATCTCGAAAATCCACTGATTTATGTAAAGATTCTTCGACAGCCCTACCGCGATTTCAAGCCTCTGCACCCGACATATTGCAACGCAAAAGATCAGGCGCAAAAATTCCCTGGCAGGAAGCGTAGTACAGGAGAGCGGATCGGTA
>DKIB01000042.1:20703-20927 GCA_002454015.1 Proteobacteria bacterium UBA6729
GGCAACAAACAGCCGGTGAGCCCTCAGACCCACCGGCCACCCCGAATCATCGCCAGAGACCCCCGTGCACCCCGGGTGGGGCAGTCACAGTTTCCCCTGTTTTTTCAGCCGCTTCCGCAAGGCCCGCCGGGCAACACCCTTCGCCTCGATTTGCTTGCGCGCTACGCGACGCTGCTGTGCGGACCCGACCAGACCTGATGTCGGCCTATTTTTTTTTTGCGACC
>DKIB01000042.1:21006-21158 GCA_002454015.1 Proteobacteria bacterium UBA6729
CGCGGGTCGCCTCCTCGCGGGTCACCTCCTCGCGGGTCGCCTCCTCGCGGGTCGCCTCCTCACGGGTCGCCTTCTTGCGGGTCGCCTTCTTGCGGGTTGCCTTCTTGCGGCCTGCCTTCTTGCGGCCTGCCTTCTTGCTGCCCGCCTTCTTG
>DKIB01000084.1:0-4357 GCA_002454015.1 Proteobacteria bacterium UBA6729
TCCGCAAGGGTCAGGGCGCTCAGGTCATTATCCGATGACAGCACTGCACCCGCCATCACTACCGCCGCAGTCGGGTCGCTGGTGGCAGACTTGCCGGTACCGTGGCTGTCCGTGTAACTGGCGACGGCCTGCAGGGTGCTACCAACATCGCCGGCCATCGGTGTATAGGTCGCACCGGTCGCGCCGCTGATGGGGTTGTAGTTCGCGTTATCCGTGCTGCTCTGCCATTGCCAGGTCGTGCTGCTGACGCCGCCGTCCGGGTCCTCCAGGCCGGCGGTCAGTTGCGTATTCACCCGCGGCGTGCCCGGCGGGTTGACAGTAACCGTGCCCGGCTCCTCCGCATTGGTCACCGTGACGGCGACCGCGAATGGTTGGCTCGCCATCGCCGGGTCGTCGCCGTCGGTCGCGGTGATGGTCACATCATAGACATTGTCCGTGCCGCTGTCGGTCGGTGCCTCAAAGTTCGGCGGCGTGATGAAAGACAAGGCACCGCTCTCCGCATCAATCGCGAACAGGGTTTCATCCGCGCCGTCGGTGATTGACCAGCGAATGTCTTCAGGCGCGGTCCTGTCATCGGTCGCGGTGTAGGTCACCACGGCGATGGTGTTTTCCTCAATGCTCACCGCCGCATCGCCGATGATCTCCGGCTCGGCGGGCATCGGTATGGCAGAGATTTCGTTTGACGAGGCACCATCTCCTGCGCTATTTACTGCAAGGATTGCAAAAATATAGCCTACTCCATTGGTTAAACCACCAACAGTGTGCATTTGTGTTGTTGCATCACTTGCCGGAATATTCACAAAAGCAGATAATACAGCTGTTCCCGTTGCAACCTTGTAAGAGACGATATCCGCACCCCCATCATCCGGCGTAGTCCAAAAAAGTGT
The DNA here is from genome assembly GCA_002454015.1 of Proteobacteria bacterium UBA6729. Taxonomy (GTDB): domain Bacteria; phylum Pseudomonadota; class Gammaproteobacteria; order Porifericomitales; family Porifericomitaceae; genus UBA6729. The sequence continues at coordinate 888 of DKIB01000084.1, forward strand.
TACTTGCCCGTCGCCCATGATCGCTGTGATAACCGGGCTGGCTGGCACTACTGCTGCTGGCGTCGTGATGGTCTGTGCTGCTGAAACCCTGCCATACTCAGCGGCAACGACCAAGCGCACCTGTACATGATAGAGAGTCTCGGCATCCAGTCCACCCAGGTTGAACCCGGCGGCATTGGCTTCTGCCACACCGTTTGTTGTCGCGCTGTCAGCTATATCCATCCAGCCGTTTGCTGTATTTTCCTCATCGCTGAATGTGTCCGCATCCCTTCTTGTTCGGTATTGCCATTTGTCTATGGGCAAGGCGTCCGGATTGTCCAGGTCCCAAGACATATTGATGCTGGAGGGCGTGCTGCCCTGCACAAGCGTCAGCGTTGGCATGGGGCTGTCATCCACGATCTTTACCTTGAATCCCTGGTCGTTAAAAGACACCGCACCATAGCCTCTTGCTTGCTCTGGACAGCGGTTGGGATTAGTCAAATCAAGCGCACCGCCAGTGCGGTGACTATCGGTGTTCGCCGCGATAAAGCCGCAAATATCAATCCAAAAATATTCATCAGGATCGTGGACCAAATCATCCGCGACCGCAAAATCAAAGGTGCTGTGGGCGTTTGACGGCGGTGCTCCGTCCAGGGTTAACAGGCGTGTAACGATGCCGGTATCGTTGGTGAAATCGCTTGCCAATTCTGCATCTTGTGCCGCATCCCAATTACATTCTGCACCATTGCATCCCCCGGAATTTTTGGTCAGCACCTGTGTGAAGGTATAAGTATCACGCACCAAAAAGGCTTCCGCTCCGCCCGCCCCGCCTGTGGTGATGGTAAATGTTGCGGACGCACCTTCGGTTATTTCGGTCTCTGTATTGCTGCCTGAAATATTTAATTCCTCATTATCAAGCACAGTAACATCAGCGACCGGCGACCTACCCTCCAGGTTAACTTCATAATCATCCAACTCATGGCTTGGAAGGGAAAGAACAAAATCCAAAGATTCTGTAGGCTCCGATGCCACCGGGTCATCCATATAAAATGGGGCAAAGAAGAAGGCACCCCCCGCAGGTGAGACGGCTCTTTCAACATGGTGATCGTTCTGGGTAAAGGCAGGATTCTCCGCGATTTCTGCTGGGGATAGCAGCAATATTGACCGCTCTACATAATCGGGGTCGGGTAGCACTTCTGGCAATCGCACCTTAGGTGTGTCGGGATCATTGTCATGGTCAGACAGGCGAGTGCCGGGGCGTGTCAGGCTAACCCTTGCCGTTACTGTTCTGTCCACACCAGCAGTCCTGCCCTGAGCAAGCCGTTGCTTATTCAAGCCCACCGTCTCGGGGACCACAAAAACTCTTGCGGATAGTCTGTTTTCCGGGAAGACAAAGAGGTTGGTTAAGAACTTATAGGAGACGGGACCCCCTTTAATCAGGGTGGAGATGTCTCTCTCCGCAGTGGTAGCACTTCTTAAAACAGGGGCTTGCCCTGCCGGGGCGAGCAGCGCAGTTGGCAGGGTAACGACAAAGGTCTCCGGATTCTCTATGGTGCCATCATCGGTAATGACGATGGAGATTTCCTTGCGGATCATGCCTTGAGGCAGGCAGACAAAGGTGGCGGTTGTCGGCGGCGTGATGGGGTCACAAGTGGTATCCAATCCGCTGATTGTGTAATCATCATCGCTCGTGCCATCAACCGCACCTGCTCCCGTGCCGGAATCATCTGCGTTGATCACGCTCACCGGCACCAGCAGCGGATATGTCAGCGCCTCATCCAGGGTTACGGCAAATGCCACCGTGTCGCCTTCTGTCACTATCGCTATGCCATCACCGGCGATGGTGACGTCGGATGCTCTGGATAATCTGACTCTTGCGCTTGATGGCGTCAGGGCGGTGGAGTCAATCGTGGCAGGCCTGGCGATAACTTCGCTTGATCCCGCGCCATCGCCCACTGAGTTCACGGCACGCACCTGGAAGAAGTATGCGGTGTCGGCAGTCAAGCTTTCTATTGTTTGCATCAGCGCGGTCGGATTGGTGCCAAAGTCCTGCCAGCCATTTGGCGCGCCATCGGTGTCCGCAAACATCTCGGTGTCGGTGCGCTGGCGGTATTGGTATCTGGTTATGGCAGAACCGCCAGTGTCTGGCGCGCTCCACCTTAGTGTCACGCTCGTAGCGCCTGCGGTCGGCGTAACCACTGGTGCGTCAGGGACAGTAATCGGGATTGTAACACTGATAGAAGTGCTTGGGCCGCTGCCTGCACTATTTACTGCAACCACCTCAAAGGAATAGCTTTGCCCCTTTGTCAGACCGGTAACGCTGGCTCCGGGTACAGCACTGATGCCATCGTCAAATTGCATCGTTTGAGAACCATCATTGTAGTTAATAACATAGTCAATAATCTCGGTGCCGCCAGTGTCTATTGGCGCTACCCATGTCAGTGAGGCTGTCCCGTCATCGTCCGTAGTCACCATGAGGTTGGTCGGCGTGCCTGGCGCAGTGGCATTTACGATAACGGTTTGTGTGGCAGTTGCGCTGTTACCGGCAACATCCGTTGCGGTAAAGGTTATGGTGTAGGTGCCTGCTGTGGTTGTAGTAACTGTATCAGAGGTTGTTGGGGTGATGCCCTCTTCAGTTGTTGCTGTTGGTGTATAGCTTGTATCTCTGTCTATGTTTAGTGTGGGAATTCCGGTGATAACAGGGGCCGTGGTGTCCACCGTGACTGCGCCCAGGCTGGCGACACGGGACACCACGCTGCCCACCCTCTGCCGGACTTGAACGTCGCCACCGATGTATTCGCCTTCATCCAACACAAAACTGGTGCCGCTGCCGGGCGTGAAGTCGGGGCCGCCGTTGGTGAAATACTCCCAGTCGGCGCCTGCGTGCAAATTACCGACGATGACCATTGGATCGTTGGTGATGCGGTCGCCGTCGCTGACGCCGGTATCTGCGGCAAGCATCAGGGTCGGCGGCGCCGGGAGGGCGGTGCCTGTTGCCGTAGTGCTGCCATCTGCTATGCTGATCATGTTGCCGGCGCGGTCTCTGCCAGCGGAATTGCTGAGTCGGAAGTTCGCTCCTCCCGCCGTCGTCGGGGTGTAGGCGACAGTCCATACGGTGCCCTCGGGGTTGCTCGTTACGCTATCCACGGTGACGTTTACCGCGGTGAAGTGGGTTGTCTCCACGCCGATGACCGGCTCGCTGAAGGTGAGTGCAACCGTCGCTTGCACGTCCACCGTGAGCAAGCCCAGCGTGTCGGTGAAGTCCGTCACGGTCGGCGCGGTGGTGTCGGCGATTATATTATCAAGCGTAAAGTTGGCATCCGCCACCGTTTCGCCGGCTGCGTTCGTGACGCCAGAGATGGTCAGCGACAAGCTGCCGTTGTCGGCATCCGCGACCAGGTAGACCGCCGAGTATTCGTTTGTGCGGCTGGTGGCCGTCAGCTCCACCGCGGTGCGCGCATCCCCGTCAATGCTGAACACGGCGGCAGCGG
>DKIB01000084.1:4430-8484 GCA_002454015.1 Proteobacteria bacterium UBA6729
ACCGGCCCGGTCTGGGGAGACAAGGAGATGGCCTGCGCGGTGGTTTCAATGACGATGGCTTGGCTGTCGTCAAGGTTTTTCCCGGTCGGAATGGTGAAATCCGTCATCGCATTGCCGGCGACATCGGTCGGCGCGGGCATGCCCGCTGCAATGGCAGACACGGTCAAGTCCTCGCTGGCGTCACCGGCCTGCACCGTGTATGTCCCGGTGAACTGGTCGGCGGGGGTCGCGCTTCTGCTCAAGGTGACCTCTCTGTCCGTGGTGCCGGTCTCCAGTGTGGCGATGAGTTGCGTGCCGACGTTCATGTCCTCGCTGGTGGTCACCACGATTTCAATCGCGGCACCCTCGCCGTAGGTACCGTCAGTTGTGCTGGAAGTGACCGATAGAATAGTCGGCGCGGTGAGATCCATCGGCGTCGCCCCCTGCGCCGCCGCCTGCCCCACCAGCCCAAGCGACAGGCAAAGCCCCAGCAACAGGGCGGTGGGAGTGCACATGGGCGCGGTTCGGCGGGCGCAGGTGGGCTCGGCGAGCGCAGAGCCACCGACAACCGCCGCTGCCATCATCGGCTGGAGCGGACTTCTACCCCTCGCGAGGGCAAAGGGGTAACGGCAACAGCGTGGCGACCCTGCCGACGAAGGCGCGCTCACGCCCCCATCCCGCAATGGATGAGACGCTCTGAATTTTCGGGGGGGTGGTGCGACGACAGCAGTCGGGCAATGCGGTTCATGCGATTCTCCTCCGGGGGATCAGTGTATTTCATAATGACGCAGGCTACAGGTCTACTGCGCCCCATTCTACCCCCCCCGGTCTTACCCACGCAAGCGGGAAAGATCGCCCGGGGCGATCTTTCGTGGGCACAGCGAACCCGTCAGGCTGGGGTGGGTCAGAGCAGCAGGGATACGGTCGGCCCTGAAAAGAGCCTTTTCGGGCCGGGGCAGGACAGGCCCCCTGTGCGGGCATCCAGGGGGGAGGCCTGTGGAGCCTGGCCCTGTCAACGCAGGGGGGATACTTTTGTGCGGGCTGCTGTACAGCAGTGCACCAGCAGGCGCCCGGTGATGTCGCCCTGCATAAAGCGGGGGAAGATCCCGGGCAGGGCTGCCAGTTCAAGTTCCTGACAGGCAGGCAGGACGGGCGGGGCCCACTCGTCAGCCAGGCGGCACCACAACTCCCGGCGCAGGGTCTGCGGGCAGTTAGTGGAACTCACCCCCAGCAGGGAGATGCCGCGCAGGATGAAGGGCATCACGGTGGTGTGGAGTTCGCTGCCCCCTGCCATGCCCACACTGACGATGTTGCCCCAGGGCATCACGGTACGGGTCAGTCCGCCGAGCAGGACTCCGCCGACACTGTCAATGGCTCCCGCCCATACGGCCCGTTCCAGTGGACGGCTGCCGGGTTCCAGGCTGTGGCGATCCACCACCCTGCTCGCACCCAGCTTGCGCAGATAGTCCGTGGCAGCGGCCTTGCCGGTAATGGCATGCACCTCATAACCCAGACCGGCCAGCAGGGCGATGGCGATACTGCCCACGCCACCAGTGGCACCGGTTACCGCAATGGGACCCTGCTGTGGCTGTTGACCGTTATCCAGCAGGCGCTTCAGACAGAGTGCAACGGTGAACCCGGCAGTGCCCAGCTGCATGGCGCGACGGGCATCCATGGCAGCAGGCATTGCCACCAGAAACTCGGCAGGCAGACGTGCGTACTCTGCATAGCCACCATCATGTTGCTCGCCCAGACCACAACCATTGGCGAGTACAGCCATGCCCGGAGGCCAGTCCGGATGCGTGGAGTGCACCACCTCACCGGCGAGATCGATGCCCCCTACCCGCGGGAACCCGCGGATGATGGGGGCCGCACCGGTGGCCGCCAGGGCATCCTTGTAGTTTACCGAGGACCAGTCTACCCGGACCACCACCTCCCCGGGGGAGAGTGCCTCCAGGGGGATGCGCTCCAACCGACAATCCCCCGCGGCATCATGGATACGCAGGGCATTGAAGTCAGCCTGCAACGCCGGTCCACCCGGTACGTCGTTACCCGCAAGATCAGCCCAACCCGACATATCAGGGTGAGGTCTCCTCCAGTCCGAGTCGGTACAGGCGATTGCGGGGCAGCCCGGTCACCGCCGCCGCCACCCGCACGGCACGGGCATGCGGCAGTTCTGCGGCCAGGGCCTGCAGGAGACGGCGGGCCAGCTGCTCTGCGGCGGGAGCAGGCCCGGGGGCGATCAGCATCACAAACTCACCCCGGCCCCGGGCCGGGTCCGCAGCAAGCCAGTCCCGCAATCCTCCCAGTGTATCCTGGATGACCTGCTCCCATGCCTTGCTGAGTTCCTTGACCAGGGCTGCGGGTCGCGAGACCCCGAAGCAGGCGCAGGCATCCTCCAGCATGGCAGCCAGGCGATGCGGGGCCTCAAAGAACACCAGGGTACGGGGCTCGTGAACCAGGGCCTGCAGGCGGGTGCGCCGGGCCGCGGGGCGGGGCGGCAGAAAGCCCTCAAAACAAAACGGTGCAACCGGCAGACCCGCCACTGAAAGAGCGGCGCTGACCGCACAGGGACCCGGCACGGCATGTACACTGAGGCCCGCAGCATGAACCGCACGTACCAGCGGGAACCCCGGATCATGGATCAGTGGGGTACCGGCATCGCTGATGAGGGCCACCACAGCACCGCCGTGCAGGGCATCCATCACCGCAGACAGACTGCGCTGCTCATTGTGCTCGTGGAAGGCCAGCAAGCGCACCGGAGTGATCCCGAAGTGCTGTAACAAGCGCCGGGCAACCCGCGTATCCTCAGCCAGGATCAGATCAGCACCAGTCAGCACCTGCTGTGCCCGACGACCCAGATCATCCAGATTGCCGATGGGTGTGGCCACCACATACAAGCCGGGATGTAGCGACTGATTCATGCGCTGCTGTGCAAAACCATGGTGCCGACCATGATAACGCAGTGGCGGGCCGAAGTCGGCATCCACCCGGGGGTGGGTGTACCATACTGTGCTGGTGACCTCTGCATCGGGGTTGCCCGGTTGAGGGCGATGATGATTACGTTGTGGTACAGGAGAGGGGCCGTGGTGCTCGTCACGCTGGTGGTCGGGTGCGCGAAGCCTGTGCACACCCCGGAGGACGACTGGGTGCCGACTGCGGACACCCCGGCGGCACAGGCGGCGGTACAGTACCTGGTGCTGGCGGCGCGGGTGCCTGCGCAGGCGGAGCGCTATCATTTGCTGGCGGCGGAGCAGTATGAGGGTGCCGGGCGGTTGCAACAGGCCCTGGAGGCGCTGCCAGCGCGGGTGTCGCCGCGTCGGCAGCTGCTGGAGGCGCGCCTGCAGCAGGCCCTGGGGCAGCCTGCCCGGGTGTTGCAGGCCTTGCAGGGGCAGCCGCCCCGGGCACAGCAGCAACAGTGGCAGGAGCTGCGGTACCAAGCGCGCGCTGCCCTGCAGGACCCGGCAGGGGTGGCGACGGAACTGACCCTGCTGGAGGAGCTGCCCGCCCGGGCCGACCTGGAGTTGCGCTTGTGGGCATTGCTGGAGCAGGCCGAGCTGGCGCAGCTGCGCAGCATGGACACCGGTCTGGGGGATGCCTACTCCGGCTGGGTGGAACTGGCCATTCTGGGGCGCAATCTGCCACCGGAGGAATGGCAGACGGCGCTGGCATACTGGCAACAGGCCTTTCCGCAACACCCGGCCATGCAACATGTGGTGCCCTATCTGCAGCAGCGCAGACTGCAGCGCCATCCCCGCCCACAACATATCGCCGTGCTGCTCCCGGACTCCGGGCCCTTTCTGAAGGCAGCCCAGGCCATCCGTGAGGGGATCCTGTACGCGTGGTACCGTGACCCGGCCCGCCCGGAGCTGCGCTTCTACGATACACATCAGACCGGGTCGGTGCCGCTGCTGAAGCAGGCCGTGCAGGCGGGTGCGGAGTTTGTGATCGGTCCCCTGCAAAAGGAGGCACTGCACGAGCTGGCCAGTGCCTCCCGACCCCCGGTGTCCATCATCGGTCTGAATCATGTGGATGTAGCGGTGGAACCCTCCGGGCACTACTTTGTACAGTTTGG
>DKIB01000084.1:8608-9165 GCA_002454015.1 Proteobacteria bacterium UBA6729
TGCCCTGTTTGACCCGGAGGATGAGTCTGCCTATGTGGATCCGGTACGCGCCCTGCTCAATATCGACAGCAGTCAGCAACGCCACGAGCAGCTGGAGGCCCGGCTCGGCATGCCCCTGAAGAGCGAGCTGCGCCCCAGACAGGACGCGGATTTTATCTTCCTTGCCGCCCCCCCGCTGGTGGCTGCACAGGTGGTACTGCAGCTGCGCTTCTACAATGCCGGGGAGGTGCCGATTTATGCCACCTCCCAAGTACACTACCAGCCACAGGGCAGCGAGCTGGACCGTGAACTCGATGGCATCCGCTTCATTGACATGCCTGCACGACTGCACGACAGCCCGCTGCGGGCACGCATGGCCGAGCGCTGGCACACGCCGAACTACGAGCACCTCTTCGCCTTCGGGGCGGATGCCTACAGCATTATCACTCACCTCGGCGTGCTGAGCCGGGAGGGCGGCAGTCACTACCCGGGCCTGAGCGGCTACCTGCTGCTCGGGACGGACGGGGTGATCCGGCGGCGCCTGCAGTGGGCCGAGTTTCGGAATGGCCTGCCCCGGC
>DKIB01000071.1:0-3703 GCA_002454015.1 Proteobacteria bacterium UBA6729
ACTTGTGATTGATGTACATCGTCACTTCGAAACCGAAGCGGATGTCGCTGTAATCAGGGGTCTGCCATTTCATGGTAATTCCCTCCGTTTGCTACTACACCGACCGGGGGACCCCCCGGCATTCGTGCCAGCCTCGCGGCCGACATGAATACATAAGCAATATACATGCCAACCCAAAGCAATCTAAAAAACACAATATAAATCAACAATATACACGAATCCCCCCTGCACCATCCCCTCCAACCACCCGGCCCTCAAACGGTTCTAATGCCACATCCACTACACACATGCCGGACAGAGGACCTCCACCGCCTGCCCCTCCGGCCGAACCCAACCCGGCGCCAGCGCGCGGTGACCCTCCATCAAGGCCCCGACCTGACGCCTGAATGCAGGCTCGCTCACGGCATACATGCCCCCCCGGGCACCCGCAAACCCACAGGTCCAGGCACCCAGTGCCTGCCCATACCGCAACGCCGCCCGAATCCCCCGGGCACCCGCCCTGCGCAGCCCTGCCTGCCCTGCGCCAGCAACCCTGGCAAGAAACCCGGCGGTGCACCAGTCCCCCGCCCCACAGGGATCTACCCATTGTGGAGTCCGAATAGCCGCCAAAGTCAGCCAGTCCGATGCCTGTCTGCCAAGACGATGACGGTACCTCAGGCCCTCCTCCCCCATGGTGTGTATTTCCAGCAAGGTGGCCGCGCCCTTGCGCATGGTACCCCTGACAGATCGGAGCCGATGGTCAGAATACTTGACCACATGAGCCAACCGAACCGCCTCGGCAAACAACCGCTCATTCGCGCCCACCGACGATGGCTCAAACACAACCAGGGCCCCTTCCTCTGATGCCTGAGTGGCAAGCGTGAGTGTCGCACGCGACAACCGATCCAGGAAAAAGACAGCAGCGCCGAACAATGCTGGTGCCACAGACTGCACAACCGCGCGTGTGACGGGCCTGAAACCGGGTAACCAATGACCACACCGGAGACACAACCAGGAGAAACGAGGCACGGGCAAACCATTGCGGGCCTGCTGAATGGTCTGGACAATCATCGGCGTATGACTGGTCGGCGGACAGTTCGCAAAATCCAATCGCACCCCCCAGCGCTCCATATCAGCCCGCACCAACCCCGAGGCCGGATCACTGCCCATCCTGGCAATCGGACAAGCCTCCCAGCCGAGATAGGCAAGGATGGTCAGCACATTGCCACAGGTGCCACCTGCCCAGGCATGGACCGCAGACTCCAACCGCCGACCCACCACCAGATCCAGGGCAATGAAACCCACCCCAACCACTCTGGGCCGTACCCCCTTGCTCACGATACAGGCCCCGCCCCACCCGGCCGCCGGGAAGACCCGTATGGCATAAGTCCTGTCTTGCGCAGGGTCGCAACTGCATCACGTTCGGAAAGAGCCCCCGGACATCTTCCCCGGGTAGCGAGAGACGGAGACAGTTTGTAGATCTTTCGTCCAAACTCTGGCACCCCGGGCCTGCCAGGGTCGATCCCGCGAGCCACACCCACCCATCCTGTAATGTGAAGCGTGGCGACCAATGACCCAAGTGCAGCAGCATCAGGCGGCCCCCTGAACCGCAACTGCGCCTGCGGGATCTCAGATGGGAGCAGTGCCAGCGTCCGTTTTGCCAGCAGATGATCATCGTCGGTCACAAGCGCGAGCACAGCACTCTCCTCACCTCGCTTGGCCAGCCAATGGTGTTGACCATGCGCGAAGTTTCGATAGTCCACAGACTGCAGATTACCTAACGCTGCCTCCGTGAACTTGGACTCCAGATCAATAGCGCCTATGCGCGTTGCCGGCCCATGCAGAACCAGTATGGTGGACCGCTTCCAAAGTGGTGCAACCAGCTGCCGCCATTCTGACACGCGCGCAGAACGGGCACTGAGCAGTGGCATGGCTGACTTGGTCGCCAACTCCCAATCATCCTTCCTGTTGAACGTCTCGTAATATGCCCGGGTGAGTAGCACAGTGAAGCCCAAGAGAGAATTCGTCGCCAGGAAGCCATCCTTGCCGGATGGCAGTGGATAAGCCAGCAGCTTGACGAATGGGTGCTGGCGGCACAGCTTGACCAGCGGACCATCTTTGCGCCCACACAGCACGACCAGTTGGCGGGGCTCGCGCGCAATAAAGGCCCGGGCCGCCATCAGGATGTCTCCATTGCCTCCACCCGCGCTCATGAGCCAGGTGGTCACCCCAGCGTTCAATGGTTCAGCCCTCGCCTCCAGGGGGGTGGCCACAGCGGCGAGCTGACCAGTCAAACGCTGGTGCAGACTCGCGATAGCGTGAGCGACCGTCAGCGACCCTCCCGAACCAACGGCCCTCAATGGCGAAGATACAGTAGCGCCAACCACCTGTTTTATCTCATCAATATCGGTTCCTGCCGCCCACTCAAAGGTATCAGCAAGCTTCGACAACTCGGTCAGATACGGCTTGGCCATTCCGGGAGTATACCCCGCCCGGTGCCGTACACAGGAAAGCCCTGTACTGTCAACCCATACTCCAGAACGCCACCGAAGCGCCCACAGACCGTAGTACCCCGGGGCCCCTCAACAGCCCGGTTCGGCGACCCCAATCCCGCCTGTGGGGCATTCAGACCCGGCGGCCTGCACCCTCCAAGAACAAATCCACCAGCCGCGTATTGATGTAGTACTTCCTGCGACCCGCCTTCACCTCCTTAACAAGACCACGCTCCGCGAGCCTGTCCAAATATCGGGCTGCTGTCGGGCGACTTACCTCCAGCTCTGTCTCCACAAACTCAATACGGGTATGAGGATGCAGGAACAGATTGTTCAGCAAGACTTGCGAGTATATCTTGGGGAGCCTTGCCCGCATCGTGTCTTCATACTCAACCATCAAACCCTGTATGCTTATTGCCAGATGAAGCGTAGACCGTGCCGCTGCAGTCACCGCATCCAGCATGTAGACCACCCAATCTTCCCAGGCCCCCTCCTCGCGTACGGCACGCAACCGCTGATAGTACTGTGGTCTGGTACTGTTGATAGCCTGACTCAAACAAAGCACGGGACTGTCCAGCAACCTTGTGCGAATGAGATACAAAATATTGAGAATGCGTCCGATGCGACCATTCCCGTCATAAAAAGGATGGATGCTTTCAAATTGATGATGGATCAGGGCCATCTTGATCAACGGATCCAGAGCACAGGCAACATCGTCATTGACAAAGCCTTCCAGATCCTCCATGTGGCGTTTAATGTCTTGTGCATCCTGTGGTGGCACATAGACGATTGCCCCCGTCCGCGCATTACCAATGTAAGTGCCCGGCCGGGTACGGAACCCTCCCTCGTTCCCTTTCAGCAAACGCAACATTGCAATGATCACATCACCGCCCAGCCGTTTTTCTTGCAAGCTCTGATAGCCCAACCGGAGCGCATCCCGACAACGCGCCACTTCCCTGGTCGCCCCCGAACCGCCCGCTCCGAGAGACAAGTCCACCCGAAACAATTCATCGTGGGTGGTGACAATGTTTTCAATCTCGGAACTGGCCTTGACCTCCTGAAGAGACAGCGCATCTATCAGAATATCCCGGTTTGGAATGCCTGCCATACGACCCTTGAGTTCCGCCAATGCACGACTGGCCTGATTCAACGCCCGCAAAACTCGTGGTCCCTCAAGCGCCACCACTGGTGGCAGGGACGACAACCTGGCTGACTCCAACATGCCCCTGATC
>DKIB01000071.1:3793-4007 GCA_002454015.1 Proteobacteria bacterium UBA6729
TTTGTATATACAGGCTATAACATAAAGAAAACATTATTTTCTTTACATCTCCAAGGCTCTATCTGTCACTACCCCTGCTGACGGGACCGCCGTCCGCGTCGCTGGATGCGCTCCATCTCTCTGTACTCCGGTGCCTTCCGTACATGCGGCAACCAATACCGCAACATCGGCTCCAGCTCCGTCTCTCCCGATTGACAGCGATGATCCATCAGGA
>DKIB01000071.1:4054-6250 GCA_002454015.1 Proteobacteria bacterium UBA6729
TCCTGCATGTGCACCTGCAACTGCCAGATCCCCCTGACCCGGTCCGTGAACCGACGCGGCACCTGCATGACAGTATTCACCCGGGACAGTACCGTGGCCCCTGCCTGGGACATGAGATCCGGCGTAACCTCATCCGCCTGCTCACTGTCGGCCAGGTCCAGCAATGTCGCCTCCAGCGGAGCCCAGAGCAGTCCGGACAGCAGCATTGCCGGAGAATTACTCAGCCCCTCGGCATAGCGCTGGTCCGTCTCATCCAGCAAACCGTGCAACAGTGCGAGCGCCCGATCAGCATGTTCCGTTGGCCCGTCCATAGCAGGCAGCAGGCATCGTAGCAGGCCATACTCCAGCAACAGGTCAAGCGTGACCCGGGCATGGCCGTGCAGAAACAGTTTCTGAAACTCCTCATACAGGCGTACCCCGGGCACCTCTTCCAGCAATTGGCCCATCTCCGGCAGCAGTGATGCCGACTCAGGCTCAATCACAAAATCCAGCTTGCCTGCAAAGCGCACCATCCGCAACATGCGTACCGGGTCTTCGCGGAAGCGCCGGGCCGGGTCCCCGATCAGTCGCAGACGCCGGTCCCGTATATCCTCCATCCCGCCGATGTAATCCAGCAGACTGCCATCTTCGTGACGGTAAAACAGGGCATTCACCGTGAAGTCCCGCCGCCACACATCCTCATCTATATCCCCATAAACATTATCGCGGACGATGCGCCCTGCCTCCGTAGACTCGTGGTCCGAATGCCCGGCACGGAAGGTAGACACTTCTATTATATTCTCTCTGAAGTGCACATGCACCAACTTGAAGCGGCGACCTATCAGCCGACCCTGCCTGCGAAACAGCGTCCGCAGCTGTTCCGGATGGGCATCAGTAACTACATCAAAATCCTTGGGCGGGACCCCAAGCAACAGATCACGCACACAGCCACCGACCAGAAAGGCCTGAAAGCCTGCCCCGGACAGCTTGCGCAACACCTTCAGGGCGCTGCTGCTGATATCGGCTTCAACGATTGGGTGGCCCCGCCGGGGAATCACCCGCGGCGCCGGTCTCAGCCGTGATACCTGTGATGGTTCGCTCATCCTGCCTCCTTGAGGGAAGCCACCCCTCACGCCCCGCCTACCCGAGTGATGCTGACAATCCCTGTGGCGATCATGGTAACATGAAAAGCCGTGGTTAGATTGTCAGCACCCCCATGTGCTCCCTTCGTCTAGTGGCCCAGGACATCGCCCTCTCAAGGCGGAAACAGGGGTTCGAGTCCCCTAGGGAGCGCCAAACCGAGCCCCGGCTGGTCATCGCCATCTCCTCGCGGGCTCTGTTCGACCTGGATGAAAGCCATCAGGTCTTTGAGCACCGCGGCCTGGAGACCTACCGGGACTACCAGATCGAGAAGGAGGACACGCCACTGGACCCCGGCAACGGCTTCTACCTGGCCAGAAAGCTCCTTGCCATCAACCAGCAACTGGATTCCCCAGGCCGGGTGGAGGTCATCCTGCTGTCCCGCAACACCGCCGACACCGGGCTCCGGGTATTCAACTCCATTGAGCACCACAAGCTCGGCATCACCCGGGCAGCCTTCTGTGGCGGCCTCAGCCCACACCGTTATGTCTCCGCCTTCGGCGTACACCTGTTCCTCTCCAACGTCGCAGAAGATGTACGCAGGGCTCTGCAGGAAGGGGTGGCAGCCGCCACCCTGTTGGGCAACCCGCCCCAACGCAACAACGACAACAACGAGATCCGCTTCGCCTTTGATGGGGATGCCGTACTGTTCTCCGACCAGGCCGAACAGGTGTATCAGCAAGACGGGCTGGAGGCCTTCACCCGCAGCGAACACGAGTCGGCTGACCAACCTCTGGATGGCGGCCCGTTCAAACCCTTCCTGACCGAGTTACACCGCCTGCAAAAGGAGTTTGATCCCGAACGCTGCCCGATACGCACCGCACTGATCACCGCCCGGGCAGCACCCGCCCACAAACGAGTCATCAAGACCCTGCGTCACTGGAACATCCGCCTGGACGAATCACTCTTCCTCGGCGGCCAGTGCAAAAGCCAGTTCCTCAAGGCCTACGGTGCCGACGTCTTCTTTGATGACCAGCAACAGCACTGCGACGATGCCGGCGTCACCGCCGCCCATGTCCCCCACGGCATCATCAACCGCTGACACACGCCACGAGCCCGGGCAAACCACCCGCAACA
>DKIB01000083.1 GCA_002454015.1 Proteobacteria bacterium UBA6729
GGGTCTTGCTGCGCAGCCGCTGCCGTTGCGTGCACTCAGGGAATTTCCCGTCAAGGTGCCTGCTGCTTACCTGGCACGCATACAACGGGGTGTACCGACGGATCCGCTACTGCGCCAGGTCTGGCCCCGGGCAGAGGAGGACCACGCCGTCACCGGCTATGTACGTGACCCGCTGGAGGAAGCGGCTGCCACCCGGGCACCCGGCATTCTGCACAAGTACCATGGACGGGCACTGCTGTTGGCGACCGGGGCCTGTGCCATCCATTGCCGCTACTGTTTCCGCAGGCATTTCCCCTACCCCGTGGCAGAACGTTCCGGTTGGGGGGAGGCACTGGAGTATCTGCGCCAGACCCCGTCCATACGCGAGTTGATCCTGAGTGGGGGAGATCCCCTGACCCTGTCCAATCGCAGACTGACAGAACTGCTGCAGGCGGTGGGGGAGATTGCTCATGTAGAGCGTCTGCGTATCCACAGCCGCATCCCGGTGGTACTGCCGTCCCGCATCGATGCCCCCTTGCTGCAGCTGCTCCATGCCTGTCGCATGAAGTGTGTGCTGGTGGTACACGTAAATCATGCACAGGAACTGGACGAATCTGCCCGGCACACCCTGCAGGCTCTGGGTGAGCATTGCATCCTGCTCAATCAGTCGGTGCTGCTGCGTGGTGTCAATGACAACCTGCAGGCGCAGTACGAACTGAGCGAACGCCTGTTTGATTGCGGTACCCTGCCCTACTATCTGCATCTGCCGGACCGGGTGGCAGGCACCGCCCATTTTCATGTCGGCCTGCCAGCAGCCCGGGCCCTGATGTATCAGCTGCGTGAGCGCTTGCCGGGCTATCTGGTGCCCCGTCTGGTGGAAGAGCGCCCGGGGGCTCCCTACAAGGTGCCGCTACTTTGATTCAGGCAGCAGGGCACCGGCCCCGATGCGGCGGAAGCCGCGTGGCAATACCCGCCCTCGCCGCGCCCGAGCCCCCTGATAATGTTGCAGTTCTGCGGCTCGCAGTGTCATGTGCCGGGCGCCGGCCTGGATGCGCAATGCGGTATCGGGACCGAGGACCGCACAGGCCACCAACTGCTCCGTGCCCGACAGGCTGAGCAGTCGCACACCGCGTCCTCGCTGACGTTGTGGCAGGCTCTGCAGTGGGCATACCAATAAATCCCCCCCCGTACTGGCCAGGGCCACCCGGTCCGCATCGGCAGGCAGGCGGGCTGGTGGCAGCGGCTGTGCCCCGAGCCCCGGACTCAGCACGGCCTTGCCACTGCGGACACGGCTGCACAGGGCGTTCAGTACCACCCTGTAGCCGTAACCATCACTGGATGAGAGCAGAAACTCCTGGGTGGCGGAGCCCAGGGCCAGTCCGGCAAAGAGGGTTCCGTCCGGGGGCTGCAGACGTGCCGACAGCGGTTCACCATGGCCCCGGGTCGTCGGCAGGGAGTCAACGGGCAGGGTGTAGCAGCGGCCCCCGGAATCCAGAAACACCACCTGCATGCCGGTGTCTCCCGGCATGGCCTGCAACAGGGCATCCCCACCCCGGAAGTGCAGTTCCGGCGGGTCCGGTTCATGGCTGCGCACCGCTCGTACCCAACCCTGCCGGGATAACACCACCACGACCGGTTCCGGTGTCCGGGTGGGGGCGGGCAGCAGGGTAGCCTCGGCAGCCTCACTGAGTGTGGAGCGACGCTCGTCGCCATAACGTTCTGCATCCTGCCGCAGTTCTTTTTTGACCAGTGTGGCCAACCCCGCACGTGAACCCAGGAGTTTTTCCAGCCCTGCCAGTTGTTGCCGCAGTGCCTTGACCTCAGCCAGAATGCGCTGCTCCTCCAGGCGTGCCAGACGTCGTAACGGCAGCTGCAGTATCGCCTCGGTCTGGCGTGTCCCCAGTCCGAAGCGACGTTGCAGTTCAGCCCCCGCATCCTCCTGCTCACGCAATAGCTGAATTACCTCGTCGAGGTTCTGATAGACCACGCACAGGCCCTCGCAGATCTCCAGCCGCAGGGTCAGTTCGGCGTGCTGATGCTGCAAGCGCAGCCGCACGGTCTGCATGCGAAAATCAAGCCATTCCAGCAACAGTTCACGCAGCCCGTACACATGGGGGCGCCCATGCATGCCGATGACATTGATATTGACCCGGTAGCTGCGCTCCAGATCTGTGCAGGCGTACAGATGCAGCAGCAGTGGCCCGGGCTTGTCCCGGCCCTGCACTGACAGGACGATGCGCACCGGGTTGAGATGATCGGATTCATCCCGCACGGCGACCAGACCGGGCACCTTTTTGTCACGGATCAGGCTGTCGATTTGTTGCACGATTCGTCCAGCCGGGGTCTGGTGGGGCAGTGCGGTGATCACGATCTGCCTGTCCTCCGTCCTCCAGCAGGCCCGCTGCCGTATGGTGCCAGTGCCGGTGCGATACAACTCCAGCAGTTCTTCCCGCGGTGTGATAATCGTCGCTCCGGTCGGCAAATCCGGCCCGGGCATCAGGGTGCACAATTCTTCCAGTGGCGTGGAGCGACGATCCAGCAGACGAGTACAGGCCGCTACCACTTCGCGCAGATTATGCGGCGGGATCCCGGTCGCCATGCCCACGGCAATCCCCGTGCCGCCATTCAGCAGTACATTCGGCAGCCGCGCCGGGAGCAGGCGAGGCTCCTGCAGGGTGGCATCAAAATTGTCCAGCCACTCCACCGTGCCGGCATGGACCTCGGCCAGCAGATTCTCCGTATATGGACACAACCGGGCCTCGGTATAACGCATGGCGGCAAAGGACTTGGGGTCGTCAATGGAACCCCAGTTGCCCTGCCCGTCTACCAGCGGGTAGCGTGAGCTAAAATCCTGGGCCATGAGCACCATGGCCTCATAGCAGGCATTCTCGCCGTGCGGATGGTACTTGCCGATCACATCACCGATGGTACGGGCGGATTTCTTCGGTTTGGCTCCTGCTCTCAACCGCAGTTCAGACATGGCATGGATGATCCGCCGCTGTACCGGCTTCAGGCCATCTGCCAGATGTGGCAGCGCCCGATCCAGAATTACATACATGGAATAATCCAGATAGGCCCGCTCCACAAACTCGTGGATGGGTTGGCTCCCGGACCGCCCGGGAACTGGCATTACAATGTCGGCTTGTTTCATGGTCGGCAGGCTGTACGGGCATCGCTTCCGCCCCCGCAGGCCGACAAAGTTTATTATGAACCCGCTACAAAGTGATACCCTGCTGCGCAATACTGCCGTAACCGGCGGTATGACCCTGCTGTCCCGCTGCCTCGGATTGTTGCGTGATATCCTGTTTGCGCGCCTGTTCGGTGCCGGGCTGGATACCTTCCTGGTGGCCCTCAGGCTGCCCAATTTTTTGCGTCGGCTGTTCGCAGAAGGGGGCTTGGTGCAGGCCTTTGTGCCGGTGCTGACGGAATATCGCCTGCACCGGGAACGCAGTGCCGTACAGGCCCTTATCGCCCAGCTGAGCGCCATTCTGGGAGTACTGCTGTGCGTGCTGGCGCTACTGGGCATGCTCTGTGCGCCCTTGCTGATATGGTTGTTCGCCCCGGGATTTTACGGGGACGTGCGCCACGCACAGGCGGCTGCCATGTTGCGCATCACCTTCCCCTATCTGCCACTGATTGCCCTGACGGCACTGGCCGGGGCAATACTGAACAGCTGGGGGCGTTTTGCAGCGCCGGCCTTTACCCCGGCGCTGTTTAATCTCTCGCTGATCGGCTGTGCCCTGTGGTTGTCCCCCACGCTGGAGATGCCCGTGCACGCACTGGCCTGGGGGGTGCTGCTGGCCGGTGTGCTGCAGCTGTTGTTCCTCGCTGCCGCCCTGGCACGCAGCGGCCTGCTGGTACGGCCCCGATGGCGCAGTGATCGGGCGGGTGCCCGACGCATCGCCCGACTCATGCTGCCCACCCTGTTCGGCTCCTCGGTTACCCAGATCAATACCCTGGTAGACACCCTGATCGCCTCCTTTCTGGCGGCCGGCAGTATCTCCTGGCTGTACTATGCGGATCGCCTGATGGAATTTCCACTGGGCGTATTCGGTATTGCCCTGAGCACCGTGCTGCTGCCCGCACTGGCACGCTGCCATGCAGCGGGTGATGACAAACAGGCCAATCTGACGCTGGACTGGGCGCTGCGCTGGGTGATGCTGATCAGCATCCCGGCGGCAGCAGGCCTGATCATACTGGCCGAGGCGATCATTACCACACTCTTCCAGTATGACCAGTTTACCCTGGACGATGTACACCGTTGTGCGGCGGCGCTGGCGGCCTATGCCATCGGTCTGCCCGGCCTGGTACTGGTCAAGGTGCTGGCCACCGCCTACTACTCCAGGCAGCAAACGGCCACCCCGGTGCGTTTTGGCATGATTGCCGTAGGCGTCAATCTGTCGTTAAACCTGCTGCTGGTCTACTCCTTTGCCCATGTGGGGCTGGCCATGGCAACCGCCATGGCCGCGTGGGTACAGGCACTGCTGCTCTACCGGGGTCTCAGCAATGCCGGGCTGTATCGCCCCGGACCCGGGTGGCCGTGGCTGTTGCTGAGCATCGTCGCAGCCTGTCTGGTGATGACGGTGGCCCTGCGGCTGCAGCTGCACACAGACTGGACGGTACAGACGGCACTGGAGCGTGCTCTGCATCTGGGGGTGGCCCTGGGTACAGGCGTGGCCCTGTACTTGGGTACAATGCTGTTACTGGGCCAGCAGCCCCCACGCTTGGCAGTGGAGCCGCCGGATTGAGTACCATGCAGTTATACAGAAACTGGTCACGGCTGCGCCACAGCGGCAGGGTCATTGCCGGGGTCGGCAACTTTGATGGCATGCATCCGGGTCACCTCGCGGTGTTGGAACAGGTACGCAGGCAGGCGGATCANNCGCCGCGGTTCTGTTTGAACCCCACGCCGATGAATACTTGCGGCCCCACACCGCCCCGCCCCGCCTGATGCGCCTGCGGGACAAACTGCACGGACTGCACAGGGCTGCCATGGATCTGGTCCTGTGCCTGCGTTTTGGGCCGTCACTGGCGACCCTCACGGCACAGGACTTTGTGCAGCAGGTGCTGGTGGAAGGGCTGCGGGTGCGTGGTCTGGTGATCGGCCGGGATTTCCGTTTTGGCAGCGGACGTCAGGGTGATATCGCTCTGCTTCGTGCGCTGGGGACACAGGCGGATTTCAGCGTACATTGCATAGCGGATATCTGCCATCAGGGTCAGCGCATCAGCAGCACGGCCATCCGCACTGCCCTGACCCGGGGTCAACTGCAGCAGGCCTGCCGACTGCTGGGCCGCCCGTACAGTCTCTGTGGTCGGGTGGTACGCGGGGCCGGGCGGGGCCGGCAGCTGGGCTTCGCTACCGCCAACCTGTCCTTCGGCGGGCGCCGCAGTCCCCTGCGAGGCGTGTATATTACCGGCACCCGGCTGGCCGGAAACTACCATCCCAGTGTCAGTTATCTGGGCTGTCGCCCGGTCTTTGGTGGCACGGTCCCCGTGCTGGAGACCCACCTCCTGCATCATCAGGAGGATTTGTACGGACAGCGCATTGAGGTAGAATTTCTGCAGCAACTAAGGGCAGAGACGCACTTTGGCGATGTAGCTGCCCTGCAACAACAAATGCAGATGGATATCGACGCTGCCCGGCAGTATCACCACCGCACCGCGCATGGCTAGGCTGGGCTGGTTTGCGCTGTCGCTGTTGGTGGTGGGGCTGGATCTGTGCAGCAAATTACTCGCACAGACCCTGCTGTCGGCCGCCCCGCTCGCCATATTGCCGGGCCTGAACCTGCGGCTGGGCTATAACCCCGGTGCCGCCTGGGGGTTTCTGGCGTGGGCCGGAGGCTGGCAGCGCTGGGTGCTGGCCGGGCTGGCCCTTGGCATTTCCCTCTTTCTGCTGACCTGGCTGTATCGTACCGGCGGCAAACCCCGCTCCCTGTGTTGTGGACTGGCCCTGGTAAGCGGTGGTGCCATCGGCAACCTCTATGATCGGCTGACCCTGGGCATGGTGGTTGATTTTATCGATATCTACTGGCGGCACTGGCACTGGCCGACCTTTAACCTCGCTGATGCCGCGATTACCCTGGGAGGCATACTGATCGCCTGGGATACGCTCCGCCGCCCCGTCGGTTGAGCAGGCATTCAGAGCTCCAGCAGTTCGACCCAGTGGCGTATCGGCACCCGGGCCTGACTGCCCAGCCAGAGCTGACAGCCGATGTTGGCGGTGGCAATGTAATCCGGTGCCCCGGCCTGCAGGGTCTGCAACTTGTGCTCCAGCAGCCGCCCGGCCAGTCCCGGTTGCAACACAAAGTAGCTGCCCGCCGCCCCGCAACACTGCCCCCCATCTGCACAGGGCACCAGCTGCCAACCCGCCGCCTGCAGCAGCGATTCCACACGCCCGCCCAGACCCTGACCCGACTTTGACAGTTACGA
>DKIB01000035.1:0-172 GCA_002454015.1 Proteobacteria bacterium UBA6729
ACCAGCCCCACACCGGGGCACAGGAAAAACTCATGACCGAACTACTGGACAACCGGGTGCGCCCGGCCACGGAGCTGTGGGTAGCGGCCTGCGCCCTGAGTGGGGCCTGGCTGTTGCTCCACTACCCGGACCGCTGCTTTCCGATCTGGCCACGACTGGCCACGCTGCTCGG
>DKIB01000035.1:204-5869 GCA_002454015.1 Proteobacteria bacterium UBA6729
TGTCTGATTACCACCTGACCCCGCAGCAGCTCCCGGTCTGTCCCGGGCGTCTCTTTCTGGGCGTGGGGTTTCATTGGGACCGCTATCACAGCCAGCGCCTCACCGAAGCGCGTGCGCCGGGCAGCGAGGCCCTGCTGGCTGCCGCCACCGGTAGTGGCGATGCTGCGCTGCATGGGGTGGGCGCAAATGCCGAACATCCGGTGTGGATTGATGAACCGGAGCGGGCTGGACACACGCTGGTGCTGGGCACCACCCGGGTAGGCAAGACCCGCTTGGCAGAACTGCTGATTGCACAGGATATACGGCGCGGCCACTGTACCATCGTACTGGACCCGAAGGGCGACCCGGCCCTGTTTCTGCGGATGGTCACCGAGGCCCGCCGCGCTGGACGCCTGCATCGCCTGCGCTTCTTTCATCTGGGCTTTCCGCAGCTGTCCATCGGCTACAACCCGATAGGCGACTTTGGCCGGATTACCGAGGTCGCCACCCGGCTGGCCAGACAGCTGCCCGGTCAGGGCGATGCCGCAGCATTCCGGGAGTTTGCCTGGCGCTTCATCAACATCGTTGCGCGTGCCCTGAAGGGGCTGGGGCGCACCCCGGATATCCGTGCCATCGCCTACCATCTGGAACATATGGATACCCTGCTGCTGGATTATTGTGCGCTGTGGCTGGACCGTGATGGTCCGGCAGATTGGCGGCTGCAGGTTGCGAATATCTACAGACAGGGCAACCGCGCCTCGCGCCAGCAGAACCCCAAGGCCACTGCATTGGCAAACTACCTGCGGGCACAGAACCAACACGATGAGATCGCCGATGCACTACTCGGCATACTGGCTTATGATCGCGGCTACTTCGAAAAATTGATCGCCAGCCTGCTGCCCCTGCTGGAAAAGCTCGGCTCCGGGGAGACTGGCAGACTGCTGGTACCGACCACCGACAGACCGATGCTGGAATGGGCAGGTGCCATAACCCATGGGGATATCGTCTATGTGGGACTGGATGCGTTGTCTGATGCCGAGGTGGCCAGCGCGGTAGGCAACAGTATGTTCGCTGATCTGACCTCGCTGGCCGGACGTCTGTATAAACAGGATGCGCTTGCCCACCGCCGCACACGACCGCCGGTATCGATCCATGCCGATGAGTTCAACGAACTGGTGGGCCCGGAATTCATCCCCTTGCTGAACAAGGCAGGCGGGGCCGGGATCCGTATCACCGCCTACACCCAGACCCTGTCCGACATTGAGGTGGGGCTGGATGGTCCAGCGCAGGCCGAGCAGGCCATCGGCAACCTGAATTCACTGATCATGCTGCGGGTGCGTGACGAACACACTGCGAGCCTGCTGACCCGGCAGCTGCAGGAGGTAAAGCTCTACCAGCGCCTGACGGAATCGCGCTGCACGGACGGCAACGCAGATGGTGTGGATTTTATCTCACAAACGGGGGATCGCATGGATGCACAGCTAACCACGCTGGTAACCACCAGTGATCTGGTATCGTTACCCTGCGGGCACGCATTTGCCCTGTTGCAGGGTGGGCGACTGTACAAGTTGCGACTACCACTGCTGGCCCAGGACACACCCGTCCCTGCCGGGATCGAAGAGGCCGTGAGCTGGTGCACAGCGCCACCATGAATCGGCCACCCACCGGGATACTCTGGCTGGGTACACGACTGCTGTGTATTGTGGCCCTGTTCCTGCTGGTACAACTCGCATACAGTTACTGGCCCCTGGCCGGGCAGCGTGATGCGAGTCGCCTGCAGACACAGGTGCAACAGGAATACGCCCGGCTGCTTGCCACGGCAGCTCCCGCCACCCTGACAGCAATACACCATACCCGGCGCCTGCTGTACCGATGGCTGTATATTCCCGCTGATACGCAGCTACAGGCTGCCCCGCTGGTGTCGATATGGAACGCGATGCTGAGTCGCCTGGCCATGCGGCTGGGCGTACTGGGTTCCATCACCCCGCTGTACCTGCTGGCAGGTATCGTGGCGGTGGCAGACGGCCTCTGTGCACGCAAGTTGCGCCGTCTGGCAGGCAGGCCAGAGAGCAGCTTCGTCTACCATCGCCTGAAACATACACTGCTGGGGATGATGCTCGCTGGCCTGGCGGGCTATCTGTGCTGGCCCTGGGCCATCGTCCCACACCCCGGCGGCGCGGCACATGCGGTGTTGTACACCATCCTGCTGCGACAGTGTGTCGCCCGCTTCAAAAAATATCTGTAGCGGCGCTTACAGGCCGTTATAGTCACGGTCCTCTTCGATCAGGCTGCGCTTGAAGGAGCCATGTGCAAACAGGCGCCGGGCGTAAGGCCGTATGTGACGCAATGCCGACGGTTGCAGCTGGATGCCACAACCGGACAGCCGCCACAACACCGGGGCAATGAAGCAGTCAATCATGGACAGGTCATCCCCGGCCTGAAACGGCTGACGCGAAAACATTGAAGCCATCGTTGACAGCTGATCCCGCACTGCATTGCGGGCACCGGCCACGGCGATCTCATTACCCGGATAGAGCAGCTCGCACAACGGCGGATACAGATTATTGATGATACGCTGTCGCAGCTGCCGGGTGTGTGCCCTGAGCACCGGGTCCACCGGCATCAGCGGCGGGAAGGGATAGCGTTCATCAAGAAACTCGGCAATCAGCTGGGATTCATACAGCACCAGATGACGATCCGTCAGCGTGAGTATGGCCCCGGATGGATTCAGATCAGCGACATCCTCCCGCAGCTTCCTGTTCTCCTCACGCACGATACGGATATCCGCCTCGATGCGCTTCTCCCTGAACACCACGCGCACCGCATGATCCACTGGCTCCAGGGCACTACAGTAAAGAAGCATGCAGGGCGGCTAGGAGCCTGTCCAAGTAGTCCATGTCGGCGAGCACTGTCCCATATTTTGGCAATATTTCGGCCAAAGATGTCTGTACAATCCAAAAATACAGCGGTTTAGAATGGCAAAGTGGAGCGAAAATTCGCAGGTTTGCATTTCTTGGACAGGCTCCTAGTGCACGTCCCGCCAGTATTCCTTCTTCAGGAACCAGACGATCACAGCCAGCACCAGCAGATAGAGTATTACCCAGATCCCGACTCGCTCACGCTGCAAGCGCACAGGCTCGCTCAGATAGACCAGAAAATTCACCACATCCAGGATCGTCCGCGAGTATTCATCCGCACTCAGGCTGCCGGGCACCGCCATCTCCAGGCGGTCCAGCACACGCAACTCACTGCCATCCTGCCGCTGCTCCGTGCGGTACACAGGACGCTGTATGCCCTGCAATTGCCACAACACATGTGGCATGGCCGTGCCAGGGAACACCAGATTATCGGCTCCGGTGGGGCGGGACGGGCTCGCGTAGAAGCTGTGCAGGAAGGAGTAAATCCAGTCCGGTCCATGGGCCCGCGCCGCCAGCGACAAATCCGGCGGGGCGGTGGAAAAATAGCGTTTCCCGTCCGCCTGACTCATGGCAATACTCATGGTTGAACTGACCTTGTGAGCAGGGTCAAACACCAGATTGGAAAGCAGAACCTCCCTGGGTATCCCCAGGTCCTTCACCAATCTCTCATAGCGCACATACTTGGCGGAGTGACAGCCCATGCAGTAGTTTACAAACAAATGAGCACCCCGTTGCAGAGAGGCGCGATCCGTGACCGATACCTCGGCGTGCATCAACGGGGCCTTGTCATCGGTGGCCCAGCACAACATTGGAGCCAACCATGCCAGCGCCAGCAGAACACGCACGATCAGCGTACCCGTTCCGGTTCCGGGCGCACCGGATCCCAGCGCGTGTAAAAGGGCATAAGCACAAAGAACAGAAAATAGACCACGGCAAAGAACCGGGCCAACATCGTGATGGTCGTGCTCGCCGGTTGCAGGCCGATCCAGCCCAGCATCAAAAAGCTGACCGTGAACAGCGCCAGCGCCAGCTTGAACATCCAGCCCCGATAGCGGATGGAACGCACCGGGCTGCGGTCCAGCCACGGCAACAAAAAGAACATCATCACCGAGCCGCCCATCAACACCGCTCCCACAAACTTTCCGGGCACAGCACGCAAGATGGAATAGAAGGGCGTGAAGTACCACACCGGAGCAATATGCTCAGGTGTCTTCAGCGGATCAGCCGGCACAAAATTGGCGGGCTCCAAAAACAGCCCGCCGAAGGTGGGGGCAAAAAACACCACGGCAAAGAAAATAATAAAAAACACCACCGCACCAAAGATATCCTTCACCGTGTAGTAGGGATGAAAGGGGATGCCATCCTCAGGTACACCCATGGCATTCTTGCGCTTCTTGATCTCAATGCCATCAGGATTATTCGAGCCCACCTCATGCAATGCCATTACATGCAGCACCGACATCACCACCAGTAACAAGGGGACGGCAATCACATGCAACGAGAAAAAGCGATTCAGGGTCACATCCGAAATGGTGTAGTCGCCACGAACCCAGATCGCCAGCTGATCACCGATGATGGGCACCGCGCTGAACAGATTGACGATCACCTGGGCTCCCCAGTAAGACATCTGCCCCCATGGCAGCAGATAACCCAAAAAGGCCTCGGCCATCAGTAACATGTACAAACACATGCCAAACAGCCACAACAACTCCCGCGGATGCTTGTAGGAACCATACAACAGGGCGCGATACATATGCAGATAAATCACCACAAAGAACGCCGAGGCCCCGGTAGAATGGATATAGCGCACCAGCCAGCCCCACTCCACATCGCGCATGATGTATTCCACAGAGGCAAAGGCCCCCTCTGCCGAAGGCTTGTAGTTCATGGTCAGCCAGATGCCGGTAAGCAGCTGTATCACCAGCATCAACAGCGCCAGAGAACCAAAGAAATACCAGAAATTGAAATTTTTGGGGGCGTAGTAACCCGCCAGATGTTCGTGCCACAACCGGCTCAGCGGAAAACGACGGTCCACCCATCCCAGGGCATCACCCAAAAACTGTCGCACCCGCACCTCAGTCAGGCCTCTGCATCTACACCGATAACCAGATAGCTGTCGCTCAGGAACTTGTGTGGCGGCACACGTAGATTGAACGGCCGCGCCGGTGAACCCTCGTAGACACGCCCGGCCAGATCAAAGTGCGAACCATGACAGGCACACTGAAAGCCCCCGACCCAGAGCTCCGGTAGGCCCCCAACGGACTCATCCGGACGCACATACCTGGGCACACAGCCCAGATGCGTACAAACGCCCTCCAGCACCAGATACCCGGGCTGAATCGATCGGTGTGTATTGCGTGCGTACTCCGGCTGCTGAGCCCTCTCCGAACCCGGGTCACTCAGCGCAGAGTCAACGGAGCTCAGTGCCTCCACCACCGCCCGGGTGCGTTGCAGGATCCAGATCGGCCTGCCCCGCCAACTCACGGTACGCTGCTCCCCCGGCAGCATGCCCCGCAGGTCCACCTCCACCGGCCCGCCCACCAGCCGGGTTCGGGCACTCGGGGCCATCATGGACAGGAAGGGCACGGCCGCCACCACCGCACCCGCACCCCCCACAACCGTGGCCGCAGTGGTCAGGAATCGGCGCCGGGCCAAGTCAGGCTTGGGGGAATCGTCCATCGCCGCCGGATTGTACCACAGCCCCACTGAACATCGACGGAGACGCACCCCCTTCCGGGTAACCGTACCCCTCATTGCAAGCCCGAATG
>DKIB01000008.1:0-1868 GCA_002454015.1 Proteobacteria bacterium UBA6729
TGGTGCGTCCCGTGGTGCAGCGACCGGCACCACCAACAGCCCGGGGGCCAGTTGATTGCGTGCCATACGCAAGCCCCGCACCACCTCGCGCCGGTACAGGTGGCCGGGCAGGGGCTGCCATTGCCTGGCCTGCGTATCCCAGGCCCCGGTATGGGTGCCACTGCCGTCCTGATACAGCAGGGCAATGCGCCCGATGCGTAAAAAATCCACCTCACGTGGCTGCCCGTTCAGGGTCACACGACCTTTATAGGCCTCAATGGTGCGACCGTAGTCGTTTTCCACCTGATAGGCCTCCAGCACCCGGCGCAACTTCTCGGGGGCCGCTACATTGGCCTGCCCCATCATGGCACGCAGCTTGCGGATGCGCGTGGTACGTTCCTCCGGCAAAAAGGGCACATCCAACTGTACAAACCCATCCAGTGTATCGATCATCCGCAACAGCAGCGGCACGATCTGGCGCTCAATGATGGCCACCTGCTGGATGGATGCGCGGAGCGCTGCCAGCTCTGTCAGCTGGCTGTCCACCTGCTTCTGCAGCAGCTGGTTGTAGGTGTTCAGCCCATCCACCGTGCGCGTCAGTTGCCGATAGTCGCGCACCAGATCCTCAGTCTGTGCAACGACGTGGTCTACCTGTGCCTGTGCCACACGGCCCTCTGCAATACGCTGCAGCCCCGTCTCCGTAATCGGCTCCACCCGATCAGCGGCCAGGGCGGCCAGGGCGGGCAGGGTGAGCAGTGCGACAGCCAGTCTGTACATTACAGCGACAACACGCTGCGGATCGGTTGGTTGCCCGGCAGCCTGAACCCCGGTTCATGCAGCGCAGTCAGGGCGATGAGCACCACGGCACCGACCAGCCGATACCCCGCCTGCGTGGCGAGCATTGCGGCCGCCCCCAGGGTACCGCCGGTAGCCAGCAGGTCATCCACCAGCAGCAGCGATGTCCCTGCTGTCGGGCAGGGCGCCATCTCCAGCGTGTCGGTGCCATATTCCAGGGTATACTCGCGCCGCTGCACCGGTGGGGGCAGTTTGCCATGCTTGCGGATCATCACCAGCCCCCGCTCGGCACGTGTGGCCATGGCCGCGGCAAACACGAGGCCGCGGGACTCGATCCCCCCGTACAGATCGGCCTCTCCGCCCCGCTCCAGCATCAACCGTGTCGCCTCCCGGAACAGCTGCCCGTCGGCCAGCACCGGCCCTATATCCCGAAACAGTATCCCGGCCCGCGGAAAATTCGGGATCGTCCGCAGGGCGCTTGCAAGTGCATCCTGTGCCACTGTAGTGTACCTGAATGATGGGCCGTGCAGGTTTCGAACCTGCGACCTCCTGATTAAAAGTCAGTTGCTCTGCCGGCTGAGCTAACGGCCCGAAAATGGTTGCCGACCATGGGGGTCGGGGGGTATTATAGTCAGCTGTGGCCCGATGGGCTACAGACCCTGGACTGAACGAGATTGAATCCATGCCAACTTATGAGTATAAATGCAGCCACTGCGGTCACGCACTGGAGGCCTTTCAGAGGATCAGTGACGAGTCGTTGGTGGATTGCCCCGAATGCGGGCAGTCTACACTGCGCAGGCTGATCTCGGCCAGCTCCTTTCGCCTCAAGGGCACCGGCTGGTATGTGACCGACTTCAAGGATCAGGGCAAGTCCGCCAACAAAAAGTCCGCCAACAACGACAAGCAGGACAGCAAGGCACCTGAAACCAAAACCCCCAAGAAGAAGGATCCCACTCCCCAGGCCTCCGGAGACAGCTGATGGATGCACTGGCGGCGCGCCTGTTGCCCTGGTTCAAACAGCACGGGCGCCGCCTGCCGTGGCCACGCACCCCCTACCACACCTGGGTGTCAGAGATCATGTTGCAGCAGACGCG
>DKIB01000008.1:1946-4891 GCA_002454015.1 Proteobacteria bacterium UBA6729
ATCGCTGGAGCGGGCTGGGGTACTACGCCCGCGCTCGCAACCTGCACAAGGCTGCCAACCTCATCGTGCAGGGCTGCGGTGAACTGCCCCGCAGCCAGGTACAACTGCAGGCCCTGCCCGGCATTGGCCGCTCCACAGCGGGGGCCATATTGGCGCTGGGCTATGGCATTCCCGGCGCGATCCTGGACGGCAACGTCAGGCGCATACTGGTGCGCTACCACGCCATCCGTGAACCCGCAGTGACCCGCCAGCTATGGCAGCTGGCAGAATCCCACCTGCCATCCACCCATGCCGCAGATTACACCCAGGCACTCATGGACCTGGGTGCCGGGGTGTGCAAGCGGATGCCCCGCTGCATGGCATGTCCCCTGCACGACGACTGCCAGGCCCGCCAGCAGGGCATCCAGCAACAGTTGCCCGTTCCCCGACCCACCCGAACACTGCCCCTGCGCCATATCCGTTTCCTGCTGATTCAGGATGCCCGGGGCCGGGTATACATGGAACGCCGCCCACCGGCCGGACTGTGGGGCGGGCTGTGGAGTCCACCGGAATGCCCCACCGACCGTGAGCCCGCCACCCGGGCCGCCCGGCACCTGGGCATGCCCGTGCGTGAACTGGGAAGACTGCCCGCATTCACCCACACCTTCACCCACTTCCGCCTGCATATTGAACCCGTGCACCTCCGCGCAGAGTGCACGCAATCCCACCGATTGGCTGATGCCAACGCCCGCTGGATGCCACTGCCCCCCCGCAAGGTCGGACTGGCCGCACCCGTAGCCCGACTGTGTGCTATAATGTCCGCCGATGAAGACCGTCAAGTGCGTCAAACTGAACCGGGAACTGGAGGCCTTGCCAGCGCCTCCTCACCCCGGTGAGCTGGGCAGGCGTATCCATGAGCAGGTCTCCAAAGATGCCTGGCGCATGTGGCTGGAGCACCAGACCATGCTGATCAACGAAAATCGCCTGAACCCGGTAGCTCCGCGTGACCGCAGCTTCCTGGAGCAGGAGATGGAAAAGTTCTTCTTCACGGGTGGCTCGGACAAGCCACCCGATTACAAACCCGAGGCCGGGTAGCTCAGCTGGTCAGAGCAGGGGACTGAAAATCCCTGTGTCGGCGGTTCGAATCCGTCCCTGGCCACCGCTCAGCGAGCTGCGAAAATGCTGCGGCTTGACATGCCCTGCAGGCTGGCTACACTGTCTACCATGGATGTCGTACTCTGTCCGGGGGAGACCCCGTGCTGGCGGCTGCCGTGTGCCCGCACAGGAGCCCGGCACGCCGCTGTTGCCCCGCCCGCTGCGGGGCAGGTGCTCTCTCCACATCAGTCGGGCACCCCGGGGGGAGCGGGTGGCGATGACCGACTGCCTGCAGCGCAGGTTCAGTCCCCCCCCGATCTTGCGACTCCTCAGCGCAGCATTTCCGCAGTGCACCGGGAGCGGACGTTTTTGTCCGGTGCACCAAGCGTGAGGTCAGAGCGCTGTCGGCTCGCATGGACAGCAGGGCACAGATGGTGTTGCACATCGGCAATGCCCTGACGTTGAACGCAGCGGGTCGCTGAGCAGCGATGCACCGATGCACAGAACTGCAATCCTGAAGCCATTCAAGTCCCTGCTGTTACTGGCTGTTATGCTCTGCATATCACCTGCAGGGTGGGCACAGACAGCGCCCACCCCGGCCGTCTGTGACCGCACCCCGCAGGTGCGTGACCACATTGTAGGGCAGGTCCGGTCCCTGGTCCCAGCGGTTACAGGCTGTGCGGATGTCACCGCTCAGCACTTGGAGATGGTCCGGGGCATAGCCCTCAGCGGTATGAGTATCGCCACATTGAAGGCAGGGGATTTTGCGGGCTTGAGACTCAATGGCAACCTGAGTCTGTCCCGTAATGCACTGACAACGCTGCCCGCAGGGGTGTTTCAGAACCTGATTGTGAACGGGGGAACCTTGTTTTTGAACGGCAATCAACTGATGACGCTGTCCGCAGGGGCGTTTGATGGCTTGACGGTGTCAGTTGGGGACCTGAGGCTGCACAATAATCAACTGCAGACGCTGCCCGCAGGGGCGTTTCGGGGCCTGAGTGTAGGCGGAGATCTGTGGCTTTCGTTTAACCCCGGTGCCCCATTCTCCTTGATTGTGGAACTGGAGCGTGCAGATGCTGCCCTGAATGCAGCCGGTCCGGCGATGGTGAGGCTTCGACTGGCTGAGGGTGCGCCCCGTGCCATTCGGGTACCTCTGACCATATCCGGAGCGGGGACCTTGCCAGCCGGGTTTGCCACCATTGCCGCCGGTGACACCACCAGTAACACGCTCGAGGTTGAGGATACTGGTGAGGTGACCATTGGTCTGGGAACGCTCCCTGCCGTGTCGGCTGGCTCTCGCGGGCTGCAACTGGCTGGCGGGGAGGATCTGGTGCTGTTCAGAATGGCACCGGTCTGTGACCGTACCCCGCAGGTGCGTGACTGGATTCTGGCGCGGGTTCCGGGCTCAGACTGTGCGGATGTCACCGCTCAGCATCTGGCAGCTATCTCATCCCTCGACACGAACCTCGACATGAACCTCGGGAATAGCAATATCGCCACATTGAAGGCAGGGGATTTTCGGGGATTGATCCTCAGTTCCCTGGTTTTGCAGGGTAATCAACTGAGGACCCTGCCCGCGGGGGTGTTTGATGGCCTGATTCTCAGGGGCAACAGTGGCAGCGTGTCGCTGCGCGATAATGAACTGAGGACGCTACCCGCAGAGGCCTTTGATGGCTTGACTGTCGAGGACACCCTGTTTAACCTGGAGCTGCAGGATAATCAGCTGATAACGCTACCTGCGAGGGTGTTTTCGGGATTGAGTTCCAGAAACTTGTCTCTACACGGGAATCGACTGATGACCTTGCCCGCGGGGGTGTTTGCGGGTCTGACTCTCAGTGGTAACCTGGGTCTGCACAATAATCGGCTGACAA
>DKIB01000008.1:4986-6667 GCA_002454015.1 Proteobacteria bacterium UBA6729
GTTTGAGGATCTGACCGTTGGGGGCGCCCTGGAGCTGTACGACAATCAGCTGACGACGCTGCCCGCGGGGGTGTTTGGGCGCCTGACTTTCAGTGGTAGTAGTGGTAGCCTGGAGCTGCACAATAATCGGCTGACAACGTTACCCGCGAGGGGGTTTGCGGGCCTGACTCTCAGTGGTAACCTGAATCTGCGCAATAATCGACTGACGACCTTGCCCGCGGAGGTGTTTGCGGGCTTGACCCTCAACGGTAACCTGAGTCTGCGCAATAATCGGCTGACGACCTTGTCCGCAGGGATATTTCAGGGCCTGAGTGTTGGGGGAATCACGGCTCTGGTAGACAACCCCGGTGCTCCATTCCCGTTGACGGTGGAACTGGAGCGTGTAGGTGCTGTCCCGAGCGCAGCCGGTCCGGCGATGGTGAGGCTCCGACTGGCTGAGGGCGCGCCCCGCGCTATTTCGGTACCCCTGGCGGTATCCACAGGCACCCTGTCCTCCAGCCAGGCAACCATTGCTGTCGGTACCACTGCCAGTGACCCATTCACGGTTACGGGTTCGGGCCCGATAACCGTCAGCCTGGGGACTCTTCCCGTGTTGGACAGCCTTGGCGGGCTGCAACTGCTTGGCAGTGACGATCTGGTGCTGTTTGGAACGGCGGATACCGCTGCCCCCGCCATCATCAGTGCGAGGATTACTTCCACGCCGGAACCGCATTCAACCTTCCCAGAGCAGACCTATGCAGCGGGGGAGATAATTGAAGTCGAACTGCGCTTCGATAAAACCGTGATTGTAGATACCACCGCAGGTCGCCCCAGCCTGTCACTGCGGGTGGGCGAAACCGTGCGCAATGCCTCGTATGTCTCCGGGGGCAGGAGCATGACTGCGCTGCTGTTTCACTACCTGGTGTTGGAGGGGGACGATGATGACAATGGCATCAGTTGGGCGACGGATGCCCTGCAACTGAATGGGAGCAGTCTGACCGGTCGTTCGGGCAGTAATGCCAGCATAACGGTACCCGTGCAAACCGACGCTGCAGCGCACAAGGTAGCTGCTGCAGTTCTGCGTTTGGCTCTGGTATCGTTGGCCCCTCTTACTGTCGATGAGGGTGCAGACGCGGAAATTGCTGTGGCTCTCTCCCCGGTCGGCACGACAAAAATGCCTGTACCCGGGTCGGTGCTCACGATTTACTACATGCTGGGTGAAGATGCAAATCCGGCTACCGCCGATGCAGACAGCACAGATTATACGGACAGCAACAGTCTGGAGATAGCGGCAGGTGCTGGTGGCGGTGTCATTACCATTCCCATCGCGTATGACGATGTCGTTGAACCTTCGGAGGTGTTTACCGTAATGCTGCTCGAGGGTCGCGCAGGGAGCGCAGGGAGGTATCAACGGTTTTCGGCCCCCGGGAGGGTGGTTACCATCCGTGAGCAGATGGCCCCGGATATGATCAGTCTGAGCGCGAACCCGACAACCCTGCTGGAAGGCCCTGACCCTGTAACTGTAGAGGTGACAGCGACACTGGGGGATGGAACCGTGACCTTGCTGAACGATCTGGTCATTCCCCTGATGTTGGGCGGCACGGCAACGCCGAACGAGGACTATACCGTCGCCGGGATAGAGCCGATCAGGATTACTGCCGGGTCTACGACAGGCACCACAACGTTGACGATCACCCCGACA
>DKIB01000081.1 GCA_002454015.1 Proteobacteria bacterium UBA6729
AGCGTGAACCCGCCTCGATGCGCTTTGCCCGCGCCTGGTGCAAGCGAAACTGAATCACGTACAGTTCGGTCTGCTCCAGGGTACCGCGGGCCACCCGTTCCCGCGCCGTGCGTGCCAGTTCATTGAGCAATCCCTCAAAGTTGCGCCGACTTTCCAGGATACGCTGCTGAAAAACCTGCCCGGCAAAGCTGCGGGCTACCTCGGCCCACACCTCCTGACGGGTGGCGGCGGCACTGTGCTGCACAGCGGCGAGCTCGGCCCCGGCCTGTCGCATGCGAGCCGCTGCCCGACCCGGGACAAGGTCCTGGCTGAGTCGCAAACTGCCACGGGTGGAGCGACCCTCATACACAGACCTGAACCGGGCCTCATTGCGGTTGTAGTCATAGCCGAGGGTACCGTCCGCCGAGAGCGTGGGACGCGCTGCACTGCGTGTCTCTACCAGACGTTCCTGCTGTTCTGCGATACGACTCGCGGCGACCTGTACACGTGCATCCCTGGCCAGGGCATCATGGAAGGCCCCGGACAACGTATAGTGATCCGCTGCCTGCACAGACCACACACAGCACAGCATGAGCAGTACCCGCATGCCCTACTCCTCAACCAGCGCCTTGTTGAGGATATCGCGCAGTGGATCCAGCAGATACTGCATGGCCGTGCGTGTACTGCCGGTGAACATGATCTCCACCGGCATCCCCGGACCGATGATCACCGTGCCCAGCTTCTCCAGTTCCTGCTCCGACACCAGGATACGGGCAATGTAGTAGGATTCCTGCGTATCGCTGCGCTGTAATGCGTCAGCCGAGACCCGTTCCACCTGGCCCCTCAGTTCCGGGGTCGTACGTGAACTGAAGGCGGAGAAGCGCAGCCGCGCCTCCTGACCAGGATACACGTTGTTGATATCCACCGGACGAACCTGTCCCTGCACCATCAGGCGTGCAGCGCTGGGCACGATGTGCAGGATCGGTTGCCCGGGGGGGATAACCGCACCCAGAGTGTGTACGCTCAGGCCGAGTACCTTGCCAGCCTGCGGTGCCACAATGCGGGTACGCGACAGCACATCCCGTATGGATGCGATCTGCTCCTGGACCTCAAAGCTCTCCTGCTGTGCCTCGGCAATACGATCCGATGCCCGGGCACGCAGGGTATTGCCCAGCTGAATGATCTCCTGACGCGCCTCACTGATGGTTACCCGGGTGGCGGCTATGTCCGCGGCAACACTGTTGATATGCCCGATGTTCTGCTCGTATTCCTGTTGCCGCAGGATCAGCCGACCCTCGTCCACCAGTTGTTGCCTGTGCAACTCGTGCAGTGTGGTCAGGTCGCGTTTGATCAATGCCTGTTCCCGCAATTTGGCCTTGCGACTGGCCTCCAGACCCCGAATCCTTTCCTCCAGCTGTGCGATACGGTAGCGCAAGATTTCAATCTGTCCCAGATACTGACTGCGACGCACGGTGAACAGTTCCTGCTGCCTGGACATGATGTCGGCAATGCGTGTATCCCCGCGACGTTGCAGCAGGGCGGCGGAGAACCGGAATTCTTCCTGCAACAGACGCTCGGCCTCCAGTCGGTCGAGCTCTGCCAAACGGCTGTAGTATCGACTTTCCAGCAGATCCAGCTGGGCGCGTGCCTGCGTCTGACTCAATTCGATCAGCACCTCCCCCTGTTGCACCGTGCTGCCTTCCTGCACATGTAACCGTGCCACGATCCCGCCCTCCAGATGCTGTACGATCTTGTGTTCCGTGGCCACCACCACCACACCGCTACCGACTACCCCTTCGGTGAGCGGGGCCACTGTAGCCCAGAGCACAAAGCCCCCCAGGGCCAGCAGCAGCACGGCCACACCCACCCCGGCGGCCCGGTCTCCAGCCAGCCGCGCCTGCAACTCGCTCAGTTCATCCATCCTGCGCAAGCGGCTGCAAGGGGCGCATGTAGCGCCGCAATACTTCCTGGGCAGGACCTGCATCCACCAGTGCACCCTCCTGCAGCACCATCACATACCCCACCTCCCGCAACAGTTGCAGGTTGTGTGTTACCAGCAGCACCGTCACCCTGCGCCTGGCCAGATCCCGCAGGGTTCCGGCCAGGGCCAGCTGTCCCTCGGTATCCAGGTTGGCATCGGGTTCATCCAGCACCACCAGAACCGGGTCACCATACAGGGCACGGGCCAGCGCCACCCGTTGCCGCTGCCCGGCAGACAGGTTGGCTCCCCCATCTGCCATACGGGTGTCATAGTGCTCAGGCTGGCGCATGATCAGTTCATGACAATTCGCCAGGCGTGCCGCTGCCAACACCGCTGCGTCATCCGGCTCCGCCAGCCGGGCAATGTTCTCCGCCATACTGCCCTCAAACAACTCCACCTCCTGTGGCAGATAACCGATGTGCTGCAGGCGACTGTCTGCAGGCCACTCGCTGATCAGGGGCCCGTCCAGACGCACCGTACCGGCCTGTGCCGACCAGACCCCCACCAGCAGCCGCGCCAGTGTACTCTTGCCACTGCCACTCGGGCCGATCAGCGCGGACACGGATCCCGGCTTCAATACAAAACTCACGCCACGCAGCACCGGGCGGGTGGCACCCGGCGGAGCGGCCATCAGGCCCTCCACCTCCAACAGACCCTCCGGTCGCGGCAGGCGGGTGCCTGCAGTCGGTGCGGGAGGCACTCGTTGCAACAGGACATCCAGCCGATGCCATGCCTGACGCGCCGCCACAAAGCCGCGCCAGGCGGAGATGCCCTGCTCTATCGGCGCCAGGGCACGACCCAGCACAATGGAGGCTGCGATCATCATGCCCGGGGTCAATTCCTGGCGCAGCACCAGCCATGCGCCCAGACCCAACACCCCCACCTGCACGATCTGCCGAAAGGCCCTGGAGGCCGACAACAGCACACCCAGTCTCGCCCCGCCGCGCATCTGCAGGGCCACCGCCCGGTCGTGCTTGTCCCGCCAGCGCCTGCGAAAGCCTGCATACATCCCCATCGCGGCCAACACATCGGCATGGCGCAGACTGTTCTCTGCGAAGCGCTGTGAACTCACCGCATGTTCAGAGGCACTGCGATAAGGCGTGCGCACAGTCCACTCGGTCAACAGCGCAAGCATCAGAATCACCAGCGCACTGCAGACCCCCAGCACCCCCAGCCACACATGAATCAAAAAAATGACGCCGATAAAAAACGGTATCCACGGCACATCAAAGAAGGCCAGCGCCGGGGGACTGGCGATGAATTGCCGCAATGTATCCAGGTCTCGCACCGGCTGCCCGGCACTACGCTGGAAGCGCTGCAAACTGCCCTGATACACCCCGCTCAATACCGGATCCACCACGGCAAAGTTCAGCAGCAGGGCAAGCCGCGCCATGAGGCGCTGGCGTACCCAGTCCAGCAGGCCAAAGCACACCAGCAAAAAAACAGCCACCGCCGTCAGGGCCACCAACGTCTCATAACTGGCACTGCTCAGCACCCGATCATAGATCTGCAGCATATAAACCGGCGAGACCAGCATCAGAAAGTTGGTCCCCGCACTGAATACAGCCACCGCTACCAGCATGCCCCTGCATCGGTGCAGTGCCGCCCCGAGCACAGAGCTACCTGCCGGGGAGTGCGTCATCGTATGGACGGGTTGACCGGGTCGGCCTCGGCCACAAACGGCCGTCCGGACTCCTTGCGCTGCGCCTCAATGCGCTTCAGCACCTCCTGCAACACCCCCATGGAACGCACAAACCCCGGCCAGGGGATCAACAGACGGTGCCGGGGCGTGAGCGCCGGAGGCCTGCGCTCATCCTCACCCTGCTCCCGCAGCTCGTACTCACCAAACTCCAGCCGGACTACCCCATCCTGCAGGCTGGCAGACACCAGCCCATCCACAAAAACCTCGGTCCTGTTGCTCATAATCCCTGTACCTCCCTCCGTTTGCAGAGCAGTGCCGCGATCTGCACGCTAGCAGACACCAGCCCATCCACAAAAACCTCGGTCCTGTTGCTCATAATCCCTGTACCTCCCTCCGTTTGCAGAGCAGTGCCGCGATCTGCACGCTGTTCAGGGCGGCCCCCTTCAGCAGATTATCCGCGACGATCCACAGATTCAGCCCGCACGGATGATCCTGACGAATGCGCCCCACATAAACCGGGTCACCGCCCTCCGTTGCCGGGGTCGGATAACCACCGGGCTCGGGTCGGTCCAGCAGCTGAATGCCCGGGGCTGCCGCCAGCAGGGCTCGAGCCCGGGCTACAGACAACGGCGCCTGCAACTCCAGATGCACGGCCTCGGCATGACCGCGGTATACCGGCACCCGCACTGCCGTGGGATTCACCGCCAGCTCCGGCTCTGCCAGGATCTTGCGG
Organism: Proteobacteria bacterium UBA6729; assembly: GCA_002454015.1. Lineage (GTDB taxonomy): Bacteria > Pseudomonadota > Gammaproteobacteria > Porifericomitales > Porifericomitaceae > UBA6729. The sequence goes on from DKIB01000081.1 coordinate 4,336, forward strand.
GTCTCCCGCACCAGCTTCATCTCTTCCCTCGTATAGCCATTCTCCTCAAACACATCGATGTGTGGCAACACATTAAAGGCGATGGGACGCGGATACACCTCTCCTGCAGCCGGGGCCTGCCCCTCCAGCACCGCACGACTCTGAACACTCAATTCCTGCATGGCCCGCCGCCCGGAACCGGATACCGACTGATAGGTGCACACCTGCACCTGACGCAGACCCACCGCATCGTGGATCGGCTTCAATGCCACCACCATCTGTATGGTTGAGCAGTTCGGGTTGGCAATTATGCCCCCGGTATAGTCCCGCAACACCTCCGCATTAACCTCCGGCACCACCAGCGGCACATCAGCCTGCATCCTGAAGTGTGAGGTATTGTCCACGACCACACAACCCGCCGCCACGGCGCGGGGCACGTACTCTGCAGAGACAGCAGACCCGGCCGAGAACAGAGCCAGATCTGCCTGACTGAAGTCAAAGTCATCCAGCCGACCGACCGGCACCGACCGCCCCTGAAACGTCAGTTTCCGCCCGGCAGACCGGGCCAGCGGGTACAGGGTACTCACTGCAAGGTGCCGCTCCAGCACCTCCAGCATGACCCCACCCACCGCACCGGTAGCGCCCACCACGGCTACCCGGCGCACAGCCGCTCCAATACCGCATCACCCATGGCAGCAGTGCCCAGATTGCCTCCGAGTTCCACAGGCAACAGGCCATCCCGCAGCACGCCCTGTACCGCTGCTTCCACCTGCAGGGCCAATGTCTCATTCCCCAGAGAATGACGCAACAACAGAGCCGCCGAGAGTATGCAGGCCAGCGGATTGGCCCGATCCTGCCCGGCAATATCCGGGGCCGAACCATGCACCGGCTCATACAGCCCGGCCTGCCCACCCAATGAGGCCGAGGGCAACAGCCCAATGGAACCGCACAAGGCTCCTGCCAGATCCGAGAGCACATCACCAAACAAATTATCCGCCAGCATCACATCAAAACGCCTGGGATCCAACACCATCTGCATCGCTGCATTATCCACATACAGGTGCTCCAATGCCACATCCGGGTAGCGCAACCCCACTCGCCCGCAGACCTCACGCCAGAGTTCCATGGTCTCCAGCACATTGGCTTTGTCCACCGAACACAGCCTGCCCCGCCGTTGCCGCGCCAGTGCAAATGCATATTCAGCCACCCGTTCAATCTCACGCTCATGGTACCGCAGGGTATTGTAGCCCTCCCTGCCCCCGGCCACAGTGCGGATACCCCGGGGCTCACCATAATACAGCCCGCCAGCCAGTTCCCGCACCAGCACCAGATCCAACCCCGCAGCGTCCCGCAACGGCGAGCACTCAACCAGTTCAGGGTACAAAAAGGCCGGGCGCAGATTGATATACAGACCCAGCTCCCGCCGCAACGCCAGCAGGCCCTGCTCCGGTCGCAGTTCCCGTGGCACGTCTGCCCATGCAGGCCCACCGACCGCCCCCAACAGCACCGCATCACAGCCCCGGACGGCCTCCAGGGTCTGCATCGGCAGGGGGCACCCATCCACATCCAGGGCTGCTCCGCCCACACGACCCCGCAACAGCTGCAATCCCGAACCCTGAGTGGCATCCACCGCCAGCAACACCCGCTCAGCCTGTGCCACCACCTCCGGCCCGATGCCATCCCCGGGCAGGAGCAGCAGAACCTTCCTGGTCATGCTGCTCCTCAGGGGTCGCCGATACTCAGACGGTAAGTGGAACGCGATGAATCCACGGTATAGCGGGTCTCTATCCTTGGTGCCAGGGCCTCCTCTTGCGGGAACTCCCCCCGATTCGAAACCTCCGCCGCATTCAGCAACCTTAACTCCACGGTTTCCAGTCTCTCTGCCTCACCATCGGCAACGATCTTCACCCTCAGATTAACCATTGCTGCTACTTGGGGAAACAGCATCTGATAGACC
>DKIB01000111.1:0-269 GCA_002454015.1 Proteobacteria bacterium UBA6729
GATGCGCACGGTACGCCGCTCACCATCCTGCAGGAGCCTGTTGGAGGCAGTGGTATCCAGATGCTCCGCCCAACCCTGATTCAGCAGGCGACGCATCCAACCGCTTTCTTTTTTGCCTGTTGAGGGTAGCGGACGGCCTGCCACCCTCTTGAGCGTACTTACGAAAACCTGGCGTGGTACTCTCCATGGACAAGAGTAACGAACGGGACAGCAGCGTTGCCGTCACTGAACGGTTCACAACATCCCCGCCGAGGCGATGCCAGACCCGG
>DKIB01000111.1:316-568 GCA_002454015.1 Proteobacteria bacterium UBA6729
ACCTGTGGATGCCCTGCACGATCACGCAGCAGCACCCTGCCGTCCAGCAGGCAATATACCTCGTTGCGGCGCCCGCCCACCCTGAACAGCAGGGTATGGATCGGCAGAGAATGCAATTCAACATGACGCAGGCAGGCGGTCAGAATCGCCTCAAGGGCCGGGGATTTTGCTCGTACCGCCAGCGAAATCGGCCAGCAACGCCGCATCCAGAAGCGATACGGCGACCCTGCGATCAGGGCAGCCGACAACGTC
>DKIB01000111.1:631-4417 GCA_002454015.1 Proteobacteria bacterium UBA6729
GTTGCAATGTCGCATAATCTCACCCCACCGGGGGATCCCCCGCAACAGGGGGTTCTACCCGCCCCGGCAAGCCCGGTCTGCAGACTGGAAATCCGGCTGCGGCAGCAGCGACTCCTGTGCTACCCGGCAACCGGCAACTGCCACAGCTACCCGGTATCAACGGCAGCAAACGGCCCTGGAGAACAGCGCGACAGCCAGAGTACGCCGCGCGGACTGCATCGGGTTGCGGAGAAATTCGGGGACGGCTGCCCCCCCGACACCGTGTTTGTGTCCCGTCAGGCTACAGGGGAGGTCTACACCCGGCAGCTGGCGGCGTGTCACCCGGACCGCGACTGGATACTGACCCGTATCCTGCGCCTGGCAGGTTGCGAGGCCGGTCGCAATCGGGGGGGTGCAGTGGACAGCTACCAGCGCTACATCTATATACATGGCACCCCCGGGGAAACCGCCATGGGCACGCCAGGCTCACATGGCTGTATCCGTATGCACAATCAGAACATCATCGAGCTCTACGATCAGGTGCCGGTAGACTGTCAGGTGCTGATTACTGATGCCTGAGTTCCGACCGCAGCACATGCCACAACGCCCGGTTGGCAGGATGGACAGCCATGCTTGAAAAAATTACCCCTGTTCTGCTGATCGGCAGCATGGTCCTCGTCCTCGTCGGCGGTGGCTGGGCATTCAATGCCGTGATGGTGAAACTGCAGGCCCGGGCGCAACGGATCCACCAGCACATACTGGCGGCACTGTTCGGGGCGATGCGTCGACCCGGCCTGCTGTGCTTTGTGGTCCTGGCACTCAACCTGTTGCCCCGGTTCGGACTGGCCGCTACCGGACAGATAGCACTACTGCACTTTCAGGCAGTCTTGTGGATACTCATCGGCACCCTGTTCCTGATCACCTTTGTCGGCAACGTCAAGCGGGCGATACTGCGCGAACGCCCACAGCTGAACCCCCGCATCCGCAGCACCCTGGATATAGGCTCCCGGACCCTGCAGGTCACAGTGCTGGTGCTGGCCCTGCTGGTAGGCCTGTCTGTGTACGGCGTAGATATCACCGGTATCATTGCACTGGGCGGGGTCAGCGGCATCATCGTCGGTCTGGCCGCCAAGGATGCCCTGGCCAATCTCTTTGGGGGCCTGATCATCTTTCTGGATCATCCTTTTGACGTCGGCGACTGGATCATTTGCCATGCCAGCAGCACCCGCATTGAAGGTACGGTAGAAGAGATCAACTGGCGGGTTACGAAGGTGCGCACCTTCGACAAGCGTGCACTGTATGTGCCCAACTCCACCTTTACCAGCTACCCGGTGGAAAATCCACAGCGCATGACCAACCGACGCATTTATGAAACCATCGGCATCCGCTACAGCGATGCAGAACACATGGCTGATATTATCAGCCGGGTCCACCAGATGCTGCAGGAGCATCCGGAGATCGATACATCCCAGACCATGATCGTCAATTTCAATCGCTTCGGTGAGTCTTCACTGGATTTCTTCGTGTATACCTTTACGCACACCACAAATTGGGTAAAATTCCATACGGTCAAGCAGGATGTGCTGCTGCGAATTCTCGGTATCATCCGTGCAGTGGGGGCGGATTGCGCCTTCCCAACCCACAGCGTGATCATTGAAAATGCTGGAGACTGAGCCCTGTGCAAGCNNGCAAGCCGAATTCGACATGGAACTGGACTTTCACAAACTGCAATCGCTGGGCAACGATTTTGTCCTGCTGGATTTGCGCAAGGCGCCACTGACACTGCCGCCTGAGGCCCTGCTGCGACTGGCGGATCGCCGCCTGGGGGCAGGCTGCGATCAACTGTTGCTGCTGTATCCACCAGCCCGGCCCGATGCGGATGTGGACTGTCGCATCTACAACGCCGATGGTTCGGAGGCTGAACAGTGCGGCAACGGCCTGCGCTGTGTCGCGCTGTACCTGCTGCGCAACGGTGCCGGGGGCCGCGACATTACGGTGCGCGTGCCTGCCGGCAAAACCGTGTTGACCCCGCTGGACGATGAGCAATTTCGCGTCAATATGGGCATCCCGGAGTTTGCGGCAGAGGGGGGGCGGGGGCGGCTGCAGTTGGCAGGGCAGACGCTGGAATTCACCGCACTGTCACTGGGCAACCCGCATGCCGTCCTGCGGATGGATGCGGTGCACCAGGTGGAACTTGAACCCATAGCCTCAGCCATGCAATCCCATCCACTATTCCCCCGGGGCGTAAATGTAGGCGTGGTACAGCCACGCAGCACGGCGCAGGCCGATCTCCGGGTCTACGAGCGTGGGGTCGGCGAAACCAGGGCCTGTGGCTCCGGGGCCTGTGCGGCGGTCGTGGCAGGGCGGTATAATGGCTGGTCAGGAGCCGCCGTGGCAATCACCATGCCCGGCGGTGTGCTGCAAGTAGAGTGGGATGGTGTCGGTTGCCCTGTGTGGCTGTCGGGACCAGCCCACTATGTGTATACAGGTAGAACCAAACTATGAAAACCCGCCCACAAACTGCTACTGATACCGTTGCATTGACGGATCGCAAGGTATTGGCCTGGCTGAAAAAGCATCCCGAATTTTTCAGACACCACCCCTCACTGCTCAATCATGTGGTATTCCCGCATCAGACCAAAGGCGCAGCTTCCCTGGTGGAGCGACAGGTGCAACACCTGCAGGATGAACGCCGCAGGCTGCAACTCAAGATCAGGGAACTTGCCCAAGTGGCGAGAGCAAACGAACAAAGCATGCACAAGATGCATCGCCTGCTGTTAAAACTTTTGCGATGCAAAGACCTGGAGGCGGTACTGAAGACCTTGTATGTTTCGCTGCGCGCCCAGTTCAAGGTCAGTGCTGTTACCATCCGCTTGTGCTCGGGAATCAAGGCACAGCAGCAGCTCCGCGAGTTCAGCGATAGCAGTGGACAATTGCTCGGTGTGCTGGATGATCTGGGGGCATCTGAACAGCCGATCTGCTGCAAGCTGGACCAACCGCGCGCCCGCCTGCTGTTCGGCGAGCAGGCCGATCAACTGGAATCATTCGCGCTGATACCGCTGGGCAATAAAAAATGGCGGGGGCTGGTATGCATGGGCAGCGATCAGACCGAACGTTTCAGTGCCACACACGGTAATGAGCTGTTGCAGGATCTGGGAGAGACCCTTACCGCCCTGCTCAACGCCCACATGGCATGAGCAGCACGACAGCACTTCCCCAATGGGCGGCACCCGCGACGCAGTCCTGGAGCAACGCCATCGCCCACCTGTCCATTGCCACCCGCCACGGCTATCACCGTGAACTGGACCGACTGCTGGCCTGGATGGAGACCCAGGGCCTGACCGGCTGGCAGGAGCTGCAGCCGGAGGCGCTGCAGCACTATGTGGTCTATCTGCATCGCCGTGGTCTGGGGGGACGGTCCATCCGTCGCGCCCTGTCCGCACTGCGCTCATTCTTCAGACATCGGCAGGAGCTGGACCCGCTTGCCACCAGCCCGGTACACGATATTCGTGTGCCCAAAACGCAACGGCGCCTGCCCAAGACACTGGATGTGGACCAGGCCGCCGCATTCGTGGCCGTGCGTGGCACCGGGATACTGGAACTGCGCGACCGCGCCCTGTTTGAACTGGTCTATTCCTGCGGGCTGCGGCTGGCCGAGGCCGTGGGCCTGGATGTAGCGCATCTGGAACTGCAGGAGGCTGCCGTCACGGTGACGGGCAAGGGCAATCGACAGCGCCGCCTGCCGACAGGACGCCAGGCGATACAGGCACTCCGTGCATGGCTCAAGGTGCGCGATGAACTCGCCAG
>DKIB01000111.1:4546-9670 GCA_002454015.1 Proteobacteria bacterium UBA6729
CACTCCTTCGCCAGCCACCTGCTGGAGTCCAGCGGAGAGCTGCTTGCTGTACAGGAATTGCTGGGGCATGCCAATGTCAGCACCACCCAGGTGTACACCCATCTTGATTTTCAGTATCTGGCCGGTGTCTATGACCGTGCTCACCCGCGGGCCGGCAAATCCCGATGAACCAGACCCACGCCACCACGGTACTCTGTGTGCGACGTAACGGTCAGGTTGCCATGGGCAGTGATGGTCAGGTCACGGTCGGCGAGACCATACTGAAGGGCAATGCACGCAAGGTGCGCAAGCTGCGCGATGGTGCCGTGATGGCCGGCTTCGCCGGTGGTACAGCAGATGCATTAACCCTGTTGGATCTGTTTGAAAGCAAGCTGGACATGTATAGCGGACAGCTGCTGCGCGCGGCCGTTGAACTGGCCAAGGAGTGGCGCACCAACAAGCTGTTGCGCCGCCTTGAGGCGATGCTGTGCATCGCCGATCAGGAACGTTCCCTGGTAGTCTCCGGCATGGGAGATGTCATTGAGCCGGAACGCGATGTGGTGGCCATCGGCTCCGGCGGCAGCCATGCCACAGTAGCAGCACGTGCACTGCTGGAACATACCGGACTGGCCGCGGTTGATATTACCCGCACGGCACTTGCCATTACAGCAGATATCTGTATTTACACCAACCACGAGATTCATATTGAACAGCTCCCGGAATGATATCTGCACATTGCCTCCACGGCGTATCATGGAGGAACTGGATCGCTTCATCATCGGCCAGAACGATGCCAAGCGCGCCGTGGCACTGGCATTGCGAAATCGCTGGCGCAGATCGCAGTTGCAGGCGGACATACGCAGTGAAATAACCCCGAAGAATATCCTTATGATTGGGCCAACCGGCGTGGGCAAGACCGAGATTGCCCGGCGCATATCGCGGCTCACCAAAGTCCCCTTCATCAAGGTAGAGGCGACCAAGTTCACCGAGGTTGGCTATGTGGGGCGAGATGTGGAATCCATCATTCGCGACCTTGCCGATACGGCAGTCAAGATGGTCCACGAACAGGCCATGACCGCAGAACGGGAGCAGGCCACGGCCAGTGCCGAAGAGCGCCTGCTGGATGCCCTCAAGCGCTCGGATAATGCTACCGCACCGCAGAACCGGGAGCAGCTCCAACACATGCTGCACCGGGGAGAACTGGATGATCGCGAGGTCGAGATCGAACTGGATACACCCGTAGTCGGAGTAGAAATCATGACCCCGCACGGCATGGAAGATCTATCCAGCCAGCTGCAGGGAATGTTTGAACAGTTCACCGGCAAGCATGGCAAACAGACCAGCCATGTCAAGGTTTCCGAGGCCCTGCAACAATTGACCGAGGAAGAGTGCAACAAACGGATCAACAAGGATAACCTCAAGCGTGATGCCATTCACAACCTTGAGGAGAATGGCATCGTGTTCATTGATGAACTGGACAAGCTGTGCTCTGGTGCGGAACAACGTAGTGCGGAGATCTCCAGAGAGGGAGTACAACGTGACCTGTTACCGCTGGTAGAAGGCTGCACTGTCAACACCCGGCACGGCCTGGTACGCACCGATCATATGCTGTTTATCGGTTCCGGCGCATTCCACTCGGCACGCCCGTCCGATCTGATGCCGGAACTCCAGGGCCGTTTTCCGATACGCGTGGAACTCAGTCCACTGGGAGCACCGGAATTCCACCGTATACTGACGGAACCGGACTGTTCCCTGACCCGACAATATCAGGCCCTGCTGCACACCGAAGGTGTCGAGCTGGAGTTTGCCGAGGCCGGACTGCGGCGCATCGCCGAGATTGCTGCACTGGTCAATACCAAAACCGAGAACATTGGTGCCCGACGGCTGCATACCGTGATGGAACGGCTGCTGGAGCCTGTTTCCTTCGCTGCCCCGGAGCATGATGCTGCAACCAACCCGGTACGCATAGATGCCGCCTATGTGGATCAGCACCTCGGACGGCTGGCCGAGAATGCCGATCTCAGTCGTTATGTACTCTGAGCCCCATGGCGCCAGAGCCCGTCATCTCCAAACTGGTACTCACTAAGGGGGGTACTGCACTGCGCGTGGAATATGCCGATGGTGACAGCCACCGACTCCCGGCAGTGTTGCTGCGCAGTTTTTCTCCATCGGCAGAAACCGGTGGGCGGCGGGCCTCCGCAACAGAACTCCGTGCCATCGTCCCAACGGTACACATACTGCGCATTGAACCGGTAGGCCATTACGCCATTCAACTGTACTTTGATGACGGTCATGATACCGGCCTGTATACCTTCACCTACCTGGGTGAGCTGGCCACCAATATTGACGCATATATGGAGCGCATAGCACGCGCAACAGAGAGCGCTAATGACTGAGACACACGGCGGCTTTGCGCGTGCCACGCCGGAGCAGAAACGGGACCGTGTCATGCAGGTCTTCTCATCGGTAGCCGGGTCATACGACCAAATGAATGACCTGATGTCATTCGGCCTGCACCGACTGTGGAAACGTTTCACCGTGCGACTTGCACGCATCCAGAACGGCGAGCGCGTCCTGGATGTGGCAGGCGGCACCGGAGACTTGACACGCCTGTGTCAACCGCTGGTAGGCCAGCACGGCGAAGTCGTGATCTGTGACCTGAATGCAGACATGCTGAAGCGGGCCCGGGAGCGGTTACTGAATGCCGGACTGGTGCATCATATTCGTTATGTGCAGGGCAATGCAGAGCACCTGCCGTTCAAGGCGGAGAGCTTTGATTGCATACTCATAGGCTTCGGGTTGCGTAACGTGGCCAATCCGCAGGCGGCCCTCAGCGAGCTGTACCGTATCACCCGCCCCGGTGGGCGATTGCTGGTACTGGAATTCTCGCAGCCGGTCGTACGGGCGCTGCATCCTGTCTATCGGTACTACTGTCTGCACTGGCTGCCCCGACTCGGACGGCAGCTGGTCAGTGATGCAGCGAGCTACCGCTACCTCGGCGAATCCATACAGGCCTACCCACCACCGCAGCACATTACCCGCATGCTGCACCAGGCCGGATGGCGCACGGTGGATTGTTTTCTGCCGGGGGGTGGCATAGCGGCCCTGCACCGGGCAATACGGTGAACAGTGCAACCGTACGCAGCTGGGCAGAACGCCTGTTGCAGTTCGCCCTCAGTCTGGATGAAGAATCCCTGAGTCGACTGGAGCTGCTGCAACAGCGCAGCATCCACCTGTACATAACTGATCTGGGCATTGCCTGGCGCCTGTTGCCAACGGACAGGCAGGTACATATTGCAGCCATCCAGGAGGCTGACCACGCCGATCTGGAAGTCATTGCACGCAGCGATGCGTTGCTGGCAGTGCTGTCTGATAAAGCCAGCCTGGTGGACCGACTGGAGGTCAAAGGCGATGTAGAGCTCCTGAAACACCTGGAAGAGTTGGTCAAGGGCTGTCGTCCGGATGTGGAAGATCGTCTCGCTGCCGTATTGGGTGATGTTGCAGCCCGGCAGCTGTGCCGCTGCGGTCGTGCCTCCGGCACCCTTACCGTGCGCGTAGCACACAAGTTCATTGAAGATCTGGGCGAATATCTGCATGAGCATGAATTGGCGACCCGCGTTGAAGAAACTGAAGGTTTTATCAATGCCGTAGACGAGTTGCGGGATCGCATAGAGCATCTGGCAGCACGCGTCCGTAAACTGGAGGCCTGACGACATGCGCCCCCTTGAGCAATTCTATCGCCTGTTGTACGTACAGCAGGTCTTGATTCGACACCGCCTGGATGAACAGATTCTAACCACCCCCTGGCTGCGCCGCTTCAAGTTTCTTTATCTGCTGCTGCCGTGGAACTGGTTCCGGAAACCGGATCCCTGCAGCCGCGGCGAACGGATCCGCAGACTACTGGAAGATCTGGGACCGATATATGTAAAAATCGGACAGCTGGCATCCACCCGCGCAGATATGTTGCCGGATGATATTGCCGCACAGCTGTCCCTGCTGCGTGATCGGGTACCGCCGTTCCCCAGCACCCAGGTACGGGAGATCATTCAGCAACAATACCACTGCACAGTAGAGCAGCTGTTCGATGAATTCAATGATACCCCGGTAGCATCCGCCTCTATCGCCCAGGTCCACTCGGCACGCCTGAAGGATGGCAGGAAAATCATTCTCAAGGTAGTACGTCCAGGCATCCGCGGCCAGATCGACCATGACCTGCGCTTCATTCGCATGCTGGCCGGAATAGCCGAAAAATATTGGAGCACCGGACATCAACTCAAGCTCACCAACGTAGTAGATGAGTTTCACAAGACCCTGCTGAAGGAATTGGACATGCACAATGAGGCAGCAAACATCTCACAGATGCGCCGCAACTTTGCGGGCTCACCATACCTGCATGTACCTGCGGTACACTGGCAACTGACTACTGCAAAGGTGCTGGTAATGGAGCATGTATCCGGCATCCCGGTGCATGACAAGAAACAGCTGCTGGCCGCCGGATACGAGCTGAGAGAGGTAGCTGAAAAGGGCATAGAACTGTTCTTCATACAGGTCTTCAGACACAAGTTCTTCCACGCCGATATGCACCCGGGAAACATCTTCATCACCCGTAACGATACCGGTGGAGTATGCCTCCTGCTGGTTGACTTTGGCATCGTCAGCTCCCTGAGCGAATATGACCAGAGTTACCTGTCCAGCAACTTCATGGCACTCCTGCAACGCGACTACCAGCGCGTAGCCCGTCTCCACCTGGACTCCGGCTGGGTGCCCGCCAATACCCGCATTGATGAGTTTGAGGCTGCCGTCAGGCGCGTATGCGAACCGCTGTTTGACCGCCCCTTGCAGGAGGTATCCTTCGGCAAACTGCTACTGCACCTGTTCCGCACCGCCCAGCAATTCAACATGGAAATCATGCCGCAATTGCTGCTCCTGCAAAAGACCCTGATCAGCGTCGAAGGATTGGGCCGCTACCTGTGTCCCGACCTGAACCTCTGGGACACCGCACGCCCCCTCATGGAAGAGTGGATGCGCGAACGCCGCAGCGTACGCCGACTGCTCACCGGGCTGAAGCACGATGCCCCAATCTGGCTGGAACGCCTGCCCACCCTGCCAGACCGCCTGCTACGCATCGTAGAGCGCCTGGAAGAA
>DKIB01000080.1:0-2150 GCA_002454015.1 Proteobacteria bacterium UBA6729
GCATTGCCCGGCTGTTGCCGTCGCTCCCCCCCAAAGTTCAGGGCGCCTCATCACATTGCGGGATGGGGGCATGAGCGCGCCTGCGTCGGCAGGGGCACCACGCTGTAGCCGTTATCCCTTTGCCCTCGCGAGGAGGAGAAGTCTACTCCAGCCGGTGATGGCAGCGGCGGTCGTCGGTGGCCCTGCGCTCACCGAGGTCCGCGGCCACCGCACCCGTGNNGCACCCACGCCGCCTTCACGCGTCCTGTCCTGCATTTTATGAGGTGATGACATGAACAAGATTCTCACGCGATTCGTTTTTACCGTTTCTCTACTGGTGGCGATGTTCGCTCACATCAGCACGGCTTATGCGCAAACAACACGGTTTGAATTCAGAAGCTTTGAGATTAATCCCATAAGTAATTATCGTGCTCGCTATACTTGGCGTCATACAACTAGTGGGAGCCGTCATTACTATATACTTCAGTATCAGAGTGTCCCTGGTGTTTTTTCTAATTTAAGTGGTGGCGGAGTTTCCTCCTCCACAGCAGGCATACCCAACACTCCTACTTGGCAGAACGCTGACAATCTTAGGGGAACGCAAACTTTTAGTTTGCTGGCTTGCCTCGAATCTGATTCGCCCGTTTCTAATTGTAAGAGGTCTGACGCAGTGACAATAACACTCTTTGACTTTCCCACACCGCCCGCACCCACAAACTTTGCCATTACCCCCACAGATGGTTACGCCGCTGACTTTACCTGGACTGCCTCTGCCGACGCTACTTATTATCAACTGCTGCGTAGAAGTGGTGCGGCCGGCAGTTCTTTTGTTCTGGTAGATAACACGCAATATACGACCAGCCCCANNTGGCTCGCTTAGGGGGCTGCAAACTTTTAGGTTGCGGGCTTGTAATGATGGCGCCGATGGCACCAGAGGCAATGCCGATGATAAGTGTAGCGGAGCAAGTAATTTCGTTCAGATAACACTCATCATCGGCACGCCGCCAGCACCGAGCATCGCCCTCGCCGCCGACACCGGGGTCAGCAACACCGACGGCACCACTATGAACGGCCTGTTGGATGTCACCTTGGCGGACTATGCGACCGCGTGGGAACTGTCAACCAACGGCGGCGGCACATGGAGTCGGCAGCAAACGGGCTCCAGGTTTGTCTTACCAGAAGGCACCCACGCCGCCGGCCGAGTGCGCGCCCGCCAGATCGCCGACAGCGTGGTATCGCCAGCCGCGACCCTCGGCGCAGTTACAGTGGACAGAATCGCGCCGGACATCATGCCACAAGATGCCTCGCTACCCGACGACATGATCGTGGGCGTGCAGACGAGCATCACCCTCACTTACAGCGAACCGGTCTACGGCGTGAGTATAGAGGGAACGCATCCCGATATCTTCCCGGGGGACAGCACCGCCCTTCGGATTGATGGGCTAAGTGGCAATGACAGTGACACGACCCGCACCATCACCTTCACCCCACTTAAAGCGGGCACAGTATCCCTGAGCATCCGCAGCGGCAGTTACACAGATGCCGCCGGCAACGCAAGTGGAGATCAGGAGAACATCCAGGGCACAGCCGCCTTCATGGATGCAAAGCTGTTCTACTACTCTCTGCTCTTCGAACGGGAGGCCGAACGCACCCGGGCAAACCAATCGGTCTACCCGGATGCCGATGTCGAGTGGATACAAGCAATACAGGCATATGTGGACGTACTGAACGAGAATAATCCCGCAGAACTTGACTTCAACGAAGATGGGGAGGTGGGCTCTCAGGATGCTGTACTGCTCTACTACCACTTCGCCCTGCGTGACTCGCTGGCTATCCCGGCTATCCGCAGGGCTGTATTGGGCTCCTTCCTGGAGAACCTGGAGAATCTATCCGCAGAAAAGCAGGAGGAACAGACACAGGAGATCCTGGACAAGATCGACAAGCTGCTGGCCCAGTAGAGCCCTCCTGATCCCGCGGCCCGGGGACCTCCATGGCCTGTCCTCGCCCTCAGGAGGCTGCCTGACAGTCTCAATATGTACTGGACCCGTACACAGCTGGCTTCAGCCATAGTAGCGGGATGTCCGTCCGGCAGGGCGCTTGGGTATCGCAGCAGGGGGTGAGGCTTTGCAAGCGGGCAGGAAATGTGCGAGACTGCAGCCCTGATCGGCTGG
>DKIB01000080.1:2165-8211 GCA_002454015.1 Proteobacteria bacterium UBA6729
GGCTACGGGATGAAAGGGGCAGAGTTGTTTGTACGGTGTCTGGAGAACGAAGGGGTAGAGCGGATCTACGGTATCCCGGGCGAGGAGAACATCGATGTAATGGATGCCTTGCTGGACAGCTCCATACGCTTTATCACCACCCGGCATGAGCAGGGTGCCGCCTTTATGGCAGACCTGCACGGCCGTCTCACCGGGCGGGCCGGGGTGTGTATGGCTACCCTGGGGCCCGGGGCCACCAATCTGGTGACGGGGGTAGCGGATGCCAATATGGACAATGCACCGGTCGTTGCCATCGCCGGGCAGGGAGCCACGACCCGCCTGCACAAGGAGAGCCACCAGATACTGGATCTGGTCAGTCTGTTCAGGCCCATCTCCAAATACAGTGTACAGGTTCGGGATGGGCGGGTGATTCCCGAGGTGGTGCGGCGTGCCTTCAAGGTGGCAGAGGCGGAAAAGCCGGGGAGCAGTTTTATAGACCTGCCGGAGAATATCGCCGGGAGTACGGGGCTGGAGCTGGAGCCGGTCAGGGTGCAGACCCCCCTGCCACCTGAACCCCCCGCGGCCAAGGTGGAGCAGGCGGTTGCCATGCTGGCACAGGCCCGCTTTCCGATGGTGCTGGTCGGCAATGGTGTGATTCGTGCGGGTGCCGCCGGGGAACTGCTGCGTTTTGCTGAGGCACTGAATCTGCCGGTGGCCACCACCTTCATGGCCAAGGGCTGCATTCCCTTCTCACACCCCCTGAGTCTGGGGGCAGTCGGCCTGCAGGCTGAGGACTATGTATCCTGTGGCCTGAATCGCGCCGATGTAGTGCTGTGTGTGGGTTATGACATTGTTGAATATAACCCTCAGCTGTGGAATGGCGAGCGTAATTGTCGCATTATCCATATCGATTCCATGCCTGCGGAGGTGGATTACCACTATGTGGTGGAAGCCGGATTGATTGGCAATATCAATGCGTCGCTGGCGGCGATAGCAGGGGCTGCACAGAGCAGACAGGAGGCCCCGGTAGAGAACTTGCGACAGGCCATTGTGGATGAGATGGCTGCGCACGCCGGGGACCGGGGTTTTCCGATCAAGCCACAGAAGATTCTCTGGGATTTGCGGCAGGCCCTGCCTCCCGAAGGCATAGTCATCAGTGATGTGGGTGCCCACAAGATGTGGGTGGCACGTATGTATCAGGCCGAACAACCGAACACCTGCATTATTTCCAACGGCTTTGCATCCATGGGCATTGCGGTACCCGGTGCGGTAGCTGCACGCATGGCCATGCCGCAGCAACCGGTGGTAGCGGTGACCGGGGATGCCGGATTCCTGATGAATTCACAGGAACTGGAGACCGCGATGCGACACCAGCTGTCGTTCGTGGTGCTGATCTGGACGGATTCGCAGTACGGATTGATCAAGTGGCATCAGTTGCGCAAGTTTGGCCGAGTCTCCAATATCGACTTCAAGAATCCGGATCTGGTACAGTACGCAAAGAGTTTTGGTGCCCGTGGGGTGCGCATACAGGCGGTGGATGAGTTGCTGCCGGCACTGCGCGAGGCACTGGCAGCGAATACGGTGACGGTGATCGATTGTCCGGTGGATTACCGGGAGAACATGAAACTGACTGAAAAGTTGGGAGAACTGGTCTGCCCGATCTGAAGGGGGCGTAGTCTGCAAGAGGAACTGTGGTGATGTTTGACAATCTGGCATTTCAGATTCTGGAGATAATGGCGGTGCTGTTCATATTTGTGATCGGCATCGCGGCATTGGTAGTGATAGTGGTGTACATCATTGATGTCAATCAAACCCGTCAGGCGATCCGCAGAAACTATCCGGTGATCGGCCACTTTCGCTATATCTTTGAGCGCCTGGGTGAGTTCTTTCGTCAATATTTCTTTGCCATGGACCGGGAAGAGATGCCCTTCAATCGTGCCCAGCGCAGTTGGGTCTACCGGGCGGCTATGGGGGTGGATAACACTGTGGCCTTTGGCTCTACCCGTGAGCTGCGCACGCCAGGCAATGTGCTGTTTGTGAACTGTCCCTATCCGACCCTGGGTCAGGATGCGGTGGAACCCACGCCGCTGAGCATTGGTCCGGATTGTCCGAATCCTTATGCAACCGCGTCCCTGTTCAATATCTCCGGCATGAGCTACGGTGCCATCTCCAGACCGGCAGTACTGGCACTGTCCAACGGGGCACGGATGGCAGGCTGCTGGATGAATACCGGCGAAGGCGGGCTGTCCCCGTACCACCTGCAAGGGGGTGCCGATGTGGTGTTTCAGATTGGCACCGCCAAGTATGGCGTACGCGACCCGCAGGGTAATCTGGATGCGGACAAGGTGCGTGATATTGCCGCCCACAGCAATGTAAAAATGTTTGAACTGAAATTAAGTCAGGGGGCCAAACCCGGCAAGGGGGGCATCCTGCCGGGGGGCAAGGTGACGGAGGAGATCGCGAGGATCCGGGGCATCCCCGCGGGCAGTAGCTCGATCAGCCCCAATCGGCACCCGGAGGTCAACAACAATGGCGAGTTGCTGGACATGGTGGGGCGCATCCGCAAGGCGGCAGGCAAACCCGTGGGCATAAAGTTTGTAGTGGGGGCCTATGGCTGGCTGGATTCGCTGTGCGAGGAGATCAATCGGCGTGGTACGGAACACGCCCCGGATTTTGTCACTGTGGACAGTGCGGATGGTGGCACCGGTGCTGCACCCATGCCCCTGATCGATGATATGGGCATCCCGTTGCGGGAGAGTCTGCCCATGGTGGTGGACTGCCTGATTCGGCACGGCCTGCGGGAACGCATCCGGGTCATGGCCTCCGGCAAGCTGGTTACCCCGGCCGATGTGGCCTGGGCCCTGTGCATAGGTGCTGATTTTGTCAATTCAGCACGCGGCTTCATGTTTGCACTGGGTTGCATACAGGCCCTGCAATGCAATCGCAATACCTGTCCTACAGGGATCACCACGCATAACCAGTATCTGCAGCATGGTCTGGTAGCCGAGGAAAAGGCTGTGCGCGTATGTCACTATGCCCGCAGTGTGGTCATGGAGGTTGGCGTCATCGCGCATTCCTGCGGGGTACATGCGCCCCGGGAGCTGCGTCGCTATCATGCCCGGGTGGTATTGCCGAATGGCCTGTCCATACCCCTTAACGAGTTACATCCGGATGTGGCGGTGGCATCGGCGGGGCAGTGACGCTCAAGCGCAGCTGACGATTGAGGCGCAGTCTGAGGGCCTGCAGATTGATGAATCCGCCTGCATCCTGCTGGTCATAGTCGGCCCCGGCCTCAAAGGTAGCGATGTCCTGGCGATACAGGCTGTGCTCCGGTGAGCGGCGTCCACTGACGATAACATTACCCCGGTAAAGTTGGAGTCGCACCTCGCCACTCACGCTGTGCTGGGTGGCATCGATCAGTTGTTGCAGGGCCTGACGCTCCGGACTCCACCAATAGCCGTTGTAGATCAGTTCCGCATAACGCGGCATCAACCCGTCCTTCAGATGAGCCACTTCCCGGTCCAGGGTCAGTGACTCCATGGCACGGTGTGCCTTCAGCAGGATGGTCCCGCCGGGGGTCTCGTAGCAACCCCGTGATTTCATGCCGATGTAGCGGTTCTCAACCAGATCAACACGGCCTATGCCATGCATGCCACCCAGTCGATTGAGTTCCGTCAACACTTCTGCGGGCCTCAGGGTATTGCCATTCAGCGCTACCGCATCGCCGCGATGGAACTCCAGCAGCAGTTCTTCGGGTGTCGCCGGGGCCTTCTCCAGGGCGACCGTGCGTTGCCACATGGTGGCCTCCGGTGCGGTCCAGGGGTCTTCCAGAATGCCACCCTCATAGGATACATGCAACAGGTTGGCGTCGATGGAACAGGGCGGGGCACCATCTGTACCACCAGCTATGTCTATGCCGTGTTGCCGTGCATAGGCCAGCAGCTCCTGCCGGGATTGGAATTGCCACTCACGCCAAGGTGCGATTACCTTCAGGGTGGGGTCCAGTGCGGCAATGCCCAGCTCAAAACGCAGCTGGTCATTACCCTTGCCGGTGGCACCATGGGCAACGGCAACCGCTTCAGTTTCACGCGCGATCCCGGCCAACCGTTTGGCGATCAGGGGCCGGGCAATGGCCGTGCCCAGCAGGTACTCGCCCTCATACAGGGCATTGGCACGAAACATCGGGTAGACATACTCGCGCACAAACTCTTCACACAAGTCCTCCACAAAGACCAGTTTTACCCCGAGGGCCTGAGCCCGAGCCCGGGCCGACTCCAGTTCTGCCCCCTGCCCGATATCAGCGGTGAAGGCCACGACCTCCGCATTATGTTCCTGCTGCAACCAGCGGAGTATGATCGAGGTATCCAGGCCACCCGAATAGGCCAACACGATTCTGCTGCGGGGACTCATTGCAGTACCGGGGGTTGCCAGGCCGGGCGCAGGCTGCCTGTCGCTGCGCCCCTGGAGTTGTACAGCACCGGATATTGCAGCTGCGCTGCCGGACTCAGTCCGGCAGCACTCAGTACTGCACACAGGGCGACCTCGGCAGCCCGCGTCGCTCCATCTGCAATCTTCAGGGCCACCCCCAGACCTGCTTGTGGCAAGGCAGCAACATAGACTCCTTCGGCGCCCATCTTTACCAGTATACGCTGATCGGCCAGCAACTGTGTACAACAACGTCCGGTGCCTGCAACCAGAAAGGCATGCTGAATCATGGCATTGCGAATGCGGGTGAGACTGGCGGCGCGTGTGCTGGAAAGTGCGGCCGGGCCCGCCAGCCGTGCATAGGCCAGCGCCAGTGCGGACAAGGGCAGGGCCGGGGCAGGCAGGCCACAACCATCCGTCCCCATCGGCAGCCCGGTCAGGGGTAGCCCCGCCAATTCCTCCAGCACCGCACGCCAATGTGCGTGCAGGGGATGTGTTGCCGCCGTGTAACCCGCCGTCGGCAGGCCCAGCTGCAAACAACAGCTCAACATGCCGGTATGTTTGCCGGAGCAGTTGTGATGCCAGCGTGCAGGGCTTTCCCCCCGGGCGGCCAGGTCCCGTGCAGCGCTTGCAGAATAAGGCCATTCTGCACCGCATTCCAGAGCCTCGCAGGCCAGACCCAGCTGCTGCAACCAGGCCGCTACGGCATCCACATGAGCCGTCTCGCCGTTGTGTGAGGCACAGGCCAGGGCCAGCTGGCGGTCATCCAGACCCAGGGCCTGCAGGGCACCACTTTCCACCAGTGGGATGGCCTGCAGCGGCTTGATGGCAGAACGCACAAACACCGGACGGTGGATATCCCCGATGCTGTAGACGGTCTCGCCATCGGCGCGTACTACGGCCACCGCCCCGCAGTGGATGGACTCCACACAGTCATTGCGCAGTACCTCAACCAGAGGCAGCTGCGGTGCGGTGGCACTCACCGACGTTCTCCGGCAGCATTCAGGAAGTGCAACACCCTGTTCAGGACTGCTTCTGGCTGCTCACTGTGCAGCCAGTGTCCCGCATCCGGTACCCCGAGTATTTCCGCCTGCGGAAACAGCTGTATGATTTCACTGCGGTGTTCAGGCAACACATAGTCGGAGTCCATGCCGCGCAGAAACAGGGCCGGACGCGAGAAGCACACCCCCTCTGCGGGTTCCGGAAAATCATGTATCTCATCCATATGTTCACGCAGCACTGGCAGGTTGAGGCACCACCGATAGCCGCTGCCGGAGACCTGCAGGTTTTGCAGCAGGAACTGGCGCAGCTCGGTGTTCGGCACATTGTGTGCCAGCTGTTGATCGGCCTCGGTACGGGTACGGCAACGTTCTACAGGCAGGGCCAGCATCGCCTCCAGCAGATTATCAAAACGGTTTGGATAGGGGACCGGGGCGATATCCAGAACAATCAGGCGCATGCACAGCTGCGGTTCCTGCAACACCAGACGCATGGCGACCTTGCCCCCCATGCTGTGTCCCAGCAGATCCGCCTTGCCGATGCGATGGGTCTCCATAAAGTCTGCCAGATCTCCAGCCATCTCATGGTAGCTCATGCTGTCGTGCCATGCTGAATTTCCGTGGTTGCGCTGGTCTATCAGATA
>DKIB01000080.1:8298-21791 GCA_002454015.1 Proteobacteria bacterium UBA6729
GACCCACCCGTTACCTCAAAATTCAGCTCCATGGCGGCTCAGTTCTGTCGCTTTGGCAGATACAGGTCGGTAAGGGTGCCCTCCCACATCTCCGCTGCCATGCCCACGGTTTCGGCCAGGGTAGGGTGCGGGTGAATGGTCAGGGCCAGGTCGGCTGCAACACAACCCATTTCAATGGCCAGGGCCGCCTCCGCTACCAGATCCCCGGCCTGGGGACCTACCGCCGCCATGCCGATAATCCGGTCTGTGTCCTTGGCAAACAGCAACTTGGTGATGCCCTCTGCGCGACCCAGTGTCAGGGCGCGTCCATTGGCCGCCCAGGGGAATACCCCGGTCCCGTAATCCAGCCCCTGCTGCCGGGCCTGGTGTTCGGTCAGCCCCACCCAGGCGAGTTCCGGGTCCGTGTAGGCCACGGCGGGGATCACCCGGTTGTCAAAATCGCTTTTCAGACCGGCGATGACCTCAGCAGCCACCTTGGCTTCATGGCTTGCCTTGTGTGCCAGCATGGGTTGACCGGCCACATCGCCGATGGCGTAGATGTCGGGTATGGAGGTGCGTTGCTGCGTATCAGTGACGATACAGCCATTGGCATGCAGTTGTACCCCGATGCCTTCCAGCCCCAGCCCGGCGCTGTTCGGGTACCGCCCGATGGCCACCAGCACGGCATCATATTCCGCCGTTTCCAGCTGCCCCCTGGAGGCCGCCAGCTGCACCTGTATGGTCCCGTTATCATTGGCGTGCATGGTCTTGACCCGGACCCCTGTATGGATGGCCCGGTAGCGTTGACTGATCAACTTGTGCAGGGGGCGGACGATGTCTGCATCAGCCTCGGGGATGAGCTGCTCCCCCATCTCCACCAACGTCAGTTCTGTTCCCAGCGCATGATAAACGGCAGCCATCTCCAGCCCGATGATGCCGCCACCCACCACCAGCATGCGCTTGGGCAGCTCGCGCAGACACAATGCATCGGTGGAGTCCAGAATGTGTGGATGCTGCGGTTGCTGCGGTAGTGGCAGGGCATGGGAACCGGTGGCGATGATGGCATGCCTGAAGTGGACCCGGCAGGGTTGGCCCTGCGAGTCGTCCAGTTCCAGGCTGGTCGCAGAAGTGAAGCGCCCATAACCGGTCAGCACCTTGATGCGTCGTTGTTTGGCCAGCTGCGCCAGTCCCTGGGTCAGCCGGGCTACGGCCTGGCGACTGTAGGCGTGCAGTGCCGATGTCTGCAGGGCGGGGGCGGGCATCTGCAGCCCGGCATCGCGCAATTCGGCAACCTCGGTCAACACCCGTGCCACATGCAGCAGGGCCTTGGAGGGGATACAGCCTACATTCAGACAGACCCCGCCCAGCACCGGGTAGCGCTCAACCAGGACGGTGTCCTGTCCCAGGTCTGCGGCCCTGAAGGCCGCGGTATAGCCGCCGGGGCCGGCCCCCAGCACTACCACATCGGTGTGCAGTTCAGCGGCACTCATGGCTGGAGCGGGTCGGGCAACTGTGTGGGGCAGGCAGAGGCAACATCGCTTACAGCAGTACCTTGCGTATATCCGCAAGCAGGGAACACAGACAGGCTGTGAAGCGTACCCCGGCCAGGCCATCGATGACGCGGTGGTCGTAAGACAGCGCGATGGGCAGGATCAGACGCGGTACAAAGGCATCGCGCTCCTGCACGTAACAGGGCTGCATGCGCGCGCGCGCGACCCCGAGTATGGCAACCTCCGGGGCATTGATGATCGGAGTAAAGCCGGTACCGCCAATGCCTCCCAGACTGGACAGGGTAAAGCAGCCACCCTGCAGCTCGGCCTTTTTCAGATGTCGCTTGCGAGCCCGTTCTCCGAGTTCCCGGATCCCGGCAGCGAGTTCATACAGGCTCTTCTGATCAGCATCACGCAACACCGGCACCACCAGGCCCGCATCCGTATTCACGGCAATGCTGATATGGTAGTACTGCTTGAGCACCAGTTCTTCACGATTGGGGCTGAGGGAACTGTTAAACTCCGGGAAACGTTTCAGTGCGACCACGACCGCCTTGATCAAAAAACTCAACAGGGTGAGTTTGACATCGTGTTGCTTGGCGTCTGCCTGGCGGTCCCGACGAAATTTCTCCAATTCGGTGATATCTGCTTCATCAAACTGGGTGACGTGGGGGACACAGATCCAGTTGCGTTGCAGGTTCTGGCCGGACAGTCGCTTCATGCGGGTCAGGGTGCGGGTGCTGACTGGTCCGAAACGCGAGAAATCCACCGCCGGGATCTCCGGCAGTGCCAGGCCACCGGCATTGCCAAACACCCGTTGCTCGGACATCACTGCCCGGGTAAAGGCCTTGATATCATCCTTGAGGATGCGTCCCTTGCGACCGGTGCCCCGCACCAGTCCCAGGTCTACCCCGAGTTCACGGGCGAAACGTCGGGCCGCCGGACCGGCATGGGCACGAGCACTGTGGCTGCTGCCGACCGTCTCGGCCCCGGAGGGTGTCTGTGGGGGTGGCTGCGGGACCGCCGCTGGAGTCTCCGGGCGGGTCTGCTGTGGCACCGCGGGTGCCGCAGGTGCGACGGCGACCTCGGGGGGAGCAGGTGCCGCCGGCGCTGCCGGCTCAACCGCCTCCGCCTCCCCCGGCTCCATGCTCAGGATGGCATCCCCCTCGGAGACCTTGTCGCCGACCTGCAGTTGCAGTTCCCGCACCGTGCCTGCCAGTGGGCAGGGGATATCCATGGAGGCCTTGTCACTTTCCAGGGTGATCAACGGCGTCTCCACGCTCACGTGCTGGCCCGCCTGTACCAGCACCTCAATGACCTCCACCTGGTCAAAGTCACCGATGTTCGGGATGTTGATATCCTGTAATTCAGGCATGGGCAGGGAACGGCTGTACTACAGCGCCGCCGGATCCGGCTTGTCCGGCGCCAGCTGATAACGTTGCATGGCCTGTGCTACCTGCTCCTGCGGCAGCAGTCCTGCATCCGCCAGGGCCTTCAGTGCAGCAACGACTACATAGTGCCGATTCACCTCAAAGTAGTTGCGCAATGCATCACGGGTATCGCTGCGACCAAAGCCATCCGTACCCAGCACCGTGTAGGGGGCCGGGATGTAGGCGCGCACCTGATCGGCGTAGATCTTCATGTAGTCGGTGGCTGCGACTACCGGGGTGGACTGGGCGCCCAGGCATTGCTGGATCCAGCAGTGGCGCGGGGCGGCGGTGGGGTGGGTCAGGTTCCAGCGTTCGGTACGCATGCCGTCCCGACGCAGCTCGGTAAAACTGGTTACGCTCCAGAGTTCCACAGACACGGCGTGCGCAGAGGCGAGAAGCGCCGCTGCGGCCTCCACCTCCCGGAGAATACTGCCCGCCCCGAGCAATCGGACCCGCAGTGGATGTTGTTCATCCTTGTGCAGGCAGTACATGCCGCGTAATACTCCTTCCTCAACCCCGTCCGGCATGGCCGGGTGGGGGTAGTTCTCGTTGCCGATGGTGATGTAGTAATAGATATCCTCCTCTTCCCGATACATACGGCGCATGCCGTCTTGCACGATCAGTGCCAGTTCGTAGGCATAGGCCGGGTCATAGGATATGCAACAGGGTATTGTGGAGGCCAGCAGATGGCTGTGACCGTCCTGATGTTGCAGTCCTTCCCCCGCCAGGGTGGTACGTCCGGCCGTGCCTCCCAGCAAAAAGCCCCGGGCCTGCATGTCCCCGGCCGCCCAGGCCAGATCACCGATGCGTTGAAAGCCGAACATGGAATAGAAGATGTAGAAGGGAATCATGTACGTGCCATGATGCTTGTAGGCGGTGGCCGCCGCGATCCAGGAAGACATGCCCCCCGCCTCGGTGATCCCTTCCTCCAGTATCTGCCCCTGCTGATCCTCCCGGTAATACATTACCTCCTCATGATCCACCGGCTCATACAACTGTCCCACGGATGAGTAGATGCCAAACTGCCGGAACATGCCCTCCATGCCGAAGGTTCGGGCCTCATCCGGCACTATAGGCACGATATAGCGACCGATCTGCGCGTCTCGTGCCAGACTGGTGATGATCCGTACGGCGGCCATGGTGGTAGAAAAGCTGCGGGTACCGCTCGCCTCCAGCAGGCGTTTGTGCATGTCCATGCCGGGGAGCACCGGCGCAGGGGACTTGGGGCGAGATTCGAACAGGGAACCTCCCAGCCGATCCCGGCGTTCGCGCAGATAATTCAGTTCTTCGCTGTCTTCTGCCGGGCGGTAGAAGGGCATATCCTGCAATTGCTCCTCGGGAATCGGCACATTGAAACGTTGCCGGAACTGGCGCAGGGCCTCCTCACCGACCTTCTTCTGCTGGTGGGTGATGTTCTGACCTTCTCCCGCCTCGCCCATGCCGTAGCCCTTGACGGTCTTGGCCAGGATCACGGTGGGTTGCCCTGGATGGCGCACTGCATCCGCATAGGCCGCATAAACCTTGTGCGGGTCATGCCCGCCCCGATTCAGGCGCCAGATATCTTCGTCCGACATGTTGGAGACCATGGCCAGCAATTCCGGATACTTGCCGAAGAAGTGTTCACGCACATAGGCACCTCCCCGTGCCTTGTAGGCTTGGTAGTCTCCATCCACCACTTCCTCCATGCGTTTCAGCAACAGGCCCTGGGTATCCCGTGCCAGCAGTGCATCCCAGTAGGAGCCCCACACCAGTTTGATTACGTTCCAGCCGGCCCCCCGAAACTCTGCCTCCAGCTCCTGTATGATCTTGCCGTTGCCCCGTACCGGCCCATCCAGACGTTGCAGGTTGCAGTTGATGACAAACACCAGATTGTCCAGACGTTCCCGGCCTGCCAGGCCGATGGCCCCCTTGGACTCCGGCTCATCCATCTCCCCATCACCCATGAATGCCCACACCTTGCGCCCCGTATCGGGGACGATGCCCCGATCCTTCAGGTAATGCATGAAACGGGCCTGATAGATGGCCATGATCGGGCCCAGACCCATGGATACCGTAGGAAAATGCCAGAACCCCGGCAGCAGGCGGGGGTGTGGGTAGGAGGGCAGTCCACCACTGATTTCACGCCGGAAGCCGAGCAGGTCCTTCTCGCCCAGACGCCCCTCCAGGAAGGCCCGGGCGTAGATGCCCGGTGCCGAGTGGCCCTGTATATACAGCAGGTCTCCACCGCTGTCATGCGCCGGGGCACGGAAGAAGTGATTAAAGCCTACATCGTAGAGGGTTGCCGATGAGGCAAAACTGGCGATATGTCCCCCCACGCCGGAGTCTTCCCGGTTGGCCCGCACCACCATGGCCATGGCGTTCCAACGCACGACATTTTTTATGCTGCGCTCGATGTCACGATTTCCCANNACCATGGCCATGGCATTCCAGCGACACAGCGAGCGCAGTCGCCATTCAATGGCCGAGTCCCCCGGACTCTTGCTCTCCCGCATCGGGGGAATGGTATTCAGATAGGCGGTATTGGCCGAGTAGGGCAGGTAGGCCCCGCGCCGCCGTGCCAGATCGATCAATTTCTCCAGCAGGTAGTGTGCCCGTTCCGTACCCGCGTGTGTAATCACCGCCTCCAGGGCATCCATCCACTCGGTGGTCTCCAGTGGGTCGTGGTCTGTATTGTGATTCGCAGGATCGGTCATGGTGCCCAAGCGGTGGCCTGAAGGCCACCCGCTCCAGGCCGGATTATAGAGTATAATTGCCGCCCATGGAGCTGTCCAGGTGAACATCAGATTGCGACAATCCCCCGAGCTGCCCGGCAAGGCTGATCTGGAAGCGCGCGCCTGCATAGTGCTCGCCCTGGCGGACAAACCGGCACGCTGGCCACGCAGCCTGCCTTGGCGGGCAAGCATTCTGCACCATTATCAGCTGCTGAACAAGCCGGAAGTGGGTACCCTGACCCTGCCACAGGCCCGGGGCATCCCGCTGTCTTACACCGTGCTGGCAGCGGACAGCCCCCCCTTTGTGCGTCTGGAACGTGCCCGTCGTCTGGTTGCCGCACACCATGCCCGTCGGCCCGGGGATATGGCGCTGGTCCTGGCCGGATACAGCCCGGCAGAAGGCCTGATGGTGGCCGAGGCGCTGCTCAGCGCTGCCTTGGCGAGTGCGGCACCGCTGCCCAATTTCAGGAAAGATCACAGGCCCTCCAGACTGACCCGGCTGTACCTGTACGGTCACAGTGAGCCGGATGGTTTCCGGCGCAGCTTCTGTGAGGCTGAGGGCAATGCCCTGGCACGCCGTCTGGCGATGCTGCCCGGCAATCAGCTGAGCCCTGCCGACTATCTGTCGCAGCTGCGGGAACTGGCCGCCGTACATGACTGGCAACTCAAATTCATGGATGAGGCAGCGCTGGCCAGGCGGGGGGCGGGCGCCTTCCTGTCTGTCAGTGCGGGCAGCGCCCACCGCGATGCCGGCATCGCGCATCTGCAATACCGGCCTGCACGTCGTCGTCGCCGCCGGGTAGCCCTGGTTGGCAAGGGCATCTGCTACGACACGGGTGGGGTCAACCTCAAGCCGGCCCGCTATATGTACGGTATGCACGCAGACATGCAGGGCAGTGCCGTGGCGCTCGGCACCCTGCTGGCATTGAGTCGCCTGCAGGTTGATTTTCCGGTGGACTGCTGGCTGGCGCTGGCGCGCAATGACATCGGCCCGAATGCCAGTGTCCCCAACGATGTGGTCACGGCGGTGGATGGTACCACCATTGAGGTGGTGCACACGGATGCCGAGGGGCGGATGGTCCTGGCCGATACCCTGGCGCTGGCCCGGCGTACCCGCGGGTTGGCCCTGCTACTGGACTACGCCACCCTCACCGGGGCCTGTGTGCAGGCGCTGGGTAGCGGCTACAGCGGGGTATTCAGCAATCGTGCGGAATGGCTGCCTGCACTGCTGGCCGCCGGGCGCAACTGTGGTGAGCGCATCTGGCCGTTCCCCATGGATGCTGATTATGATCGCAATCTGGAGAGCGATATCGCGGATGTCAAACAATGTTCCTTGCGGGGTGATGCAGACCATATCCTCGCGGCTCGCTTTTTGTCGCGTTTCGTGGGGGATGTGCCGTGGATCCATCTGGACCTGTCCGCATCCTCCTGCAAGGGTGGCCTGGCGCATATTCCTACGGAGCTGACCGGTTTTGGGGTGCGCCTGTCCCTGCATGTGTTACTGGACAGCGTGCTGAACGACATTTGACCGGCTATCAGCAGGGCCTGGGGGAACCGCTGGCAGCGGTGCGCCATACGCCCGTCACACGCCTGTTGCGCTGGGGCTTTGAGCAGTTCTGCAATGCGGTCTTCCGGGTGTACTGTCCACTGCGTGTTGCCGGGCGGGAACAGCTGCCGGAACCGCCCTTCATACTCTGCAGTAATCACAGCAGCCATGCCGACAGCCCGGCCCTGATGTATGCCTCCGGCCTCGGCTTTGATCACTTTGCCATGATCGCCGCCCACGATTATTTCTTTGAGAGTCGAGCCTCGGTCAAATACCTGCCACAACTGTTGCTGAACCTGATTCCGGCAGAACGTCGCGCCGGACGGGATCGCATCCTGCGGCTGTTGCGGTGCTGCCAGCAGTACATGGTGGACCGTCCACGCTGCCTGATCCTCTATCCGGAGGGTACCCGCGGGGAGAATGCCGACATTGGCAGTATCAGGCGTGGTGTCGGACTGCTCGCTGTGCAGTTGGCCCTGCCCGTGGTACCCGCCTACATACATGGCACGCATCAGAGCCTTCCCAAGGGACGCTGGTGGCCCAGGTCAGCCCCGGTATATGTAGGATTTGGTGCCCCCATATTGCCACCGCCCCTGCCGCAGCGCGGCGCAGTACGCGCCTATGCCACCGTCAGCATGGCCCTGGAACAGTCTCTGCGGGCACTGCGGGAACAGTATATGCAGGCTGTACGTTGATGCGTTTTGCCGGACGCACCGTTGTAGTCACCGGCGCATCCGCAGGGTTGGGACAGGCCCTGGCCATTGCCCTGGCCGGGGAGGGTGCCACCCTGTTGCTCAGTGCCCGGCGCGAGGCGGCACTCAGGGCAACGGCGGCACGGTGTGCAGGGCGGGCCCAAATCTGTCCGGCTGACCTGGGCAGTCCGGAGCACTGTGTACAACTGGCCGCACAGGCCCGGCAGCAATTCAATGGCAAACTGGATTATCTGCTTGCCTGTATGGGCCAGCGTTGCTGGCAGCCACTGGCCGGGCACAACGACCCGCAGCAGTTGAGCCAACTGACCATCAGCAACTATCTGGGTACCGTCTGGACCCTGCAGCAGCTGCTGCCCATGCTGCAGGACGGCCTGATCTGTGCGATCAGTTCCATACAGGGGCGCATCCCGGTACCGGAACACGCTGGCTATTGTGCCGCAAAGCATGCCCTGGATGCCTATCTGCAGGTGCTGCGCATGGAAAGCAATGTGCCGGTACTGATCATCCGGCCCGGCTGGATCGATACGGCGGCATCGGCTGCGCCCGGCAAGGTCTCCACACAACACTGCGTAACCGCTATCCTCAATGCCATGCTGCAACGCCGTCGTGAACTCTATATCCCCGCGCGCTATCGCTGCCTGCCGTTGCTGCACCTGCTGTTGCCACGGTTGTTTGAGCGCGTCCTGCAACGGCGTATTCGCCATGAGGCCCGCCGTCGCCGCAAGGATGCAGCCGCACCGGGGCCACCATGGTCGGGGTGACTGGATTCGAACCAGCGACCTCTGCCTCCCGAAGGCAGCGCTCTGCCAGGCTGAGCTACACCCCGTCTCAGTAACGCCTGTGTACCACGAACTTTGTCAATGCCTCCAGTGCCTCACGGTAGGGCGAGGGGGGCAGGCTGTGCAGGGCATTGCCGGCAACAGTGGCCTCATGCCGTGCCAGCCCCGCAGTATAGTCCAGCGCCCCTGAAGCCGCAACCAGCCGGGTGATCTCCGTGGTTGCCACCGGGGCAGTCTGTTCCACCGCCGCACGTATCTTCGTGCGATTCTGCTGGCTGCCATTGTGCATGGCATACACCAGGGGCAGGGTAACGCCGCCACCCTGCAGGTCGTCAGCCGGATTTTTGCCCATCTCTTCAGCGCTGGCGTCATAGTCCAGTACATCGTCGATCAACTGATAAGCCATGCCCAGATGCAGGCCATATTCAGCCATGGCCTGTTCCTCTGCTGCGGGCCGCTCCGCCAGCAGGGCCGCCAGGCGACCGGCGGTCTCAAACAGCCCCGCCGTCTTGTTGCGGATCACATCCAGATAGGCGGCTTCGTTAAAATCCGTATCATGCCGATGATGCAGCTGGCGCACCTCCGCCTCGGCAAGGGCGTTGGTGACATCGGCAAACACCTGCATAACACGCATGGAATTCACCCTGCGCATCAGCTGGAATGCCCTGGAGTACAGAAAATCACCCACCAGTACGCTGGCCTCATTGCCCCAGTACCGATTGGCAGTAGGGCGACCATGGCGCAGCTGTGAGGCATCCACTACATCATCGTGCAACAGGGTTGCTGCATGAATAAATTCAATGGTCGCTGCCAGCGTAATATGATGGGTCCCCTGATAGGCAAACAACTGACTGCCCGCCAGCAACAGCATGGGACGCAGGCGCTTGCCACCGCCATCGATCAGGTGCCGGGCCAGTTGATCGATCAGTGCCACATTGGAGTGCAGGGCTCGATGGATCTCCGTATCCAGCAGCTGCATATCGTGTCGCAACAGCTGGCGCAGTGTCGCGAGTTCCGGTGCGGGTATATTCATCCGTGTTGATCTGCCAGCAGGCGCATGGAAAAATCCACGCTGCGCGCCGAGTGGGTCAGTGCACCTGCCGAGATGCAGTCTACGCCGGTTTGTGCAATCCGGGCGGCACGGTCCGGTGTAATCCCCCCGGAGGCCTCCAGACAGGCGCGCCCTGCATTGCATTGTACCGCTGCCCGCAGTGCCTCCACACTGAAGTTGTCCAGCACCACATGGCGTACTCCTGCAGCCAGTGCCTGCTGCAGTTGTGCAAGGTCTTCAACCTCCGTCGCAATATCCGTACCATAGCACTCGGTGACCCGCTGCAGTGCTGCCGTCACCCCGCCCAGCAACAGCAGATGATTCTCCTTGAGCAGGATCTTGTCGTACAGACCCATGCGGTGATTATGCCCGCCCGCACAGGCCACCGCATATTTCTGGGCGGCCCGCAGTCCCGGTATGGTCTTGCGGGTATCCAGCACCAGTACAGCAGTATCTGCCACGGCCTCTACATAGCGGCGAGTCAGGGTGGCAGTGCCCGATAACAGCTGCATAAAATTCAGTGCCGTGCGTTCCCCGGCCAGCACGGCGGCGGCTGCACCGTGCAGGCGACAGACCTCCTGCCCGCCATGCAGCAGCGTGCCCTCTGTGGCCTGCCATTGGCACTGTACATCGGCATCCAGCTGGTGATAGACCTGTTCAAACCAGGCGGTGCCACACAGCACCCCGTCCTCGCGGCAGATAACCGTGGCCGTGACATCCTCCCGCGGCAGCAGCTCCGCAAGCAGGTCTCCATCCCCCAGATCCTCGTGCAGGGCACGCCCTACGGTAGCTTCCAGATCCGCAGGCAATAATGGCATGGTCGACATTTACTCAGTGCAGCGGGAAGACCAGCCGCAGTCCCGCAAACATATGACGGGTATCCGGCGTGCAGTAGTTGCGAAAGCTGGCCCTGCGCAATTCCCTGCAGGTATAACGGCTGCCCCCACGCAGTACATAGTGTCGGGCATCAAAGTAGGGCATGGAATAGCCCCGGTACGGATAGGGTGCAAAGCCGGGGTAGGGATGCAGGGTATTACTGCACCATTCCCACACCCGACCACACTGTTCCAGCAGCCTGCTGCGCCTGGCGGCCTCCCACTCGTACTCATGTGGCAGACGTGCCCCCGCCCAGTTGGCACAGGCAACCGCCTCGTGATGACTCAGGCCGGACACGGCATCGCGCAGATTGAGGCTGCGCACACCCTCCACCGTATATTGTTGCCAACCAGCCGTAGCACTGAAGGACCAGTAACCTGGCATATCCACACGCTGTCGCTGTCGCCATTCCCAACCATCGGAACTCCAATAGTCGGCTTCCCTGTAGGCCCCGGCACCAATAAAATCCAGATACTCGGCATTGCTGACCGGTCGCCTGGCGATGCGAATGGCCTCCAGATTCACCCGATGTGCTGCATGCTCATTGTCATAGGGGGCATGTTCGGCCGTGGCGCCGATCTGATAATCGCCGGCAGGCAACAGCGCAGCACTACGTTCCGCAGAAGGCGAGTAGTGGTGCCGCTCCGGCTTGCCACACGGGCGCGTGTCTGCCAGGGGTTTGTTCAACTGCGCCCTGATTATGCACAACGTCTCGTAATGCTGTGCATTGTGCTGGATTAACAGCTGCAGCAGATAGTGCCTGCGCAACAGCCGATGTTGCTTGTCACCACTGATCAACTCGATCAGACGGCGATGTTCCTGCTGCATGCCCCCGGCCCACTCTATCAGCTGGTTCAGTGGCGGCAGGCGATGCCCCCGCTCCTCCTGACTGGAGGCATTACTGTCGTACAACTCATGGATCTTGCGAACCGGAGCCGGACGCCCCGGCACCGCGACATACAGCCCGCGGGCCTCCGTATATACACAGTGTCCCAGATGCCAGCCCGCTGGACTGAGCTGCGGATGTGCCTGCTTGCGACAGGCCGGCTCCCCCAGATCGGCCACCGTCTGCAACACCTGCACCTGCAAGTGTTGTAGACGCCTGATCAGATGCCCGGCATTCATAGCGACCACTGCTGTGGGGGCTGTCCGGGCCGCAACCACAGCAGCTGATGTTCAGGTACCGGCAACCAGGCATCACTGTCATCAAAACATTCGGAGGCAACCAGTACCGCATGCGGATAACGTTCATGGGACGTGCAGTAGTACAGCGAGGGGCAGGGGGCATGCAGCGCATGGCGGCAGACCAACAACCCGGTCGTATCGGCCACCACCATGTTCAGCAATGCCTTGTGCTCCCCGAGCAGACCCGGCAGGGCCGCCAGGGCAGACTGTACATCCGCATGCTGGCGGATCCAGGCATACAGGTATTCAGAATCCGTACTGCCCTGCACATCAGCCACCAACTCCGCTGCCAACTGCTGTATAAACCTGCCTTTCAAGCCGTTATTAAAGTCATCCAGATAGCCGTTATGCAGGAAGAACCTGCCAGCGTGCACATAAGGCTGCGTATTCTGCATGGAAGTTGCCTGTCCGGGGGTGGCACTGCGTACATTGCCCACCCACAGGCGACTGTGCAGGGTGACCCCCAGCGCAGCCAGATTCGGGTCCGCCCAGATCGGGGCGGTGCACTTGTAAACCAGGGCCTCGCCCGACTCGCCCAGAAACCCCAGACCATAGCCATCCGCATTCACCACGGCCTCCCGCATCTCGCGGCATTGCCATGATTGACGATACAGACTGTGTTCCGGCTCCAGCAGAAACCGGTCCAGACGCACCCCGGAGCCCAAGTATGCAGCGATACGGCACATAAACACTAACCCCCGCGCGAGGGCGGGCAGCCATTCTATCACGGGCACCGCAGCGACCAATTGCTACCCCCATCGGCAGGGCGCCACTATCCTGTTATGGGGAGTCACTCTGTAAGTGATTGATTTGCATATAAAAACAGCATTTCCCGCAGGTTGAAACGGTACCGTTGAAAAATGCAGGCATTGCGCTTACACTGCAGGGCCTGTGGTTTTGCAAGTGCCCCGGGGAGTGTAGTGGCCACTTTTGTCAGCTCACCGTTATGGGAAGATTGAACTGGATATGAATACAGCTTGGGAACCGTGCGGGGTTGCCGACGGATTGGTTGTTGCGGAGGTACGGCCTTTGACGGCCATTGTTGCAGAACAGCGGCCCTGCCCCTGCAGGGTGACAGGCTGCCCAGCCCCAACATTCCGGGAGCTGGCCACATGAAGGATGGCTCCGGCATCAGCAGTGCGATTATCGTGGTAGCGTTGCTCGTGCTCTCTTCTGCCTGCTACCCGGAGCAGTTCACCAACCCGAGTACACTGAATGGCCTGCGCTGGGTCAGCAAGGCAGCCCTGCTCGCGCTGCTCGCCCTGACCCTGCACAGCTGCGCCCCTGAAGGCTGGCTGATCCGCCGCTGGGTGATAAGGGCCGCTCACCTGCTGACAGCGGGATGTATATTCGGGCTGCTCGCCATCCTGTAGCGGGCCCTGGCTGCCTCGTGCAGCTGACAATCTGCATCCGGGTATTCTTGCGCCATTTGGAGCCGGGCTCGGGAGCCTGTTGTCGGCAATAGGCCTGAATCCGGGGCAGGAACGCCCCTGCACATCACTTGCCCTGTTCTGGTCCCGTGGATTCCTGCGTGGATATTCAGCCGTCTCCGTCGGCCTGCGCTCCACCTGCGGGTGGGGTTCGCGCATGGAGGACAGCCCGGTCGGGACTGTGGGTTACCGCCCTTTGCAGTACAGGAGCCCGTGGCGACAGGCGGTTTTCAGGCCCACCCGTTTCCCCTCTGCGACACCGCGGGCAGCAGAATGGACAGCCGACTGCTGGAACCCCACGCA
>DKIB01000066.1 GCA_002454015.1 Proteobacteria bacterium UBA6729
TTTGATCGCAAGTGCTGACATCAATACCTGCAGGAAGCCCCCTGGATACACAGACCCAAGGCCTTCTTGCACTCTTTTTGAATGCCCTGTACCTCCGGCAAAACAATCAGGGTGTTCCCCTCAGCCCGGCCATCGCAACCCGGGCCTGCGGGTCAACTACGGGGGGCGCATGCTACCATACCGACATCATGTGGCGCAGCATTGCATGTCCCCCGGTATCGTAAACATCCCGCCAGCGCGCTGGATCTTCGTTGCGCTGTTTGCTCTTTCCGGGTTTACCGGGCTGATCTATGAATCCATCTGGACTCACTATCTGAAGCTTTTCCTCGGCCACGCCGCCTACGCACAGTCGCTGGTGCTCGCCATCTTCATGGGGGGCATGGCCATCGGAGCCTGGTGGGTCAGTCGCGCCACCCGGCGCTGGGCCAATCTGATACGCTGTTATGCCGTGGTTGAGGCGATCATCGGCCTGGCAGCATTGCTGTTCCACGATGTCTTTGACTGGTTCCTGCAGGGCTCCCTGACCACCGTCATCCCGGCATTGCACTCGCCGCTACCCATCGAAATCTACCGCTGGACGGCAGCCGCCCTGCTGATCCTGCCACAAACCATCCTGCTGGGCATGAGCTTCCCGCTCATGGCAGGCGGTATCCTCCGCCGCTTTCCGGCGGAAAGTGGCAAGGCCCTGGCGTTGCTGTACTTCTCCAACAGCCTGGGGGCCGCCCTGGGAGCACTGGCCAGCGGCTTCTGGCTGATCGCCTGGATAGGGCTGCCCGGCACCATCCGTCTGGCAGGCATCATCAACATTGTTATCGCCATAACCGTGGCCTGGCTGGCGCGGGGTCGCGAACCGACCCCCAGAGTGGCAGCGGTTGCAAAAGAACCGGCCCGTGCCTTTGCCACCCGGGTATTGATCATCGGGGCCTTCGCCACCGGGGCGGCCTCGTTTGTCTATGAGATTGCCTGGATTCGCATGCTCTCCATGGTGCTGGGCACCTCCTTCCACTCCTTCGAACTGATGCTCAGTGCATTCATCACCGGACTGGCGCTGGGGGGACTGTGGATTCGCAAACGCATAGACCATATCAGCAGCCCCACCGCCTTTCTGGGCTATGTGCAACTCGCCATGGCCGTGCTGGCACTGACTACCCTGCTGCTCTATAACCACACCTACGTCTGGATGGAATGGCTGCTGGAGCGGCTGGGCAGAACCGATGTGGACTACACAATGTTCAACCTCTTCAGCCATGCCATCGCCTTCTGTATCATGTTACCGGCCACCTTCTGTGCCGGCATGACCCTGCCGTTGTTCACCCACGTGCTGTTGCGCAGGGGTCATGGCGAACAGGCCATCGGCCAGGTCTATGCCGCCAATACCCTGGGCTCTATCTGTGGGGTATTGTTTGCCGTACATATCGGCCTGCCGATGCTGGGTCTGAAGCTATCCATGGTGGTCGGGGCACTGATCGACCTGATACTGGGAATAGCCCTGCTACGCCTGCATCGCCCCGGCTTCGTGCCCTTGCACACGCTGGCCGTCATGACCTCCCTCCTCCTCATCGTGGGCCTGGTGCAGGTTGCACACCTGGACCCACAGCAGATGGCGAGGGGGGTCTTCCTGCGCCGCGAGAATATGCTGAGCCCGAAGGACTTTGACCTGGCGTATTACCGCGATGGCAAGACGGCCACGATCACCCTGTACCACAGTAAAGATAAAGCGTTCGGAGTCATTGCCACGAATGGCAAGCCCGAGGCTGGCCTGGCCCTGTTGCCGCCACCCCACAGGAAGCCCTCCAGGGACGAGCTCACCATGATGCTGGCTGCCGCCATCCCCCTGTCCCTGTATCCGGAGGCCAGGACGGTCGCCAACATCGGCTTCGGCTCCGGCCTGACCACACATACCCTGCTGTCACATCCGGGATTGGAGCAGGTGCATACCATAGAGATCGAACCGGCCATGGTGGATGCCGCTACCCATTTCATGGTGCGTGTCTACCAGGCCTATCAGGACCCCCGCAGTCATATCCATATTGAGGATGCCAAGATCTGGTTCGCCAAGACGCAGCAACAGTTTGACATCATCATTTCAGAACCTTCCAACCCCTGGGTGAGTGGGGTCGGCAACCTGTTCTCCGAACAGTTCTATCAGCACATCCGCCACTACCTCAGCGAGAACGGGCTGCTGGTACAGTGGCTGCAGCTGTATGAGTTCAATGACCGGCTGGTCGCACAGGTGTTGACCGCACTGGACAAGCATTTTGAAGATTACGCCATATTCAATGCCAGCATAACTGATATTCTGATTGTGGCCCCGAAGAATGGGGACATTCCCGAGCTGAGTGCAGACCTCTTTGCCTACACGCAGCTGCGTCAGGAACTCAGGATTGTCGGCATTCATGGTCCGCAGGATCTGGAAATCCGCCGGGTGGGCAGAGGACAACGGTTGAGGCCGCTGTTTGCCCGGCATGGCACACAAGCCAACTCCGACTACTATCCCACCCTGGAGCTGGAAGCCCCCCGTTCCCGTTTCAAGGGAGAAACTGCACACACCCTGCTTACCCTGCACAAAATTGCCCTGCCGATAATGGAAATGCTTGATGCCCCGGCGCTCTGGTGGCGCGAGCACCCGGTGCAGGCCAATGATGACGAACCGCGGTTGGGCGCAGTCGCACGGGCACGCCGCTGGCGCGCCGCCGTGCTGGATGCGGATCTTCAGCAACTGAGCGATGCCGACCGCACCAACTACCCGTGGATGCCTGAACTAATCCGGCAGATTGAAGACTGTGACTGGCACAGCGACATTACCAAAGATCTGACGGCACTGGCCTTCCTGACCCTGCCACATCTTACCCGGGAAGAACTGCAGGATTTGTGGGTTGAGCCCGGCTGGACCTGCGCCCTGAGCGAACCGCGTATGGCAATGTTTCGTGCGGTGGCGCTGCGCTCAGCCCCTGATATGCTGCGTCTGGGTCTGGCTGTACTGAACGCCACCGAAGAGGCGGATCTGCATTGGCACCAATACGCATTCACGGCAGCCCTGACAGGGGCCCGGGCTCTGGGCGAGGAGGCGCTGGCAACAGAGCTCCAGCAAGAACATCTGGACAGGCTCTACCCGGACGGAGAATTTGATTCTGAGGCACTGCTGCTGCTACTGCCATCAAACAGCAACACCAACTCGTTATGAAAATCCAGGCCACGGTGGGTCGGCACCGCCCACCCGTCACGCAGCACCAGCAGACCTTTGTCCACCGCCTGGGCGAGCGGGGCCTGCAGCCCGCCCTGCGGCAACCCGGTTCGCTCCGTAAACAACTGCAGGCGAAACCCTGCACATAGACGCAGGGCATTCATCATGAACTCCAGCATCTGCTCCGTTGCATCGAGTGTACAACGCTCCGCCACCACCCCGTCTCCTCCGGCTGCCGCCATATAGCGAGCCGGGTGCCGCAGCCTGCGCTCACGCACAATATGCCCCGGCCGAACACTCCGCTTGCCGTGCGCCCCGGCCCCCAGACCCAGATAATCCCCAAACTCCCAGTAGTTCAGGTTATGCCGGCAGGCCGCGCCAGGCCGTGACCAGGCGCAGATCTCATAGCGCTGATATCCCTGCGCTGCCAGATAGCCGCTGCCCTCTGACTCCATGTCCGCCTGCACCTCTTCCGTCGGCAGGGGAGGGGGATGCCGATGAAATGGTGTGCCGGGTTGCAGGCTGAGCGGATACCAGGACAGATGCTCGGGCTGCAGCGACTGTGCACATCGTAAATCCTGCAAGGCCCCCTGCAGGGATTGTCCCGGCAGCCCGTACATGAGATCCAGATTGACCCGATCAAAATGCTCTGTAGCACAGCGCACAGCAGCGCAGACCTGCGCACCACTATAGGGACGACTCAGGGCGGCCAACACCGCATCATCAAAGCTCTGCACCCCGATGGAGATGCGATTCACCCCGGCTGCACTACAGGCCGCCATACGGGCCGGGGTTATATCCAGCGGATGCAGTTCCAGCGTTACCTCCACTGCTGCCGCCAGCGACAAGTGCCGGGCCGCGGCATCCAGCAGACCCGCCAGTTCCGGCACGGGCAACAGGCCCGGGGTGCCCCCACCAAAAAAAATACTGCACAGGCTGCGCCCCTGTACCCCCGCCTTCTGGGCACACAGATCCCGCACCACGGCCCTGGCGTATGCCTGGCCCGGCAGGGGGCCCTGCAGACCACGCGATTCCAAATCACAGAAGGGACACTTGCGCCGACACCAGGGCACATGTATGTACAGTGACAGGGGGGGTAATCCGTTCATCGCTGACGCAAGGCATGCACGAAGGCGGCCACCGCCTGACCACGATGGCTCAAACGGTTCTTCTGTGCTGCGGGCAACTCGGCACTGGTACAGCCCAGATCGGGCAGATAAAACAGGCTGTCATAACCAAAACCGCCCGCCCCCTGTGGACGCTCCGCAATGCATCCCTCCCAGCTGCCCTCAAACAATGCGGCAGGGGCGGGCGGGGCCAGCCAGGCGATAACACAACGGAAGCGGGCCGTACGCCGTGCCCTCGGCACCGCGTCCAACTCACGCAGCAGGCGCAGGTTGTTTTGTTGAGCATCGGCCTGCGGACCGGCATAGCGTGCCGAGTACACCCCCGGGGCACCCCCCAGGGCATCCACCTCCAGCCCGGAGTCATCCGCAAGCGCCGACAGCCCGGTATGCTGGTGGGCATGACGGGCCTTCAACAGCGCGTTCCCGGCAAAGTCTGCACCCGTCTCCTCCGGCGCGGGTACGCCCAATGCGGACTGGGCGAGCAGTTCAATCCCGAGCGGTTCCAACAACGCCCCCAGCTCCGCCAGCTTGCCGGGATTGCTGCTGGCCAGGACGAGACGATGATTCACGCAGCGCCCTTGCGGGGTGTGGCCAGGGCTCGCCCCTGCAGCTCGATCAGCCCGGCAATGCCGGGCGTGGCCAGGGCCAGCATGTTCTCCAGCTCAGCGCGCCCGAATGGCTTTTCCTCCGCACTGCCCTGCAGCTCCACAAACTCCCCGGCTGCCGTCATCACTACATTCATATCCGTCTGCGCCCTGCAGTCTTCAGAGTAATCCATGTCCAGCAGGGCAGTGCCCTCTACCATCCCCACCGATACCGCCGCCACCAACCCCAGAAACGGATCCCCATGCGTCAGATTCTGGCCAACCGCAACCTGCAGGGCATCCGTCAGGGCCACACAGCCACCGGTAATGGCCGCCGCCCGCGTACCCCCATCCGCCTCAATCACATCGCAATCCACAAGAATGGTGATTTCCTTCAGCCGCTTCAGGTCCACCGCCTGGCGCAGGGAGCGACCGATCAACCGCTGAATCTCATAGGTGCGACCCGACTGATGACGCAGGGCCGCCTCACGCCGGGTGCGCTGCGCGGTAGCCCGTGGCAACATGCCATACTCCGCAGTAATCCAGCCCTGACCGCGCCCCCGCAGAAACGAGGGCACATGGAGCTCAATGCTGGCCGTACACAACACCCGGGTACGCCCGAACGACACCAGCACGGAACCCTCCGCATGGGCAAGGTAATCCCGCTGCAGTTGCACCTCCCGCAACTGGTCCGCCATCCTGTTCCCACTACGCATCTGTATACCCACCGCCGCTTTCATTATAATGCCGGACACCATGGCAAGTACATCAGGACGACTGCTAATCCTGTCCGGACCCTCCGGCTCCGGCAAAACCTCGCTGAGCCGACGGCTGGCGCATGAGGTGCCCGGGCTGTGTATCTCCATCTCCTACACCACCCGTCCACGACGCGCCAATGAGCGCGCGGGCATTGACTACCTGTATACCACCAAACAACATTTCCAGACCATGATAGAGGCGGGTCAACTCATGGAATACGCCGAAGTATTTGGTCACCACTACGGCACCGCCTCCAAACAAGTACAGCAACAGCAGGACACCGGCACCGATGTACTGCTGGAGATCGACTGGCAGGGCGCACAACAGGTGCGCAACAAATACCCCGACAGCATTGGCATCTTTCTCCTGCCCCCCGACTTCCAGGCCCTCCGCCAACGCCTGCTCAACCGCGGGCAGGATCAAAACAGCATAGAGAAACGCACCGACAATGCCCTGCTGGAGCTGGACCACTACCACGAGTACCAATACACACTGATCAACGACAACTTTGAACACACCCTGCAAGAACTCAAGCGCCTCATCCACTGCATCCGCAATGGCACACCACAGCCCCCACCCACCGCCACAGTCCGCAACCACATAGCCCGCCTCCGCCAGGAGGCCTGCACAAGCCCAGCCTCCGGGCCTGCCGGATAG
>DKIB01000074.1:0-1892 GCA_002454015.1 Proteobacteria bacterium UBA6729
CCTGCCTTCTTGCGGGTCACTTTCTTTGCAGCCGTTTTCCCGGCGGCCGAAGCAGCTCCAGTTTTGCGACGAGTAGTCGCTTTTTTGGAACGCTTTTTCGCAGTAGCCATGATGTTATCCTCCATCTAGCACTCACACACGGCGGTAACCGCCGTGCTCCATGCTCCCTATTATAGATAAGATTTTATTTTTTGCCATTTTTTTTTGCTGTCGGGTATGGAGTCCCAAGTCTGCGTTGCACTTCATCGGCCACATGCTCCACGGATTGTGAGCCGTCTACTTCCACACACACCGTCTCAGCTGATGCCAGACTCCGATAGTATTCGATAAGGGGTTCAGTCATCTCACGGTATACCTGCAGGCGATGGCGGATGGTCTCCTCACAGTCATCATCGCGTTGCACCAGCGGTTCGCCAGTCCGGTCATCCACCCCGTCCTGCACGGGGGGATTGAAGCGTAGGTGATACACGCGCCCGGAGGCCGGATGCACGCGCCGCCCTGACAGACGCGCAACAATGGCGTCATCCGGCGTGCGTATAACCACCACATAGTCAACGAATATACCGGACTCTTCCAGCCCCCTGGCCTGTCCCGGGGTGCGGGGAAAGCCATCCAGCAGAAAACCACCCTGACAGTCCGGTTCGGCTATGCGCGCGCGGACCATGCCCAGAATCAATGCATCGGGCACCAGTTCCCCGGCCTGCAACAGGGCAGCCGCCTGCTGCCCGACCGGGCTGTTGGCGCGCACAGCGGCACGCAACATATCGCCGGTAGAAATCTGGACGATCCCGTAGCGGTCAACGATAAACCCGGCCTGTGTGCCCTTGCCACAACCTGGCGGGCCCAATAATATCAGCCGCATGTTGCTCCCTCCGGGCGGCGCGCTGCGGTCCACCTGCGAACCCGGGCGGTTATAATCCGCCCTGATGAAGATTTCAATAGACTCAGCATCGGCAGGAGTCCTGCTTATTCAGGCCTACCATCAGGGCCATGTTGTGATCAACGGGCAACGTCTGTCTGCACCACTGCTCCTGACCCCGGAACGGCTGCTGCCGAACTGGAGTCCGGCCCCGGAGCTGTGCATTGCCGACCTGCAGCCGCTCAGGGAACTGCAGGTCTGCACCGTACTGTTCGGCACCGGCCCCAAACCCTGCTTTCCGTCGGCAGAGGTACTGCGCCATCTGGAGAGCAGCGGCACAGGATACGAGGTCATGAACACTGCAGCAGCCTGTCGCAGCTACAATGTGCTGGCGAGCGAGCGGCGACGAGTGGCCATCGCCCTGCTGGCTGACCCCTGACGGGCCCCTGACAGGCGAGACTGCCGACGGTGTACCCAACTCCTGACCACGACCGCCAGATCGCTACTCTTCAACCTGGAACAGGTCCAGCGACAGGCCTTTACGCCGCATCAGCCGACGCAACTTGCGGATGGCCTCCAGCTGAATCTGGCGCACTCGCTCCCGGGTCAGGCCGAGCTCGTAGCCGACCTCTTCAAGGGTCGCCATCGGCAGGCCACCCAGTCCAAAACGGCGCTCCACCACACGCTGGTGTTTTTCGCTCAGAGTGGACAGCCATTTTTTGATATGACGCCTGACATCCCGCCCCTGCTGAAAGGTTGCCGGGTCAACATTCTGCTCGTCCGGCAGAATATCAACGATACTGATGCCACAGCTGTCACCGTCCGGCCGGGTCACGGAGGCCGCCCGCTCACTCAGCCCCAGCAGGCGATGTACCTCGGCGAGGCTTTTATTCACCGCCCGGGCGATCTCGGTCAGGCTGGGTTCGCGGCAATTCTGCTGCACCAGCTGATAGTAGGCACGCTTGCAGAGATTGATTTCCCTGACCACATGCACCGGCAGCCTCACGGTACGTGCCTGGTACATCACGGCCCG
>DKIB01000074.1:1938-3723 GCA_002454015.1 Proteobacteria bacterium UBA6729
AACTTTTCAACCGCACGAATCAGGCCGATATTGCCCTCGGCGACCAGATCCAGCAGCGCCAGACCACGATGCAGATAGCGTTTGGCAATCTTCACCACCAGGCGCAGATTGCTTTCAATCATGCGCTGCCGCGCCGCATCGTTGCCCTGTTGCGTCAGATAGCCGAATTTGGCCTCATCCTCGGCACTCAGCAAGGGCTGCAGGCCAATGCGACCCAGATACATCCGGACCACATCCACCCGATCATCACAGGCAACACCAGCCTGACTGGCGCTGCCCACCCCCCCGGGAATCCCGAGGAGCATACCAACCTTGTCAGCAGAGCGACCCCGGTCACCCTCACGTTCAACGACTACCTGTTTCATGAGCCTACCCTCAAACAGTCTGAAGTTGCCCTGTTAACCTTGACTTCCAGTCCGGGTAATTTGTTGTACCGGCAAAAATTTGCGCGGATCCGCCGACTCTCCGTCCGGCAGTATTATCTCAAAGTGTAACACAGGATCACCCGCAGGTGAATCCCCCATGCGAGCAATGCGCTGTTCAGCCTCAACATGATCCCCCTCCGTAACAAACAGTTCGCTGTTGTAACCATAAACGCTGAGATATTCACCCGGGTGGCGCAGTATGACCATTTTGCCATAGTGCTTCAGTGGGCCGCTATGTACCACCTCACCCATCGCTGCGGCGCGTATCTCCTGCCCTGACTGACCGCGGATATTGATACCACGCGCTGCTGTCCCGGCCTGTACACTTGCCACCGGAACCGCTACGCCTGTGGTCGGCCATTGCCAGCCTGGCATGGACTCCCGAGCCCTGTTCCTCACAGGCTTGCGCTGGCGTTCAGGCTTGCGAACGGGCAACTTGGCGGTGCCATGCAGTGGCTGCGAGATGTGTCTCCCGGTCTGTGGCATCGCCGCAGTTGCAGGCTGTGCATGAAGTTGCAACAGCTGCCCGGGGTAGATGACGTATGGGGACGGGATGCCATTCCAGGCCGACAGATCAAGGTGGTTCAGGCCATGGCCGACAGCAATGGCATACAGGGTGTCACCGTCGGCGACACGGTAGGTTCCGGCCACGGGAGAGTGCGGATCCGCCACCGCAGCTGTACCGCGCAGCGGCTCCGTGGGGCGTGCATCCACGGGTGCCGACTGCCTGGATGTACAGGCACACACCAGCACGCCGGATAACACCCAGATGACCCGCTTAACCAAGACCCCGCTGCATGGGCACAAAACTGACCCCCTCCAGTACACTGTTCCTGAAATGCTCCCCCTGTCGTTGCACCAATAACAAACGCTGCTCGCCACCGCTCCCCACAGGAATAACCAGCCTCCCCTCTGGCGCCAGCTGCTTCAGCAACGCCTGCGGGACACTGCGTGGCGCGAACGCGACAATGATGCCATCATAGGGCGCATAACTCAACCAGCCCTGTGCGCCATCCGCATAATGGCTGTGAACATTTTGCAGTCGCAGCGTGCGCAGCCTGGCACGGGCACGCTCCAGCAACACCGCGATGCGCTCAACGGTATAGACCTGACGCACCAACCCTGCCAGCACCGCAGTCTGGTACCCACAACCCGTACCGATTTCCAGCACCTTCATGCGCCGCCCGGCAGGCTCTGCATCACCCAGCAAGGCCTGCACCATACGCGCCACGATGTAGGGCTGGGAGATGGTCTGACTGAAGCCTATGGGCAATGCCGTGTTCTGGTAGGCCCTTGCAGACAGTGCCTCATCCACAAAGATGTGGCGCGGCACCGCCCGTATCGCAGCCAGCACCGTATC
>DKIB01000074.1:3823-4044 GCA_002454015.1 Proteobacteria bacterium UBA6729
CTGCGCATGCCGCGTCAGATCCACCTGCATGGGCGTAATGGAAACCCTGTCATGCGCCACGGCATAAAAGTCGGTATCCGGACCCGTGTCCTCGCCAACCCCCACCGGACCGACCCAGTAAATCTTCCGGTGCCGCGGGTCTTCAGCCACTATGGCAGGATCAGAGCGATGCCGATGCCCCAGACGGGTGACCTGATACCCGGCCAGTTCAGTACCCGGAC
>DKIB01000074.1:4072-15905 GCA_002454015.1 Proteobacteria bacterium UBA6729
TGGCTGCCGCTGCAACGCAGTCAGCAGGCGTACCACCACAACGGCTGCAGTCTCAAAATGATGTGCCTGCCCGGCCGCGACACACGCGGCAGTAGCCAGCGATACCGCCATCGCCGGATGCCCCAGAAAACGCCCCTCCATAGCGGCAGCAACGGTACCGGAATACAGTACATCATCGCCCAGATTGGCCCCCTGATTGATACCGCTGATCACCATATCCGGCTCCTCCGGCAGCAGACC
The DNA here is from genome assembly GCA_002454015.1 of Proteobacteria bacterium UBA6729. Taxonomy (GTDB): domain Bacteria; phylum Pseudomonadota; class Gammaproteobacteria; order Porifericomitales; family Porifericomitaceae; genus UBA6729. The sequence continues at coordinate 4,313 of DKIB01000074.1, forward strand.
CGTAATGGCCAGATGCACACAGTCGGTCGGGGTGCCGCTGGTATAGTAGTAGCCGCTTGGGGCACGATACACCCTGATCGGCATATCCAGCGTCAGTGAGTTGCTCGCCCCACTGCGGTCCCGGTCCGGCGCGACCACCGTAACATCACCCCGCCTGCCCAGGTGCTCAGCCAACACCATGAGACCCTCAGCCAGATGCCCGTCATCGTTGCTCAGCAGGTAGCGCATGGTCAGCCGGCTTGCGTCAGCAGACACTCCAGCAGCGCCTGCTGGGTGTGCAAACGATTTTCTGCCTCATCCCAGACCACACTCCAGGGTCCCTCGAGCACCGCAGCGGTCACTTCTTCACCACGATGCGCAGGCAGGCAATGCATAAACAGGGCATCCGGGGCGGCTTTACGCATCAGCTCCGCAGTCACCTGATAGGCGCGCAGTGCCTGTTCGGTGCTGGCGTCAACGGACCCCCCCATGCTGGCCCATACATCCGTAGCCACCAGAGCAGCGCCGCTGACCGCCTCCTCCGGGTGCGTACAGAGGCGGACCCGCTGCCCGGCCAACTCTACCAGCCGGGCATCCGGGCGGCGTTGTGGCGGGCAGGCAATATTGAGGCGAAAATCAAAACAGCGGGCAGCATTGATATAGGAGTTGCAGACATTGTTGCCATCCCCTACCCAGGCCACCAGCTGGCCCCTGACAGCACCACGATGCTCACTGAAGGTATGGATATCTGCCAGCAGCTGGCAAGGGTGACGGGTCTGGCTCAACGCATTGATCACCGGCACACTGGAGGCCTCGGCAAAACGCACCACGCGGTCATGCTCACTCGTGCGCAACGCGATGATATCAGTCATGGAAGACAATACCCGGGCGGTATCCTCCAGCAGCTCACCACGCTGCATCTGGGTGCTGGAGCAATCGAGAAAGATGGCACTGCCACCGAGACGGCGGGCGGCGACTTCAAAGGCCAGACGGGTACGTGTGGAGGGGTATTCAAACAGTAGCACCAACGTCCGTCCGCGTAGCACATCAGCATGCACCGCACCGCGTTTGAACTGCCCGGCACGGTCCAGCACCGCCGCCAATGTTGCGGCAGGCAGATCACTCAGTTCAAGAAAGTGCCGGATCGACATGCGCAGTCTTCCCGCCAGTGAAGTCGGCTACCAGTGCAACCACGGTATGGACGATTTGATCGGCCTCATCATCACTGATGATCAGCGGCGGCAACAAACGAATTACCTTCGCATCGGCAACATTTATCAACAACTTGTGCTCCAGTGCACGATGGCTGAGTACCCGACATTCCTGCTCCAGTTCCACGCCGATCATCAGGCCCCGACCCCGCACCGCACGGACCCCCGGAGTATCAGCCAGTTGCCGGCGCAATGCATCCAGCATACGCTGACCCAGGCGCGCCGCTGCCCCGGCCAGGTCCAGTTCCTCCAATACATCCAGCACCTCCAGGGCGACCCGTGCCGCCAGCGGATTGCCCCCGAAGGTTGAGCCATGCTCGCCACGCGCAAACTCCCCGACCGTCTGCCGCGCCAGGCAGGCACCTGCGGGTACGCCATTCGCCAGCGCCTTGGCCACCGTGAGTACATCGGGGCGGGCCTCCTCATGCATCCAGGCGAACCAGCGACCCGTACGGCACAACCCGGTCTGCACCTCATCCAGTATCAGCAGCCAGCCACGCTGGTCACAGAGTGCACGCACGGCCCGCAGATAACCCTCCGGTGGCGTGCGTACGCCTGCCTCCCCCTGGATCGGTTCAAGCATGACCGCCACCACTGCATCTGCAGCCACGTCCGCCAGCGCTGCCATGGAACCGTAGGGCACCCGTATAAAGCCCGGTAGCAGCGGACCAAAATCCTGTGTCCGCCCCCCGGCCGATGCACTCAGCGCACCAAAGGTACGACCATGGAAGGCCCCCTCGGCAACCACCACCACTGGCTGCGGATTCCCCTGGCGTACCGCATAACGCCTGACCAACTTCAGTGCGGCTTCATTGGCCTCGGTCCCGGAGTTGCAAAAAAACACCCGATCCATGCCACTCAATCTGCTCAACCGTTCACCCAGCTGCTGCTGCTCGGCAATCTGGAAACAGTTGGAAACATGGAGCAGACGTTGTGCCTGAGTCGCCAGCGCCGCCGCCACACGAGGATGTGCATGTCCCAGACCACACACCGCCAACCCGGCTATGGCATCCAGATAGCGACCCCCGTCAGCGGCAACCAGCCAAGCTCCCTCACCACGCACAAAGCTGATCGGCAGGGGGCGATAACAACTCATCAAGGCAGTCAAAGCAGAACCCGCCGTCTACCCGGACCCACGCCCCGCGGGGGCTGTGGCCCGTCCAGCCTGCCTAAAAAGGCAGACCGTGGCTGGCTGCACCCATGAACAACAGCATGGGAATGGACAGCACGGTATTGGCTCTGGATGCCAGAAATGCAACCCTGCGGGCACGCGCCTTCTCTGCATCACTGGCCTCCACCAGACCCAGTACCCTCTTCTGGTTCGGCCAGATCAATCCCCAGACATTCAACAGCATGATCGTACCCAACCATGCACCGAGGCCGATGGTCACCGCGTAGTGGCTGGGGGTTTCCATATTGAGCCCCAGCGCAAAGGCATTCACAAACATGCCGCCGTGCAACAGATAGGCCGCCCCGGACAACCAGGTCAGCAGTGCAGACCAGCGAAACCAGGCCAGGGCCGGGGGCAGTACATACTTGCTGATGCCCGCCGCCCCGGGTCCACCACTGTCCGCAGCAGCCTTCTTCAGGGCCGGTGCCTGCACGAAATTGAAGTAATACAGCAGGCCTATCCAGGTAATACCCGCCAAAAAATGCAACCAGCGCAAGGTTAGCAAAACACACTGTTCCATCTCTTCATTCCCCCCTTACAGACCGGCGCCCAGCCAACCGGCCAGCAGCACCAGTATCAGCGCCAGTACAACTCCGGCAATAATCGTTCCAACGATAGAGTCCAATGGATTCACAACTTCTTCCTCCAGCTTCTCCGCACACCGCACGCCACCGCTCCCGGAACCATGGCTGAGCAGACCGCGACATGTTGATGACGCCAGTATACCCGCTTTTCCCTGCAGTGTCCACCTGGCACCGCATGCCCCACGGTACGCCGTTATCAGCACCCGCCTGCCCGCTGTTCCCTCCGGCACACCACGCCCGCCTGATCGGCATGGCCGCGGGGGNNGAGACGGTTCCGGCCCCCGCCGACTACGCCCGGAACCACCTCCGCAGGGGTGCATAATCCAGGGCATAGTCGCCGTGGGGTCACGGTTTTGGGCTGCGGGAAAGCGAAGCCTGAACTGAACCCTTACAGGGGCTTGCACCGCCCGGCGCAGTCCGGCTACCATGGCGACACCATGCCCCGTCGTTTCACTGCATTCCATGAATGGCTGTGCGTCGTGCTGACGTGCGTCCTGCTGCTGGCGACCCCAGCGGTTCCGGCACTGGAACCCTTCTACGCAGAATATAAAATCAGCTCCAAACGCATGGGCATAGAGGTGGGCAGGCTGGAACGGCGACTGGAGCAGGAGGCGGGCAATCGCTACCGCTACCAGGCCAGTTCCAGCGCGGTCGGGCTCGCCGACCTGCTGACCGGAGACCGTCGCAATGAGCACAGCCTGTTTGTATACACCGCCGGGGTACTGCAGGTGCTGGAGTATTCCTATCGGCGGGACGGCAACAAGCAACAATACCGACAGGCCCGCTTTGACTGGGATAATGCCCGGCTGTTCCTCGACAACAATGGGACACAGCAGGAGCTGGAACTGCAGCCGGGTACCGTGGATCGACTGAGCAGCGAGCTGGTATTTATGCAGCACCTCCAGCGGGGCCGTCTCGCTCCGGTATACCACATTACCAACGGCGGCACTGTACATGACTACCGGCTGGAGGTGTTGCAGCAGGAAACTTCCGTACCCACACCACTCGGCCCCCTGCAAAGCATCCAGTTGTTGCGGCGGCGCACCACGAGCGGTGCGGAACGCAAAACACTGATCTGGTGCGCGCCTGAACTCAATTATTTGCCGGTGCGCATAGAGGGGAACACCGATGCCTTTGTGGCCGAGTTGATCTACTACCGCAGCGACACACTCGAACTCAAACCGTCCCGCACCCCTGCTGCTGCACCCGGTACACCGGGCCTGTACTGACTACTCAGCTGCCGAATTCAAGCAGGATACGGTCCGGCGGCATATAGCCCGGCAGCTCCCGGCCGTTCTCCATATACATGGCTGGCGTACCCGTGATACCAAACTGTCGACCCAGGCGCGTGTGCCGCCCCACCGGGTTGCTGCAGCTCTGCTCCGCCACCGACTCGCCGGACTTGGCCTGCGTCAGCGCCGCATGACGGTCCTTTGCGCACCAGACGGACTCCATCGACCTCCGGGCCTGCTCCGGATCCCCGATGACCGGGTAGGCCAGATAGCGCACGGCCACCCCCCGGCGATTCAGTTCCGGCACGTCCCGATGCAGTTTGCGACAGTAGCCACAATTCACATCGGTAAACACATACAGCACATGACGGGTGCGCGCAGGCGCAAACTCTATCAGTTCCTCAGGGGGTATACCGTGCAGAGCCCGGGCGCGGAACTCATTACGGCGCTGCTCACTCAGATTCCTGCGCCCCTCCAGATCCAGCAGGTCACCACCAGTCAGGGCATGACGACCGTCGCCGCTGATATAAATGAACTCGGTCCCATACTGCAACTCGTACAGATCCGGGATCGGGGTCCCCCGAATGCTGTCCACCGACTGACCATCGGCAAGCGGGGCGGCCACGGCCTCCAGACGCGCACGCAGGGCAGCGTCCGGCTCGGCAGCCCCCACCGATACGGCAGTGCATACCAACACCAACAGCAATGAACACCTGACTGACATGATCGCCATCCTAACCGATCCAGCCAACCGGGTACAGTCAACCCCGCGGGTGGTGGGCAACATGGCCAGCCAGGGTAACCACCGCTCCACGGATGCTGTCAACCCCGCGGGTGGTGGGCAGCATGCAAGCGCTGCAGACGCTCCTGGGCGATGTGCGTATAGATCTGGGTAGTGGAGATATCGCTGTGGCCCAACAGCATCTGTACGGCCCGCAGGTCAGCACCATGATTCACCAGATGCGTGGCAAAGGCATGTCGCAACACGTGTGGACTGGGCAACCGGGCCAGCCCGGCCAGCCGGGCATGGCGACGCAGCAGGTACCAGAAGTTCTGGCGACTCATGGGGCGACCCGCACGCCCGGGGAACAGGTGCCCGGCACTGTTGCGCCCGGTCAGCTCCGGCAGGGCCTCCCGCTTGTAGCGCTCCAGATAATCCAGTGCGGGCAGGCCCAGCGGCACCAGCCGTTCCTTGCCCCCCTTGCCGGTAATACGGACTGCACCCTGACGCAGATTCAGCTGGTCGCTGCGTAGCGCCACCAGTTCGGACACCCGCAGTCCCGTGGCATACAACACCTCCAGCATGGTGCGATCCCGCAGACCCAGTAGCGTACTCTCGTCCGGGGCCGCCAACAGCATCTCTACCTCCGCTTCGCTCATGGACTGTGGCAGCGGTCGACCCCCATGGGGGGTACGCAGGGCCTCTACCGGGCTCCGGTTGACCTGACCCTGCCGTTCCAGATGGGCATAAAACCGTTTCAAACAGGACAGGCGCCGACTCCGGGTACTGCGGGTCTGTCCGCAGGCTGACGACTCCAGATATTCGCGCACCTGCGTGGTACTGACCACCAGCGGGTCCAGCGCCTTGCGCTGCACCCATGCCAGAAAGGAACCCATATCCGCGCGGTAGGCAGCCAGGGTATTTGCACTCAGCCCGCGCTCCAGCCACAGGGTATCCAGAAAGCCATCCACCAGACGCTGCTCCGCGGTGAGACTCAAAACACCACCCCCTCGTGGCGCAGTAGCCAGCGCTTGTGGCGTACCCCCCCCAGACTGAACCCACCCGGCTGACCATCAGCAGCCACCACCCGGTGGCAGGGCACCACCAGCGGCAGTGGATTGCTGGCACAGCCCCTGCCTACCGCTCGCGGGGCCGTGTGCAACCGCGCTGCCAGCACCCCGTAGCTGACCACCTGACCGCACTGCACCTGACCCAGGGCTTGCCGCAACCGTTGCTGAAAGGCCGTCGCCGCTGTGACCAGAGGCAGTCTGCACAGGGCATCATGATGCCCGGCAAAATATGCCCGCAAGGCCTCCACCACCGGCCTTGATACGACCGTGCTACACGCAGCAGGCCGACCACGCGCACGGCGGATGCGTCGCAACCGCTGCCCGGCAAATTCCAGTACCAGTACCCCTATGGGCGAGTAATACAGCTGCAGCTGCCCGGATTCACCTGCAGGGTCCACCATGCCCGCGTCCCGGGTACTCAGGCCCCGGCGGCAGGACGGCCGTCGCCGGGAGTCGGAGTCACCGGTCGCAATCTCTCGCGGATGCGTGCGGCACGACCACGCAAGGCACGCAGGTAGTACAGTTTGGCCCGCCGTACCCGCCCGCGACGCTTGACCTCCACACTCTCAATCGCCGGACTGCAGGTCTGGAACACCCGTTCCACCCCCTCGCCATAGGAGATCTTGCGCACAGTGAACGAAGCATTGAGCCCCCGATTGCGCATCGCGATCACCACCCCCTCAAATTTCTGCAGACGTTCACGCTTGCCTTCCAGTATGCGCACCCGTACCACCACGGTATTGCCAGGCCTGAAGTCCCCGGTGGGACGACCTGCCATCTGTTCCATCTCCAGTTCCTGTATCACATCAGTCATTGCCTTACTCCTTACTCCCTGCTGCCTTCAACCGCAGCGTTGATACTCCTCCAGCAGTGCACGGTCCTCCGCGCCCAAATCCATACCATGCAACAGTTCCGGGCGGCGCTCCCAAGTGCGCCCCAGGGCCTGCATGCGCCGCCACCGCCGAATACGCTCATGGTCGCCGGACAGCAACACCTCCGGCACTGCCCGGCCCGCAAAACGGTCCGGGCGCGTGTAGTGCGGACAATCCAGCAGCCCGTCCCGGAACGAATCCTGACAGGCCGACTGTGCGTTGCCCAGCACCCCTGGCAACTGCCGCATCACCGCGTCTATCAGTACCATGGCGGCAACCTCGCCGCCACTCAGCACATAGTCTCCAATCGACCATTCCTGGTCGATCTCCAGTTCCAGCAGGCGCTCGTCCACGCCCTCATAACGCCCGGCCAGCAGCAACAGCCCCGGACAACGCGACAGTTCCTCCACCCCGGCCTGATCCAGACGCCGTCCCTGTGGACTCAGGTACAGGGCCGGACTGCGGGTCGGCAACCACGCCCTGGCAGCCCCCATGGCCCGCTGCAGGGGCGGTGCCATCAGCACCATACCCGGCCCGCCACCATACGGCCTGTCGTCCACGCCGTGGCTGCCGGCCACCACATACCGGCGCGGGTCCCAGGCCCGCAGGCCAAGCCTGCCCTCCCGAACCGCGCGCCCCATGATACCGTAATCCACGAGCCACTGAAACATCCCCGGAAACAGGGTGACCACAGCAACGCGAAACACCTCAGGATTCCCGGGGACTGCATACGCAGATGCGTCCGGCCTGCAGGTCCACGCTGTGCACGTGGACGCCCGGCACAAACGGTATCAGCTGCCGACCCTTCCGGCCGCTGATTTCCAGCAACTCGTGTGCACCATTGTCCAGCAGGGCACTCACCCGCCCCAGATGTGCGCCAGAGTGCTGCTCGTACACCGCCAATCCCACCAGGTCGCACCAGTAGTAAACCCCCTGAGCGGGTTCCGGCAGACGCGCCCGGGGCACCGCGATACGGCTACCGCCCCAGCTGCGCGCCCGGTCGCGGTCATTCAGCCCGGCCAGCCGCGCCAGCAGCTGACCCCCTGGCCCGGTACCCACCTGGCAAGTCCAGGCGCGCACCCAGCGCTGACCACAGGATAACCACCACGGATTGTACCCGGCCAGCTGCTCCGCCGGACGGGTCCAGGATGCAACCTTCAGTCTGCCGTCGAGTCCGTGTGCCCCCAGCACCCGGCCCAGCACGACGAAGCGATCATCCGCCGCCCCGGTGCCCCCCTCAGCCAGCGGTGCGTTGCTCCTTGAGCAGCCTGGCCACTCGTGTTGAGACCTGTGCGCCACGTTCCAGCCAATAGTCGGCACGTGACAGATCTATACGCAACCGCTCCGCACCCCTGTCCCGTTCCAGCAGGGGATTAAAATAGCCGATGCGCTCCAGCGCACGACCATCCCGCTTCACGCGACTGTCCATAACCACCACATGATAGAAGGGTCGCCGATTGGAACCGCCACGTGATAACCGTATCCTTACCATAAACACCGCTCCGCCCGCCACCACGGCGGGCTCGCATCATACCCCGACAGCACCGCCCGTCTACCCACCGCCAACCGCCTTCATGCTCAGGCGCACCCGCCCCTGACGGTCCACTTCCAGCACCTTGACGCGCACGGTCTCGCCCTCACGCAGGTAATCACTGACCTGTTCCACCCGGGTATTGGAGATCTGCGAGATATGCACCAGCCCGTCCTTGCCCGGCAAGATATTCACGAAGGCACCGAAGTCCATCAGCCTGGCAACGCGACCCTCGTAGATCTCGCCGACCTTGATATCCGTAGTCAGCTGCTCCACCTTGTGGCGTGCCGCGTCACGTGCCTCCTTGTCGTAGGAGAATATCTTCACCGTACCATCATCCGAGATATCGATGACGGCACCGGTCTGTTCGGTAATGGCACGGATCGTACTGCCCCCCTTGCCGATCACATCACGGATACGCTCCGGATCGATCTTCACGGTAATGACCCGCGGCGCGTACTCGGACATCTCCTGACGCGGCGCACTGAGCACGGCATTCATGCATTCCAGGATATGCATGCGTCCCTGACGCGCCTGCTGCAGGGCCTGACGCATGATCTCCCTGGTAATACCGATGACCTTGATATCCATCTGCAACGCGGTAACCCCCCGAGCGGTACCCGCCACCTTGAAATCCATGTCCCCCAGATGGTCCTCGTCTCCCATGATATCGGAGAGAATGACAAAGCGCTCCCCCTCCTTGATCAGCCCCATGGCAATACCGGCCACCGGCGCCCGCAGCGGCACCCCGGCCTCCATCAGTGACAGGCTGCCCCCACACACCGTGGCCATGGAACTGGAACCATTGGACTCGGTAATCTCGGCAACCATGCGCACCACATAGGGAAAGCTGTCCTCCCCCGGCATCACCGCCGACAGGGCGCGTCTGGCCAGACGACCATGACCGATCTCCCGGCGCTTCGGGGAGCCGATGAACCCCGCCTCACCTACGCAGTACGGTGGGAAGTTGTAGTGCAACATGAATCGGTCACGGTATTCCCCCTCGATGGCATCGATGATCTGGGCATCCCGGTCCGTGCCTATGGTGCTGACCACCAGGGCCTGGGTTTCCCCCCGGGTAAACAGGGCCGAACCATGGGCCCGGGGCAGTATGCCAACCTCTGCGCTGATCGGACGCACCGTCTCTGCAGAGCGCCCATCCATGCGTACACCACTGTCCAGCAGCCGGGTGCGTACATACGCCTTCTCCGCTGCACCGATCAACCCGGGCAGCTGCGCCAGTGCCTCGGCCCCCTCGCCCAGACGCTCTGTAATCCGCTCCGTACATTCACGCCGTACCCCACTCAGGCGGTCGCGGCGCTGCAGCTTGTCATCAATCGCGTAGGCCTCCTGCAGCGGGGCCGCCAGGGCCTGTTCCACCTCGGCCTGCAACCCTGCATCCGCTGCGGCAGGCTGCCCGTCACTCCAAGCCGGAGCCCCCGCCTCTCCGACCAGCAACGTAATCTGTTCGAGCACCGTCTGCAATTGCTCATGACCGTACATGACCGCCCCCAACATGACCTCTTCAGACAGTTCCTGTGCCTCAGACTCCACCATCAGCACGGATTCCCGGGTGCCGGCGACCACCAGATTGAGCGCGGAGGACTCCACCTCACTGAAGCCCGGGTTCAGCAGATAGTCCTCATCCCGGTAGCCCACCCGCACCGCAGCCATCGGCCCGGCGAAGGGCGCCCCGGACAGACTGACGGCAGCGGAGGAGGCGATCAGGGCGAGCACATCCGGGTCCACCTCCGGGTCCAGTGACAGCACCGTAGCAACCACCTGCACCTCGTTGCGAAACCCCTGCGGGAACAGGGGCCGCAAGGGACGGTCTATCAGGCGGGCCGTCAACGTCTCCTTCTCGGAGGGCCTGCCCTCCCTGCGAAAAAAGCCACCAGGAATCTTGCCCGCCGCATAGGTGCGTTCCTGATAGTCAACACGCAACGGGAAAAAGTCCTTGCCTGGATCTGCCCCCCGCAGCGCCACACAGGTTGCCAGCACCATGCTCTCGCCCATACTGGCCAGCACCGCGCCACCCGCCTGACGGGCTACATGCCCGGTCTCCAGCTTGACATGATGGCGACCCAGTTCAAATTCCCTGGTTGTAGATTTCATGGTTATTTACCTCTCTGTAAGTATCTCTGCAAGGCCACCAGCACCCACCCACGCGCTACGTGTGCGATCCGCTCGAAAAACCCCTGGAACTCCCGACTATTTACGCATTCCCAACCGCTGTATCAGTTCCCGATAGGAATTGAAATTCTTTCTTTTCAGATAGGCCAGCAGGCTGCGACGACGATTGATCATCCGCAACAGGCCCTGCCGGGAATGGTGATCCTTGCCGTGCGTCCTGAAGTGCTCGCCGAGCCCATTGATACGGGATGTCAGCAGGGCAACCTGTACCTCGGAGGAACCGGTGTCCACAGCCGTGCGACCGTATTGCTGGATAATGTCGGATTTCATGATGTGCGCCCATGACAACAGCACTCGCGCGCTGCGCCCAAGCGGCGCCATTATACCCACAGCCATGGCCGGACTGCAAGGCCCGTACCTCAACCCTGCTCATGACTCTCCCGCAACCGGGCATGCCGAGCGGCTCGTAACCCCGTCATGTCCGCACGGCTCCACTCAGCCTGCAGGCACCCAGGGTGCCAGTTGCTGCGGCACCCCCGCAGGTTGCAGTCGCACGTAGTCCGGCATGCCATTGCGGTAGGGCGGATAGTCCTCCCCCTCGATCAGCGGACTGAGGTAGCGGCGGCAGGCGGCAGTGATGCCGTAGCCATCCGCACTGATAAACTCTGCGGGCAACATGCGCTCCTTGCCGGCCACCTCCGCCAGTGGCACCCGGCCCAGCACCCAGGCATAGGGCTCGTCTGCCTTGCGCACAATGGCAGGCATCATGTCATTCTCTCCCGCCAGGGCCATGCCGACCGCGGCCCGGCCCAGGGCACAGGCCTGTTCCACATCGGTGGCAGAGGCGATATGACGGGCAGCACGTTGCAGATAGTCCGCCACTGCCCAGTGCTGCTTGTAACCCAGCTTGCGGCCGATCAGTGCAGCCAGCGCCGGTGCCACACCGCCCAGCTGTACATGACCAAAGGCATCCTGACCGCCTGCACTGCACAGTAGCGTGCCATCCGGATTGCGCAGCCCCTCCGAGGCCACGATGACACAGTAGCCGTGCTCCCGCACGCTCGCATCCACCCGACGCAGAAACTCGTC
>DKIB01000074.1:15956-18416 GCA_002454015.1 Proteobacteria bacterium UBA6729
AAACACCTTCGTGGAGGTGCTCGCCATCGCCGCCACATCCAGGGCCACCTCACGCACCGACACCGCGACATACTTGGCCGCTGAACCGAATCCCGGACAACTGTCGGTGCCCGGCAGGTCATTGTCTACCGTCTTGGGTATCCCCACCGCCACCAGTGGCCAGTCCTGCTCCTGACCCATGGCAGACAGTTGGTGAACCGTATCCTGCGAATCCCCGCCCCCGTTGTACAGAAAATAACCGATATTGTGTGCACGAAACACCGCAAACAGACGTTCATACTCGCTACGGTCCCGACCCGGGTCTGCCAACTTGTGACGACAGGAGCCAAAGGCACCACCCGGCGTATACCGCAGCGCCCGAATCGCCTCCGCGTCCTCAGCCCCCACATCCAGCAGCCGCTCCTGCAGGATGCCCAGAATGCCGTTCTGCGCCGCATAAATATGGGCCACCCGGGCGGGATGCCGACGGGCCGCCTCTATCACTCCGCAGGCGGTGGCATTGATGACGGCGGTTACACCGCCCGACTGGGCGTAGCAAAGATTTTTGGGTTGCATGGTGCCTGACTCCGGTTTGGCGTACAATCTGGGGCGGGTACAGTTTACCCGTGCCCGTGAACAAATGGTACAGCCAACCACATCCGTAGTGCCCGGGGCCATTCTACTCTGCCTGTTACTCCCGGTGCCGTCGATGGCAGATACGCAGGATGTGGATTTGCCCGAGCTCGGCAGTGCTGCGGATCGGGCATTGACCCCCAAGATGGAACGCGTCCTTGGACGCATGGTGCTGCGACGCGTCAGTCCCCGGGCCATTGACGACCTGCAGGTCAACGCATACCTGCAACAGCTGGGGAAAAGCCTGGCCGAGGGCAGCCAGCGCACCGCAGAGGAGTTTGCCTTCGTGCCTGTGGACGACAAGCGCATCAACGCCTTTGCCGCCCCGGGCGGAGTGATCGGTATCAACACCGGCATCTTCCTGCATTCCTCCAGCGTGCATGAAACCGCGGCGGTAATCGCCCATGAGATCGCACACGTAACCCAAAAACATCTGGCCCGTGCCTACAGCCAGCGTTCCACACTGACCCTGCAAAGCGCAGTCACCCTGATCGGTGCCATCCTGCTGGCCACCGTGGACCCGGAGCTGGCACAGGCCGCCGTCGCCATAGGCACGGCAAGTTCCCTGCAACGTCAGATCAACTTCACCCGCGCCAATGAGCAGGAGGCCGACCGCGTCGGCATGCAGATCCTGACCCGGGCCGGCTACGACCCACTCGGGATGCCCAACTTCTTCGGCAAGCTCCTGCGTGCCAGTCGGCATACGCAGTCAGAACTGCCCGAGTTCCTGCGTACCCACCCGCTGACCGAGAATCGTCTGGCCGAGGCCAGGAGTCTGGCCGCACTCCACCCGACCAGGCATTACCCCGCCGATACCGACTTTCTGCTGGTCCGCACCCGGCTGCAGCTGCGCGAAATGAACCACAGCCAGGCACTGCATCACTTCAAGCAGAAGCTGATAAACCTCAAGGCCGATACGCCCCCCCGGGAGGCCGCCGCCATACGGTACGGATACGCACTGGCCCTCACCAATCTGCGCCACCATGACGAGGCCCGTACCCAGCTGCAACAGCTGCTGGGCACAGACCCTGCACGACTGTCTTACCTGCTGGCACAGGCCCGGCTTGAGTTGGAGACGCAACAGCCGGACCAAGCCGACAGCTGGTTCCGGAAGGCCCGGCAGTTATACCCCGATCACCCCGCACCCGTGCTGGAACAGGCCCGCGGCTGGCTGCGTTTCCAGCGCCCCCGCCAGGCCAGTGCCCTGTTGCGCGAATATGGCCGGTTCCGCAAGCATCTGAACATCAGTTACTACGAACTCAGCGCACGTGCCGAGGCCGAGGCCGGATTCCCGGGCTCATCTGCACTGGCGCTCTCCCAGGCCAGCTACCTCAAGGGCCAGACCCAACGGGCTATCAAACAGTTGCAGACTGCCCTGAAGAGCGCCACCGCCATCAGTGACTATGACCGCCAGCGCATCCGGGTGCGACTCGCCGAACTGGAATTACAGCACCAGATAGAGAAAAAACTGAAACTTTGACCCCCCCCGGATAGCCAGGTACCCGCAGTTCCCGGGACGCCCTGGCTCCCCGTCGCGGCGCTCCACACAAAGTAGGTATTCGCAAGTGGGTATTCCGGGCCCGGTTCACTTATAATGATTCCGCAGGGGTCCCCGCCACCCCCCGGGAACCGCTGCACAGACATGACAGTGATCAACAGAATCCATCGGTACAGGGTCCTGACACAGGGGGGCCTGTTGCTCGCGCTGTTGCTGCCCGCATGGCAGGCCCCTGCACAGAGCCGCGACGAGGTGCGCGGTGAACTGTACCGGGCAACCAACGAGTGGCGGGAGGAACAGGGCGTGGCCACCCTGATCCGCGATGCGCGTCTGGATGAAATAATCCAGCG
>DKIB01000025.1 GCA_002454015.1 Proteobacteria bacterium UBA6729
GACCGCCACGCCACCGCAGCCTCCTGATGATGCCGTGGAGCCCCCGGAGACTGCAACGGAGGAGACCCAAACATGAAACGCTACTACCGCAACCCGCGACGTTTTAGTACGATCACACTCCCGGCAACGGCAGATATTGATTACAAAAATATCACCCTGTTGCGCAACTTTCTCACGGAGACCAGCAAGATCATCCCGGCCCGTGTCAGCGGCATCAGTGCACGCAGTCAGCGACGCATTACCCGGGCCATCAAGCAGGCGCGTTACCTTGCCCTGCTGCCTTACTGCGACCGACACTAACCCGGCGGGGTGGCAAACCAGTCACTGCCCTGCTCTGCGTACAGGCGCAGACAGGCGTGTACCAGCCGGATCAGCGCCTGTGCGCTGGTAGTGGCCCCCGTCAGCTGGTCAAAGGCGCCCCCCCGCACCTGCCAGCGGTCCCCTGCCGGGTCATGCAGGGCACGCTGCCGGAACCCCGCCAGCCAGTCGGGCCGCGCCACGGCGTCACCGATACCGGGCGTTTCCTGATGTTCCAACACCCGCACGTCACGCACCCGCCCCGCGGCATCAATGCTGATCGCAATGCGTATCGGACCACTATAGCCCTGCGTACTGACCGCAAACAGCACCACACCTGCGGCCCGCCCGGCAGCACGCAGGCGGTGCACGACCACGATCCGTGTAGAGACAAACCAGGGGGGTGGAGTGATATGCAGGATATCGGTATGCGGTTGATTATCGTAGACTGGAAGCTGCAGCTGTGTAATCAGGCGCAACAGCTGCCGTTGCTCCCGCTCCTGCAGGGCCGGGTCGGCGCAGTGACGCAGCACGACCACGGCACTGATCACCAGCAGGATCACACCCAGACCGATCAGCGTACGCAACATGATCAGGTGCCCAGTACGCGAGGCCGTGCCCAGGCATCAAGCAGCGGGACCACCGCGTTCATCATCAGCACAGCCAGCGCCACGCCATCCGCATAGTTGCCAAAACTGCGTATGCCGCACACCAGCACCCCGATCAGCAGGCCATAGAGCAAACGCCCCCGCGGACTGGCGGGTGAGGATACCGGATCGGTGGCCACAAAAAAGGCACCCAGCAGAGAGCCCCCCATCAGCAGTTGAAACCACGGGGCCGGGTAGCGCATATCATCGTACAGGTACAGTACCGAGGCGGCCAGAAACAACCCGCCCAGCATGGCAAGCGGGATATGCCAGGTGATGGTACGACGCCACAGTAACCAGACCCCGCCTGCCAGCCAGGCCAGCGACAACCAGACGAAACGGTACGCCTCCAGCCGGGCATAGTCCGGGGCTGCAAACAACTCGGCAGTAGTAGCCATGCCCCCCAGTCCATCCTGCATGTAGGCCAGCGGCGTGGCCGCAGTAATGGCATCCATGCCGACCGCTGTCGGCCAGAAGACCAGTTCAGCAGGGAAGACCAGTAGCAGGAAGACATAAGCGCCCATGGCCGGATTGAAGAGATTCCGGCCCAGCCCGCCAAACAGCTGCTTGACGACCAGAATGGCAAATGCGGCACCGACCGCAACACACCACAGTGGCACCAGTGGCCCCAGGCACAATGCCAACAGCCCGGCACTGACCACCGCACTCAGGTCGCGCAGGGTGGTCAGCACCGGGCGCTGCTGCAAGCGCAGCACCAGGGCCTCGCTGACCACGGCCACGGTGACGGCGACGGTCAGCTGCAACAGCAGTCCAAAGCCGAACAGCCCGCAGGCCAGCAGGGTTCCGGGCAGCAGACCCAGCAAGACATCGCGCATCGCCATATGCACAGAGTTGCGAGCATGCACATGGGGTGCAGCAGGGCGTGGGGTAACCATGCCGTTTATGCGCCGCAGATACCCCCCCACTGCGGGGGCTGATTCACACCGGGCCAGCCACGCGCACCGACCGGGGACGCGATACGGCTGCTTCCATGGCCCCCGCAATGTAGCGACCGTCAAAGCAGGAGGCATCAAGATCGCGTATGTCGGGATTGCCGGAACACACCACCTCCTTCAGATCACCGAGATGTTGATAGTACAGGCGATCTGCACCGATACGCTCACAAACCTGTTCCGGGGTGCGATCATGTGCGATCAGTTCATCTACTGAAGGGATATTGATGCCGTAATAGTTTGGATAACGCACCGGGGGTGCAGCCGATGCAAAATACACCTTGCGTGCCTTGGCAGCACGGGCCATCTGCACGATCTCGCAGGCCGTGGTGCCGCGCACCAGTGAGTCATCAACCAGCAACACATTCTTGCCCCTGAACTCCAGATCGATCACATTGAGCTTCTGCCGCACCGACTTGCTGCGTACCGCCTGGCCGGGCATGATAAAGGTCCGCGGGATATAACGATTCTTCACGAAGCCCTCCCGGTACTTTACCCCCAGACGGTATGACAACGGCAAGGCCATGGTACGACTGGTATCCGGCACCGGGATGACTACATCTATATCGTGATCGGGCCAATCCCTCAGGATGCGTTTGGCCAACGTCTCGCCCATGCGCAGCCTGGCCTTGTATACCAGAATCTGATCGAGGATCGAATCAGGTCGCGCCAGATACACAAATTCAAACAGACAAGGGGTCAGGATGGGGTCATCGGTACACGGCTGACGATGGAGCTGCCCCTCGGCACTGATGAAAACCGCCTCCCCGGGTGCCAGATCGCCAACCCGTTCAAAGCCCAGAAAATCGAAGGCCGCACTCTCCGAGGCAATGGCATATTCCGGCTGCCGTACCGCCACCCGCCGTCCAAAGACCAGCGGTCGTATGCCATGCGGGTCGCGGAAGGCCAACACGCCATAACCGGCTATCAACGCCACCACGGCATAGCCGCCACGGCAGCGTTGCATCAACCGACGTACGGCTGCAAACAGCTGCTCCACACCGAGGTGCAAGCTGCCGATTCGTTGCAGCTCATCCGCCAGTACATTCAGCAACACCTCGGAATCGGAATGGGTATTCAAATGTCGCAGGCCATCACCGAACAGACGATCACGCTGGGCTTGACTGTTCACCAGCTGGCCATTATGCGCCAGCATGATGCCATACGGTGAACTCACGTAGAGGGGTTGCGCCCCCTCTACCCCATACCCCCCATCGGTCGGATAACGTACATGGCCGATGCCCATGGAACCCCGCATGCCCGGCATCACATCCGGCGCATCAAATACATCACGCACCAGACCATTGCCCTTGTGCAGAAACAGGTGATTGCCCTCGGCCGTTGCAATGCCGGCAGCATCCTGCCCCCGATGCTGCAACATGGTCAGCCCGTCGCACAGGGCCTGTGCAACGGGCTCATGCGCCCAGATGCCGATAATGCCGCACATAACCCGTCAGGGGTGGCGGATGACCACCCCCCTGATATCCAGCTGCCTGTACAAATCAGCCTTTTGCTGATCCGCCTGCCCACGGGTCAAGCCGGGACCTACCCGTACCCGGTGGATGTCCCGGCCATTATTCTGCCGGGTATCAATAAATACCTGATATTTGCCCTCTTCCAGGCCGCGAATCCTTTTCATCAGTTGATCCGCATTTTGTCGCTTTGAGAAGCTGCCGAGCTGTACTGCCCAGACTGCCTCAGCGGTTGCTGTCGGTGTCGGGCTGACAGTTTTTGGGGGGGGCAGTGGAGGTGAAGGCCTGCGCGCCCTCGGCTCACCCGGCACCAGAGGCGACAGTGAGGGGGGGGGCGAGACCTTCGTCAGCGGCGGAGGGGTTGGCTGCGACTGTGGCACCGGCGGAGTCACCTGCGACTGCGTCACCGGCGGAGTCACCTGCGCCTG
>DKIB01000014.1 GCA_002454015.1 Proteobacteria bacterium UBA6729
CCGCCTGCGCGACTGGGGCATCTCCCGCCAGCGCTACTGGGGATGCCCGATCCCCGCGGTCTACGGAGAGGATGAGCAGCCCGAACCGGCCCCGGAGCTGCCCGTGATCCTGCCGGAGGATGTGGTGCCGGATGGCAAGCGCTCACCGCTGGCCGGGCTGGCAGACTTTGTTTCCCTCACCCACCCGGATGGTCGGCAGCTGCACCGGGAAACCGATACCTTTGACACCTTTTTTGAATCATCCTGGTATTACGCACGCTTCTGTTGCCCGGATGCCCATGCGCAGATGCTGGATGAACGGGCCAACTACTGGCTGCCCGTAGATCAATACATCGGTGGCATTGAGCACGGCGTATTGCATCTGCTGTATGCCCGCTGCTTTCACAAGCTGTTGCGTGATGCCGGTCTGGTGGACTGCGACGAACCCTTTACCCGGCTGTTGACCCAGGGCATGGTGCTGAACGGGGGCGTGAAGATGTCCAAATCACTCGGTAACACCGTGGATCCGCAAGAATATGTGGATCGATACGGAGCCGACACCGTGCGTTTGTATCTGCTGTTCTCCGCACCACCAGAGCAGAGCATGGAATGGTCAGATGAGCGCATTGTCGGTGCACACCGTTTCCTGAATCGTCTGTGGCGCATCGTCCATGCGCATGTAGCCGCGACCCCGGCAACCACACCCGATGACACGGCGCTGGCCACCCGCCGTCTCATCCATCGCACCATCGCCAAGGTCAACGATGACATCGGTCGCCGCCACATGTACAACACCGCCATCGCTGCCGTTATGGAGCTGCTCAATGCCCTGGCAAGGCTGGATGATGCAGCCGCCGCCGGCAGGCAGGAAGGGCTGGAGACTGCGGTGCTGTTACTGGCCCCCGTAGTGCCGCATATCACCGATGCATTGTGGCACGCCCTGGGCCACACGGAGCCCCTGCTGGATCACCCCTGGCCAGTACCGGACCCGGCACTGCTGGTACAGGATACGATGCAGATCGTCATTCAGGTCGATGGTCGATTACGCGCCAGCATCGTCGTGCCGGCCAATATCACAGAGGCCGGGCTGCGTGAGCAGGCCCTCAGCCATGGCAATGTGAGACGGCATATGCAGGGCCGCAAGCTGCACAAGTTCATCTGCGTACCCGGCAAACTCGTGAACATCGTACTCAGCCCGTCATGAGACGACGTACATTCCTGCTGAGTTGTGCAGCACTCACCCTGCTGCCGGCCTGTGGTTACCGCCTGCGTAGCATGCCCCCGGCCCTGAAGAGTGCCATTGCCCTGCAATCCGACACCCGGCTGGCCGCCTGGCTGCTGTCACAGCTGCCCCGGCAGGGAGGCATCCGCCTGGCCGCAGACGGTGGCCCGATCCATCTCCAGCTGCAGGATGAGCAGTTCCAGCGCCACGCCGTCAGCATCTCCCCCGACACCGGTCGCGCCGTGGAATACCGCATTGCGTACTCCATCCATGCCGAGGCCCACTACGGCGATGGTCGCACACTGATGACCCGGCATCCCATCACCGTACATGAGGACTACCTGCTGCCCGATACACTCATCGGTGACAGTCGCCGCATTGAGCACCTTGAGCAACTGCTGCTGCGTCGTGCCGCAGAACAACTCTATCGCCGCCTGCATGTGGCACTGACCCTGTAATGGAAACCAGAGCCGCATTACTGGCCGCCAAACTACAGAAAAAACTGCACCCGGTGTATCTGGTCTGGGGGGATGAACCCCTGCAGCGCACAGAATCCATCGATGCGATCCGTCAGCGGGCCCGGGAGCAGGGCTATACGGAACGTACCGTGCTCAGCCCGGAAGGGGCCAGCTTTGACTGGGACCAGCTCCGCCTGGCCGTTGACAACCTTTCCCTGTTTGCCAGCAAGCGCATGATCGAACTGCGTCTGCCCGGCCTGCCCGGACGGGACGGGGCTCGTATACTGGCTGCCCATGCCACCAACCCCCCGACAGATGTGCTGCTGCTGGTGCTGATCCCCATCCATCTGGATACCCGCACCCGTAAAACCGCCTGGTACAAGGCCCTCAATGCGTGCGGCATCAGCGTTGCTGCCCGACCCATCCCGGCCATGGAACTGCCCAACTGGCTGCTAAAACGAGGCCGGGACAGGGGTTTGAAACTTGACCCGGCCGCCGCCACCTTCATTGCTGAACGCACCGAAGGCAACCTGCTGGCTGCCCATCAGGAACTGGAACGCCTGACCCTGCTCAACGCCACTGACATTACCCCGGAGCAACTCATGCGCGAGATCGCCGACAGTGCCCGCTTCAACGTCTTTGATATGCTGGAGGCCGCCCTGGCGGGACAGTTGCGACGTGCCATCCACATGCTGGACGGTCTGCAACAGGAAGGCACCGACCCCATGGCCGTGTACGGGGCCACCATCTGGGAGATCCGCAGACTCTGCAAACTCTGGCAAGGCGACCAGTTCCCGGACGCAGCCACCCTCACCCGCAACGGCATCTGGGGCACCCGCCGCAGTGCTGTACAGTGTGCCCTCAAACGTGGCCCCGGCTTTGCCCATCAACTGCTGGCGACGGCCCTGTGCGTTGAACG
>DKIB01000051.1:0-3623 GCA_002454015.1 Proteobacteria bacterium UBA6729
AACTCTATACTCAGAAACTTGTCATGATGCGGAAAACTGACTGCCTTGGCAGAGAGATTCGTCAGACCCACCACCAACAGACCGCTGAAGCCGGGGTCCACATGCAACCCCGTTGTCGCCACTATACCCAACCGCGCATAGCTGCTGGTCAGTCCAAACCGCGCAACATGACTGGCATCCAGTGTAATCTGCTCGTGGGTAGTCACAACCGCAAAGGTCCCGGGTCGCAGTTCAAAGTAGCCCTTCCCTTTTACATCCACCACCCCGTCATCTCCCGTAGACACGGCTTGATCCCCGACCGTCAGGTCATAAGATGCTGGTTCCAGGCTGGACTGATCAAAGGGCTCTATGCTGATCCCGGCCCGCGTCTCCACCAGCTGTTGCACTCTGTCTCCCGAGAGTATCATGGTGCCCCCAGTATAGCGGCTCTACCCGGAGTTTGACAGCCCATAGATACAAGAACGCCATTTGTATCTATCAATTCAGCAACCTGCAGCATAGCCCCAAAAGGGTCAAATGCTTGATATCCCGGGAATTGCGATTTCAGAACAGGCCCCGGATAGCCCGCATGTACCTTGTAACCGTTAAACCCGGCTCTACTCTTTGGTCGCCACATGCAGCGCCCGCAGTGCAGTTTCCATCATCGTCCCCACCTGCTCCGGTGTGATCACATACGGCGGCATAAAATACAGCACATTACCCAGCGGGCGCAGCAACACGCCATGCTCCAGGCCATAGCGATACACCGCAAGGCCACGCCGCTCCGCCACCGGATAGGGCTCCCGGGTCTGTGCATCACGCACCATCTCCACCGCCACAATCACCCCGGTCTGGCGCACCTCACCCGCATGCGGATGGTCCGCAAAACATTCTGCCGCCTGCGCCATCCGCGTCTCCAGCTGTTCAAGCCGACCCGCAAAGCTGTGATCCTGCAACAACCCCAACGTCGCCACCGCCGCACTGCAGGCCAGCGAGTTGCCCGTATAACTGTGCGAATGCATAAACGTAGTACCCTTCCCGTAGTCATCATAGAAGGCCTGATACATATCCTCGTGCGTCAACACCGCCGCAATCGGCAGGTAGCCACCACTCAGGCCCTTGGACAGGCACATCAGATCCGGACTGATCCCCGCCTGCTCACACGCAAACATCGTCCCGGTACGTCCAAAGCCCACCGCAATCTCATCAGCGATCAAGTGCACCTGATAGCGCTGGCAGGCTTCACGCAGCAACTGCAGGTAGACGGGATGATACATGCGCATCCCGCCCGCCCCCTGCACCAGCGGCTCCACGATCACCGCGCACACCTCCGCGGCGTGGCGCTCCAGCAGCGCCTCCATCTCCACAAACTTCAGGCGGGCATGTTCCTCCAGCGTCACCCCGGCCTCACGGGTCGAGCCCTCCGGTGAAGGCGCAACGAGGGCATCCATCAACAACGGCGTATAGGCCTGCCGATACAACGGCACCGCAGACACCGCCAGTGCTCCCAGCGTCTCACCGTGGTAGCCATGCTCCAGGCAGATATAACGAAACTTGCCCGGGCGACCCTGATTGCGCCAGTAGTGATGACTCATCTTCAGCGCCACCTCCACCGCCGATGACCCGTTGTCCGTCAAAAAACATCGGCACAACCCCTCCGGGGTCATCGCCACCAGTCGCTCTGCCAGTTGCACCGCCGACTCGTGCGTAAACCCGGCCAGCATAACCTGCTGCAGACGATCCAGCTGCCGCCGTATGGCCTGCGTGATCTGGAAGTTGCTGTGCCCGAACAGGTTGACCCACCAGGAACTGATGGCATCCAGGTAGCGCCTCCCGGAATAATCCTCCAGCCACACCCCCTTGCCACGCCGGATCGGCACCAGCGGCAGATTCTCGTGGTCCTTCATCTGGGTACAGGGATGCCACAGCACTTCCAGATCCCTGGATTGCAGATTATTATTCGATGGTATCATGCCCATTCCCGGATTGTAACACCGATGAGCCTGCACGAACTGATTGCCGTATTGCTGGTATTGACCGCTCTGCTGAGCGTGGTCAACTACCACCTGCTGCGCCTGCCCACCGCCATCGGCGTGATGCTGGCAGCGCTGTTGCTGTCCCTTGCCATCCTGCTGCTGGATGCCGCCGGACTGGAACTCATCCGCCCCATCCTGCGCGAACTCGGCTCCGGTCTGCAACTGGACCGCACCCTGCTGGAGGGCATGCTCTGCTACCTGCTGTTCGCGGGCGGACTCTCCGTCAATCTGGAGAACCTGCTGCGCCAGAAGTGGCTGATCCTCCTGCTCGCCAGCTGCGGGGTGTTTATCTCTACCCTGCTGGTCGGCACCCTCAGTTACTGGATCCTCCCCTACCTCGGCCTCCCGTTGCCCTTCCTCTACTGCCTGCTGTTCGGTGCCCTGATCGCCCCCACCGACCCGGTAGCAGTCATCGCCATCCTCCGCAAGGCAGGCGTCAACGAATCCATCCAGGCCAAGATCACCGGGGAATCCCTGTTCAACGATGGCGTGGGCGTGGTGCTGTTCGTACTGCTGCTCGGGGCAGCCACCAGCGGCACAACCATCACCCCCGGTGCCGTCACCCTCCTGTTCCTGCAGGAAGCCGCAGGCGGAGCCCTGCTCGGCCTCGTACTGGGCCTGTGCACCTACCTCATCATCCGTAGCATCGATGAGCACGCCGTAGACATCCTGGTCACCCTGGCCGCCGTGGCAGGCGGCTATGTGCTCGCCAACAGACTCCATGTATCCGGCCTCATCGCCATGGTCATCGCCGGACTGATGCTCGGCAACCGTGGCCCGGTACTGGGCCTCAGTGCCCGGGCCCGCGAGCACCTGTTTGACTTCTGGGAACTGCTGGACGAGATCCTCAACGCCATCCTCTTTGTACTCATTGGCCTGGAGCTGCTGCTCATCGACCTCAAACCCGTCTACCTCCTCGCCGGGCTGCTGTCCATCGCCACCACCCTGGGAGCCCGCTGGATCGGCGTGGGACTGCCCGTCACCCTCCTGAAGCCCTTCCGGGAGTTCAGCCCCGGGGTCGTCAAGTTACTCACCTGGGGCGGCCTGCGCGGCGGCATCTCCATCGCCCTGGCCCTCTCCCTCCCGGACTCTGCAACCCGCGAGCTGATCCTCACCATGGCCTACTGCGTAGTGGTCTGGTCCATCCTCATCCAGGGACTCAGCATCAGCTACCTGGCCCCCCGCTGGAGTGCCTGAACGCATCATCTCCGGCGGCCAGACCGGCGTGGACCGCGCCGCCCTGGACACCGCCCTCGCCCATCACATCCCCATCGGCGGCCACTGCCCCAAAGGCAGACTCGCAGAAGACGGACGCATCCCCAGCCACTACCCCCTCACCGAAACCGACTCCCCCGGGTACGCCACCCGCACCCGCCTCAACATCCAGAACAGCGACGGCACCCTCATCCTCCACACCGGCCCCATACAGGGCGGCACCCAGCTCACCTGCACCCTCGCCGAACGCCTGCAACGCCCCCTGCTGATCATCGACCTCGACCAACCCCGGACCCCCCACCACTGGCTCCAGCACATCCGCATTCTCAACATCGCAGGCCCCCGCGAAAGCAGCCGCCCCGGCATCTACCACCAGGCCTGTCAGTTTCTCGA
>DKIB01000051.1:3644-5567 GCA_002454015.1 Proteobacteria bacterium UBA6729
CAGGGGCGGAGAACCCCCTCCCACAGGAACACGGATGCGCAGGCCCCATCGCCGGGGAGGGCAGTCAGCCGGGGCGGCGTTGATTCCACTCCTGCACAGACATCGGCTCCACCCCTCAAGGCCCGCCCTGATGCAAACGTCTGCCCGGACACCGGGGACTCATTCTACTTCCTGAATATCTCCCGGACATACCGGATCACTATCCAGTTCCATCCCCGCTTCATTTCTGAGTTTTGCTATGCAGTCACTTTCCTCCAACTGAGCCTGAACTGCATTGATCTGCTCCAGCTGCCGGGATACCCTGGTGGTTTCCTGATCATCCGGTTTGGACCGATTAAGTGTCAGTAGCAGGATGACTCCAAGTACTATCAGTATCGCGATAATATGCATAATTTACTTCCCTCCCTCAGCTATGATCGGTCGGCATTTTCCGCCGTGTCTCCATGGGCCATGGACGGCAGCACCCCCCGATCCGGAGCCCTGTATCAAAACGGGTTGAGCGGTACTCACTCTCGCAATCCGCCGAACCCGGCTTCCAGATCCTCCCGACTCAGGACACCCCCCATGGCATTGTAATTGTCGCTCAGAAAACTCCCTGTTACCACCCCCGCATCACCGCCCACGCGACGAATGCTGAGCTCTTTCTCGTCACCGCTCTCCCGGCTCACCTGAATCTGATAATTCAGCTCCCCATCAAGGAACATCTGTGCCATCCCCATCCCCGGCACCGCATCCCAGGATTGCAGCTGCGTAAAATCCAGCTGTCCGGTTCGGGTGGTAATGTCCACGTTCAGACGAGACTCCCCTGTCACGGCACGAACGGTATCCCCGGATGGGGAGAACCCCGCCAGATAGCCGCGCCACACCGCGTTGTCAGCCAGCGACCCGGCCCGCCTGAACGGAAGTTCCACTTCCTCCCCCTCCTGCCCCGGAGGCTCCTCCGCCCTTGCCCAGGCATCGATCCTCCCATTGGCATATCTTGCTCCAAACACCACACCACCGTACTCTTGCCGCAAGTTGATCACATTCGTGTCGAACAGCTCAACAAATATATTCTTGCTGGTATCTGCCCAGGCCCCCAGAACACGAGCCACATCCGCACCCGGAGTATCCAGGCCATACAGAACATTGAGCCCCTCGATATCGTAGGGCCCAAGAACCCCGGCAGGGCTCAGGGGCACCCCTGCCGTCAGAACGGATGCGTAAGAATCCCCCTCCAGATCTCCTTCCAGACCCAGCGACCTCAGCAGCTGCTGAAGCAGAACGTATCTCAAGGGCTTGGACAACACCAGCACCCGGGTCTGGGCTCTGTTGGTTCTTGTGGATACCGAGCTGTCCCCCGGGTCTACATAGATGTACGTGTAGGATGTATCCAGATTCGGATCCTCTCCTATTCTCAACAGGGCAGCCGGACCCTCACCGCCGGCCGCCCACCCTGCTCTACGCTCAAAATCCAGCAGGATTCCGCCCTGCACGACCCTGTCCGGCGGAAATGTTGTGGATATCCTCAGCTGGAAATCATCAGGCAATACAGCATTTACCAGCTGCACGGAGTCATACACCGCACCCCGCATCCGCCGCAGCTGCTCCTCCCGGTCACTCGCTATCGCTACGTCCGCAAAGGTACCTTCCAGATCCAGATAGATGATCGGTGCAATCTCATACCGACGCAAAAACTCCTGCTCTCCCCGCAAGTCATCCAAAAACCTCAAAATCTCCGCATCCGAAACGGGATTATTCAGCTCCCCATAGTAGAATCGCTCATAAGACTCCGCATCACCCATGGATTCATACGGGAGAATCGCATCAAAAGAGGCCTCCAGCAACCCGAAGTGGAGCCGGGAGTCCAGTGAGCCGTCTTTGTCCCTGAATTCATCCATGAAATCCAGGTCAGCAGGAACCAGGCCAATACTCCACCAGAAG
>DKIB01000051.1:5703-6083 GCA_002454015.1 Proteobacteria bacterium UBA6729
TCTTTCATGACCGAACCCCCCATACAGGGTACCCCATACGCAAAATATTCCAATACACCGGCTTGCTATAATCTGCATACAAGCCACGCGCATCCCCAATTGGATGCATTGCTGGTCGCCGCCCCGGGGCCACTGCTCTCTGCCTGTGACGGGGGGGAGCCCGGGGCGCCCCCTGCAGAGCCACAGCCCGCTGTTGCTCCCCAGCCACAGCCACCTGTCGCTCTTCAGCCGAACCCCCGGGTCAGCAGGCCTGCCCTGCCCCTACAGACCCCGGCTGATCTGTATCAGGCCCCACTGGGCCGCATCGCCGGTGGACAGGTGGGCATCGGCCCGGATGTACGCCCACGTGCAACCCTGAGTGCAATCCCGGGCTATCCCGG
>DKIB01000051.1:6158-9149 GCA_002454015.1 Proteobacteria bacterium UBA6729
ATATCCTTGATGTCGCTCGGGCTTCTTGATACATCGCAACACCAGCGTCCGAATCTGCCGTATGCGTTGACGGCCTCTACCCACTCCTCAAGGAACCGGTGCTTGGTCTGGCTCTGCTCGTTGTCTTCGCCCTTGACCTCCAGTATCAGCATGTCTCCGGACTGCAACCGGATGATGTAGTCGGGGCGGTACTTGCGTACCACGCCACGATGGATGTAGAACACCTCAAAGCCCAGATGATCGTTTTTCACCCATGCACTCACCAACGAGGTATGGTCCAGTTCGAAGGCTTCTGAGGCTTCCCAAGTGCTGTCGAAAACACAAAAATTGATATGACTTCGTGCGGTATGTTCACATGGCCGACCGGTATACCAGGTCAGCATATTGCCGGTTGAGCGGATCGGGTTATCCTGGTCAAAGATTGGCTCCAGCCTCTCGCTGTTTTCAAAGCAAATTGCCTCCCAGATGTGCTGAACCACCCTGGTCATATTGAGCGTAATGAGCAGGCGTCGCCTGAGAGCATCCCGACTGAACAATACAGGGGAGATGCCAATCTTGTTTGAGTAGATGAACTGCTCGATCAGCCGAACCAGTTGAGCCAGCAGGAACTCCCTGCTACCTGGCCAGTCTTTCTGCATTTGGTCGTAGACATCCCGTGCTGTCTCAAAGATGATCCGTTGAGTGCGAAACTCTTTCGCCAGATTCTCCAGATCAATCACACTGATCTGTGTTACATCTGCTCTACCCTCAACCATGGGGGCAATCTCAACGATCCGGGCAGTCTGAGCGGCATCCAGATCCAGTGTCTGTACTTTCTGCCAATCCAGAGACAGGCGTGGTCGGTATACATGATTGATGCGGATGATATTCGGCCAACTGATTTCAAAAGCAACTTTGCTAGCATCAGGTTCAATAGCCGTTTTCGGTTTGGGTGGCAATGGAATCACACCTTCCTCCGACTCAGGTAGCAGAAAAGAGAAAGGAACGCCAAAGATGTTGACGTACTCGGGTTCAAAATGACCGCTGTCTGGATTGACATCATACGAAGTGCGGCGTAGCCCCCTTCCAACCACCTGCTCACAGAGCAATTGGCTGGTGAATGCACGCAGACCCATGATATGGGTGACGGTCTTGGCATCCCAGCCCTCAGACAGCATCCCGACCGAAATCACATTCTGGATCTGCTCGCCGGGCTCTCCAACTCGCCCCACAGTGTCCACCTGTAGGCGCAGCTTTTCAGCCTGTTGCTTTACGGTCAGCTTGCGTACCGGGCCAGCATCTTCCGACTCATCTATCCTGGCAATCGGTTCCTCAGTGGCCTCTGCCTTCTTCAAAACCTTGGAGTCAATGTGTAAAGCCCGCTCAGGGTCACAGAGCTCGTTAATACGGATCTTGTTATGGTCAAATGCGTACTTGATTCGTGCGGCAGTCTCAGTGCGGTTGGTAACGGTGATCATCACTGGCGGCGTTTTGGATCCACTCGCTTTCCATGTCTTCGCCGCCTCCCGCCAATCATAGCCCAGAAGATAGTAGCCATTGACCACCAAGTCTGGCAGAGGCACCTCAGGATTTGCGTTTCGGTTCAGATCGTCTTTGACATCCGGGTCATTGTAGATATGGTAGAGGCGCGATTTGTAGGTCCGGGCATCTGGAATAGCGTCATCCCGGACCACTATGCGAGGGGTCTTGACGAGGCCGGACTCAATAGCATCATTCAATCCGAAGTCACTCACGATCCACCTGAAAAGCGATTCTTCCGGGCTCCTCCCTCCCAAAGGTGTAAATGGTGTGGCCGAGAAATCGTAGCAAGTGAGGATGCCTCGTGCCCTGTTGATCCGGTCCAGTCCACCAACCCACCGGGTTGCTACTTCAAGCTCGTCTTTGGTAATGCCTGTCATTCTGGATCCGGCTGGCACACGCCAAGCATGATGTGCCTCGTCATTCACAACGAGAATATTCCGGGCATTCGCCAACTCACCCAGCACATCGTGCACATAAGCCTCATTGCTCTTGGCTCCGCGCTTGTCCACACTGCGTCTCCTGGCTATCTTTTCGGCAGACTCCCAATTCAGTGCGTGCCAGTTGCGAACTATAACCTTGCCTTGGCGAAGTTTGTCCAGAAGCGATGTAGGGACGATACGAAATGCATCATAGTAATTATCCGGATGGGCTGTCCCCAGAACAGCCAGACGGCTCCTGACCGTCAGGCCAGGCGCGACGACCAGAATATTCCTGGAAAACCGTGTATCCCGCGGGTTGGTGACCTTGTTGAGTATATGCCAGGCAATGATCATGGCCATTACAATGGTCTTGCCGGAACCGGTAGCCATCTTGGCGCACAGACGCACAAACTCACCTCCATCAGACGGAATCTCAACGCCGACCTTCTCACTGTCCGGCGCTTCAGCCAGCCAGATCAACGTCTCTGCAGCTTCCAGCTGGCAATAGAAAAAGCGACGCGCCTCAAACTCCTCCGGGTCAGTCCAGTGCTCAAGCAAGCGCTTGGTAATGCCCGTGACACCGGGATACCCGGACCCACGCCATGCCCTCACACGAGGCCGAATCTGGTTGACCAGAGAAATCTCTACAGGGAAGGTGCCCGGGCCATCAAATGAATTTGACCCCGGAATAGCAACTGGATAGCTTGCCGGACGGCGACCCTCCACGATAGTAAACAAGCGTCTCTCCCGATCATAGCGCCGATGCCTCGTCGGCTCTTCGTAGGGCGAGTTGACAATCAGATGGTCAGCCATTACCTGTGTCTACCATACCGACCGCCGCACGCCTCTGATGCCCTGCGAGGCATCTGATTCCATGTTCGGCCATCCAGTTTGCAGCCCGTCCGCTTCTTGAACACGCCACCCCACTGCTTGAAGAAAAAAGGCACTTGACTTTGCAGGCAATTGTCCCTGATAGCCTCTACCCACTCTGCCTCCATAGGCCGGGCACCTGGCCCCGACTCACCTCCGGCTATGACCCAGTCTATACCCT
>DKIB01000018.1:0-133 GCA_002454015.1 Proteobacteria bacterium UBA6729
TAGACATGGATACCATCTGCACGGGCATCAGCGGCTACACGGATTCGCAATGTCGCGTACTGTATACTCGACACGATGGCCTGGCCCTGCTGAATCTGTATGTGCCCAACGGCGCCAGTGTTGGTTCTGACAA
>DKIB01000018.1:159-371 GCA_002454015.1 Proteobacteria bacterium UBA6729
TATCACTACAAGCTGGAATGGCTGGACCGGCTGTGCGTTATGGTGAGACAGCGGCTGGCCGAGGCCATACCGCTGGTGGTGACCGGTGATTTCAATATTGCCCCGGAGGATCGGGATGTATACGACCCGCAACAATGGCAGGGCAAGGTGCTGGTCAGTGCACCGGAACGGGAGCGCTTCCAGGCCCTGCTCGGACTGGGTCTGACGGATGT
>DKIB01000018.1:397-645 GCA_002454015.1 Proteobacteria bacterium UBA6729
CATCGCCAGTGTGGTCAGGCACAGCCCGGCTTCACCTGGTGGGACTACCGCCGCAGGGGGGCCTTGCAACGCGACTATGGTCTGCGTATCGATCATATCTTGTGCGGTGCAGAGCTGCTGCCACAGGGCTGCCGGGTCGTCCGGGAACTCCGCGCCGGGTCCAGACCTTCGGATCATGCCCCGGTGATCGCCGAGTTTGTCTTGCCCTGAACGGCGCAAAGGCCGGGGCAAGTCGGGGCTGCCGGACC
>DKIB01000018.1:683-15428 GCA_002454015.1 Proteobacteria bacterium UBA6729
ACCGAACAATTGTTGCATGGGCCTCCACAGCTCATCCCGCATATAATGGCAGCAGACAGGACTGGTCGCTGCCAGTCCCTCCCTGAACCAACCGAATGAGACGGGAACTTATGAACCGAACAATTGTTGCATGGGCNNTGGTGTATCGCCTTCACCGCCAGTGGTACGACCCTGGCTCAGGAAACAGACCCGCCACAGGCAGCAACGGGTAGTGTTTTTGACGGATTCTATGCGGGCGCAGGTAGCAGCACTGCCGTTCTGAGGGCGCACACGGCCGACCGTGACAGTGGTGCCAGTGCACATGAGTTCGGCCTGAGCGGGGGCTGGGGGCGTGTGCTCAGTGGCTCACCCTTCTACATCGGCGTGGAGGCCTACAGCTGGTTCGGCGTGAGCACCGTGGATACCGGCAGTGCCATCACCCCCAACCTCGAGAGCGGTGATGACCTGCAAATCCAGCGGGAAAGTCAGGGCGCCTGGGGGGTTTCGGGACGTTTCGGTATCCTCGCCACGCCGGTCATGATGCTCTATGGTCGCAGCGGATATACACGGGTCAGTTTGCAGCGTAGCGAACTGAGCCCGGCAAACCCTGCAGGCACCCGGCACAACCTGGATGGCTTTCAGTATGGCCTGGGCTCGGAAACCCTGCTGACCGGGGCATTGGCCCTGCGCACCGAGTGGATACACACGGATCTGGATGATATCCCCGGGCCGGATGCTCCAGGCCAGATGATGGCGTTCCCCCGGATAGCACCTGAAACCAACCAGTTTCAGCTCTCGCTGGTATGGCGCTTTGACGCACCGGATGCCGCACCAGCCAGTACGACCCTGGGCAGTGGACCGTATTTCGGCTTCGGGGGTGGTTATCAGGCTGGCAGCCGCAGCGAAAATTATAGCTGCGCTGGTAGTGTCCCCATGGACTGTACGGTCAACAGCGGCAACGTTGATTTGGCGGTCACCGGACAGAGCGGGCAGGTCTACGCAGGCTACGGCATTCCGGTCTGGAAGAACTACTACTTCGCACTGGAGGCCAGCTATGGCAGGGTGCTGCAGGATAACAGGGAGAATACGGATAGTCGCAGGTCACAGAGCAGTCTTGATCTGCAACGGGAGCTGTCCGGTAGCCTGATCGTCGGGCGGTTGCTGCGTCAGGATATGTTGGCCTACCTGCGCCTCGGCTATCTGTACAGCCATTTTGACTACCAGAGCGATGACCTGAGCAGGGGCGACAACCTGAGTGGCCTGATATTGGGGGTGGGCACGGAGTCGGTCCTCCATGAGGGCCTGTTTGTACGCACCGAGTGGCAATACCTGGACTATGATGACTGGCACGTGCCCAATTCCAACACGAATGTAACACACGCCCTGCAGGATCAGGAGCACTATCGCTTTCTGATCAGCATGGGAGTGCGCCTGTAGGTACCACGACAAATGGAGATGTGGTGGATGGATGCCGTGTTGCCTGAGCTGCACGCCCAGACAGCGACACCTGCGGCTGGGCAGCAAGGCAGCGGTGGCTTCTTGCTGTTTATGGTGGTGCTGTTCGGCATGATGTACTTTCTCATGATCCGGCCACAGTTGAAGCGCGCCCGGCAACATCGGGAAATGGTACAGGCCCTGCGCAAGGGTGATGAGATCGTCACCACCGGCGGGCTGCTGGGGCGCATCCGTGAGGTGGGTGACAACTTCCTGTTACTGGAAATCGCAAAGGGCGTAGAGGTAAAGGTCCAAAAGCAGGCCGTGGCCAATCCCGTGCCCAAAGGTACGAGCAAGGAACTGTAATGATCCGGAAGCTGAGGCAGAAAACGCACGGATGAATCGCTACGCTACATGGAAATACTTGCTGATCCTGGCAATCGTTGCGCTGGGATATGTGTATGCATTGCCGAATATTTACGGCAAGTTACCCGCATTACAGATCCGTCTGACCGCAAATGAAGATCCGACGGTGATGGAACTGGCGGTCCAGGCGGTATTGAATGAGGCAGCACTGGAGACGCTGGGCTCCGAACACAAGGATGGCAGTCTTGAGTATCATTTCGCAGATGCGCAGACCCAAATCAAGGCCCGTGACTTGTTGGAGGAGGCACTGGAGGGAAATGTCGTCGCCCTGCATCTTGCCCCGGCAGGCCCTGAGTGGTTACGGAAGCTGTCTGCAGAACCCATGTTTCTGGGGCTGGATCTGCGCGGTGGCGTGCATTTTCTGATGGAGGTAGACATGGAAGCCGCTGTCACCAAAGCCATCGAGCGCTATGTATCGGATTTGCGCCTGCTGCTACGGCAGGAAAATCTGCGCTACCGCACACTGTCTCAGCGTCACCACAATGTGCATCTGGAATTTGATACCCATGAACAACGCCAGAACGCCTGGGAGATGATCCGCAAAAATTACCCGGATCTGGTGGATCTGTCTGCACCACAGGATGAGCGCTTCATGCTGCTGGAACAGAATGCAGGCGCCATACGGGAGACCCGGCAGCTGGCCTTGCAACAGAACATCACCACCCTGCGCAAACGGGTCAATGAACTGGGGGTTGCCGAACCCGTAGTACAACGGCAGGGTCAGAACCGCGTGGTGGTACAACTGCCCGGGGTACAGGATACGGCCAGGGCCAAGGAGATACTGGGGGCTACAGCCACCCTGGAATTCCGGCTGGTGGATGAGAAACACGACGTACAGGAGGCTGAGGAACGCGGTCGTGCACCGATGGGTACGCGCCTGTACAAGACCCGTGATGATATCCCGCTGCTGCTGGAGCGTGACATCGTGGTAACCGGAGACCGTATCATCTCCGCAAACTCTGGTATCACCCAGGATACCGGTCAACCTGCCGTATTCATCAATCTGGATGGGCGTGGGGCGCGACAGATGTCGCAAAAGACACGTGCAAACGTCGGGCGACGCATGGCGGTGGTGTTCATGGAAACCAAGTCCCATGAGGAAGTAAATGCGGAGGGTGAGAGCAGCTATCGCAATGACACCATAGAGGAGGTGATCACCTCGCCGGTGATCCAGGAGCAATTGGGCAAACGCTTCCAGATCACTGGCCTTGATTCAACAACTGAGGCCCGTGACTTGGCACTGCTGCTGCGTGCTGGTTCCCTGGCTACACCAGTGCGTATCATTGAGGAACGCACGGTAGGACCATCGCTGGGTCAGGACAATATAGACCGGGGCTTCCTGTCCATGCAGATCGGCATGGCCCTGGTGTTGCTGTTTATGCTGATCTACTACCGGGTATTCGGCCTCGTCGCAGGAATAGCCCTGATTATAAATATCATCCTGCTGGTTGCCCTTTTGTCAATGTTGCAGGCGACCCTGACGCTACCCGGTATCGCTGGTATCGTTCTGACTGTGGGCATGGCGGTAGACGCCAATGTGTTGATCTTTGAGCGCATACGCGAGGAATTACGTAACGGCAACAGCCCGCTGGCAAGCATCCATGCAGGCTATGAGAAGGCCTTTGCCACCATCGCCGATGCCAATATCACCACCCTGATCGCGGCGCTGGTGCTGTTTGGGTTTGGCACCGGGCCGATCAAGGGCTTTGCCGTTACCCTGTCGCTCGGAATCATTACCTCAATGTTTTCTTCCATCATGATCTCACGCGCCATCGTCAATCTGATCTACGGATATCGACGCAGCATACGGCTGGCAATATAGCATGTTCCAGATCTGGCGTAAACCTGCTATTGATTTCATGCGGCAACGCACCGCAGCACTGGTAATTTCCCTGATTCTGTGCATGGCCTCGGTGGTTTCGCTGTTGCAGAATGGCCTGAATTTTGGTATCGATTTCAGTGGTGGCACTCTGGTAGAACTGGAGTATCCAACGCCGGTAGAGCTCAGCGAGATCCGTCCGTTGCTGACCAAGGCTGTGCAAAGCGATTTTGTGGCCCAGTATTTCGGTTCCTCACGCAACATACTGGTGCGCTTGCCTCCGCAGTCCGAAACCGGGGAT
This sequence comes from Proteobacteria bacterium UBA6729, assembly GCA_002454015.1. Taxonomy (GTDB): domain Bacteria; phylum Pseudomonadota; class Gammaproteobacteria; order Porifericomitales; family Porifericomitaceae; genus UBA6729. The sequence goes on from DKIB01000018.1 coordinate 4,643, forward strand.
ACCGAGGCACTGGCCCGCATGGGTGATCGCCTGTTGAGCGCCTTGCAAAGGGCTGGTCAGGAAGTGGAAATGCGGCGCATAGAATTTGTTGGGCCGCAGGTTGGCGCGGAACTGAGCCGGGCAGGAGGTTATGCCATGTTATTCGTGCTGTGCGGCATTTTGCTGTATATTACCCTGCGCTTTCAACTGCGATTTGCCGTGGGCGCCATTGTCGCCCTGGGCCACGATGTGTTGCTGGTAGTCGGGTTTTTCTCCATCCTTGGCATGGAGTTTAACCTGCCCGTGTTGGCTGCACTGCTCGCTGTAGTCGGCTACTCACTGAACGATACCATCGTGGTGTTTGACCGTATTCGGGAAAACTTCCGCCACCTGCACAAGGCAACCCCCGGAGAAATAATCAACATCTCCCTCAATCAAACGCTGTCACGCACGGTGATCACCTCACTTACCACACTGATTGTACTGTGCTCACTGGCTATCCTGGGCGGAAAGATCATCGTACCCTTTGCTGTGGCTCTTATCGTCGGGGTGCTGGTTGGAACTTACTCTTCGCTTTATGTGGCCAGCCCGACCGCGCTGGCACTGGGAGTAACTCGCAAAGATCTGTTGCCTGTACAGGAGACTGCTCAGGAAGAACATCCCTGAACACACTCGCTGATCGTTATATACACAAGGTCGGGAAGCTATTCTCCCGGCTCGGCCCGGTCCACCTGTTTGAGCCACCACTGCCACCAGCAGCCGAGCTGCGGCACGCAGAACTGTTGCTGGTACGTTCGGCGACCCGGGTGGATCCTGAACTGTTGAGAGGCAGCGCTGTACATACGGTGGGTACCGCTACAGTCGGCACTGACCACATCCACTGCAGTGCCCTGCGTGCTGCCGATATACGCATACTCTCTGCACCCGGCTGCAATGCCCGGGCGGTTGCTGAATATACCCTTGCTGCACTGTGTATGCTGGCGCAACGTCTGCATCTGGAACTCGCCGGAATGCGGGCGGGCATCATCGGCTGCGGACGTATTGGCGGACGCGTAGCGGAATGGCTGGGCCTGCTCGGTGTGGAATGTATCTGTAATGACCCACCACTGGCGGCACGCCATCCTGACAGACGCTTTGCCCCCCTTGCAGAAGCACTGGCAGCAGACATTGTCAGCCTGCACGTGCCCTATACCGAAGTGGGGCCATACGCCACACGCCAACTTGTCGGCAGGCGACAACTGCAGCAGCTGCGGCCCGGAGCCATCCTGATCAATACCGCACGTGGTGGCATCATTGACGATACGGCCCTGCTTGAACGACTGCAACACACCGACCTGCATACCATACTGGATGTATGGCAGGGTGAACCGATGATCAATCAGGAGTTACTGTCCAGGACCACATTGGCAACCCCGCATATCGCTGGCTACTCGCGCAGGGGACGGGAACGCGCCACGCAAATGCTCTATCAACAGCTGTGTGGAGAGCCACCAGCAGCTGCACCGGAACATACCCGGCCCCTGCCCAAACCATCCGGGCAAAGCCCCCTGGCAGATACCATTATCAATGCCTGTGAACTGCAAACAATTACTGCCGCCATGCGAGCCCTGGCCAGACCAGGCGAGGTGGCTGCTCGCTACACCCGGTTGCGTAAGCAATACCCCTTGCGGCGCGAGTTTCCCGAGTATCATCTGGACTGGGATACTGACGCCCTGCCCCTGTCTCAACTGGGATTTGCGGACCCCGCTGATCAGGTATAATCCCGCGGATGGAGGTATTGGTGCTGTATTACAGTCGCACCGGTCATGTTGCCGGTATGGCCCGGCAGGTGGCACGCGGCATTGACGCAGTAGCAGGATGTCAGGCCCGGATACGCAACGTAGCTCCGCTACAGGGGGCGCCACCTGCCGATGGCCCGCCGCTGGTCGGTCGTGACGACCTGGTTGAATGTGCAGGTCTGGCACTGGGCAGCCCGACCCGCTTCGGCAATATGGCCGCGCCCCTGAAACATTTTCTGGACGGCACCGGTGACCTGTGGCTCTCGGGGGCATTGACGGGCAAGCCCGGGGCCGTGTTCACTGCCACCGGCAGCCCGCACGGTGGACAGGAAAGCACCCTGTTATCAATGATGTTGCCACTGTTGCACCATGGCATGATCCTGGTCGGCCTGCCCTATAGTCACCCGGAACTGTATACCAGCGGCACCCCCTACGGTGCCAGCCATGTGACCGGGCTGGACGGTAATCAGCCCCTGTCTGCTACAGAAAAGACGCTATGCGTGGCGCTGGGGCAACGCCTGGCACAGACCTGTCTCCGCCTGCACGGGCCTGCAGAGTAATCATTGTTCCAGCAGAAACCCGGCAACCGTCGAGAGTGCCACAGGCTGTGACTCCGTACCTGCACGGTGTCGATATTCAACCTGGCCCTGGTCCAACCCCCTTTCGCTGCAGATGATCCAGTGCGGGATGCCCAGCAACTCGGCATCGTTATACATCACCCCTGGACGTTGTTTACGATCATCAAGTAATACTTCCATACCATGACCGCACAGCTCGCTATACAGCTGCTGAACGGCATCGGCAAGACGCGGCGACTTGTGCATATTGACAGGAATCAGAATGACCTGAAAGGGAGCGAGAGCAGCGGGCCAGATAATGCCTCTGGCATCATGGTGTTGTTCAATGGCTGCGGCCACCAGACGAGACACACCGATCCCGTAGCAGCCCATGGTCAAGGGAACGGCCTTGCCATCCGGGTTCAGGCACACCGCCTGCATGGCGGCACTGTAGCGGGTACCCAGCTGAAAGATATGCCCCACCTCAATACCCCGGGATAGCTGCAGGTGCCCATGCCCATCCGGGCTGGGATCTCCTGTCACCGCATTACGCAGGTCTGCGCGCTGCGGTTCAGGCAGGTCACGCCCCCAGTTGACGCCCGTCAGGTGCAGACCTGCGCGGTTCGCACCACAGACAAAATCGGCGAGCTGCGCTGCCGCCCCATCAGCAATCACCTTCAGTTTGAGCCCCGGTGGACCCACGGAACCCGGCGGACATCCCGCAGCCTGCTCTACCTGTGCTGCATCAAGCAGGCGCAGCGGAGCCCCTATATCCGGATGCCGCTCGGCCTTGATGCGATTCAGTTCATGGTCACCCCGCAACACCACGGCTACCGGTTGCTCATCGGCACCATTAACCAGCAGGGTCTTTACGCACTGCTCCGGAGACACCTTGAGTGCCGCCGATACCTCAGCAATGCTGTGCTGTCCCGGGGTGTGCACCTCACCCAGGGTGGCGCTGGCAGCGGGACGCGGCACAGTCGGCGCGGGCACCTCCACCAGTTCCAGATTGGCAGCATAGGTACTGACATCACTGCTCGCGATACAGTCCTCACCCGCCTCCGCCAACACATGAAATTCATGGGACAGATTGCCGCCAATATTGCCACTGTCAGCACGCACCGCACGAAACTCCAGCCCGAGTCGGGTCAGTATACAGGTATAGGCCTGATACATCTGTTGGTAGGTCTCCTCCAATGAAGCTGCGTCTATATGAAAGGAGTAGGCATCCTTCATCAAAAACTCACGGGCACGCATAATGCCGAAACGTGGGCGGATCTCGTCACGAAATTTGGTCTGTATCTGGTAAAAGGTGATCGGCAATTGCTTGTAGCTGCGCAGTTCCCGCCGTGCCAGATCGGTGATCGTCTCTTCATGGGTGGGACCGAAGCAGAATTCACGCCGATGACGATCCCGTAGCCGCAACAGTTCCGGCCCATACTTGTCCCAGCGTCCTGATTGTTGCCACAGCTCGGCGGGTTGCACAGCAGGCAAGAGCACCTCCTGGGCACCAGTACGGTTCATCTCCTCACGCACAACCTGTTCTACCTTGTGCAATACCCGCAGACCCAGCGGCAGCCAGCTGTAGATCCCCGCGGCCAGTTGTCGCACCAACCCTGCCCGCAACATCAGACGATGACTGACCGTCTCTGCCTCAGCCGGGTCCTCACGCAGGGTGGCCAACAATGTTTGAGAGAGCCGCACGTATGCTCAGCCGTTCAGGTGAACCGTTAATTCAGTATATCAAAACAGTCCGGCTTCAAGGCGTGCCGCTTCCGACATGCGACTCTGATCCCATGGGGGCTCAAAGGTCAATTCCACCTCGACCACACTGACGTTATCCAGTGCGGCAATCTTGCTACGCACATCAGCGGCCATAAATTCACCCATGCCACAACCTGGTGCGGTCAGGGTCATCACCACATGAACACGATTCTTTCCCGGCTCACCCAGGGGCACCACTGTACACGCATAGACCAGGCCCAGATCTACCATATTGATCGGGATCTCCGGATCATAGCAGGTCTTCAATACCTCCCAGACCTGAGCCTCACTCACGGCACCATCGCCAACCGTGGTTGTTTGTGCTGTTGATGGAGTGTCCGCCCCGGACAGCCCCAGTGCATCAGCATTGCTACCATCTATACGTACCAGACTGCCATTCAACATGACCGTGTAGGAACCACCCAGGGCCTGCGTAACATGCACCACGCTCCGAACGGGCAACAACACCGGGGTGCCAGCCGGCACGAGATTGGCCTCACAGTCACGCAGCAGGGTCAGGGACTGCCCGACCAGTGCCTCCTGCGCCCCGGTATCACTCACCGCCCTTGTCCTCCGTGCTGACATGCCCGGTATCGCCGTATAGCGCTGCCCGTAGCGTATGCCAGCCAAGGGTGGCACACTTCACGCGAGATGGAAACTCACGCACCCCGGCCAGCACCGCCAGCTTGCCGACTGTGGCAGGAGGTTCATCCACAGCATTGGTTACCATACCATGAAAGCACTTGAACAGATGCTCTACCTCTGCAACGCTTTTGCCTTTTACATATTCAGTCATCAATGATGCGGAGGCCACCGAGATAGCACAACCGGAGCCATCAAACATCACCTCGCTGACATAACCTTCCGGGTCAAAGCGCAGATACAGGATAAGCTGATCACCACACAGTGGATTGTAACCCTCCGCAGTACGATCCGGCTCCTGCATACGACCAAAGTTGCGCGGACTACGATTGTGATCGATGACCACATCCTGATACAGCTGACTCAACGCGCTCATGATACGGCCTGCTGCTTGCCACTCAACAGCTGTTGCGCCTGCCCAATGGCCTGCACCAGTTGCTCCACTTCCGCGTGGGTATTGTAGAAGGCAAAGGCGGCACGTGTGGTTGCCGGTATGCCGAAGCGTTGCATCACCGGCATGGAACAGTGATGTCCGGCGCGCACCGCCACCCCCCCGCTATCCAGAATCGTGCCTATATCATGCGCATGCATGCCCTCAACCACAAAAGAGATCACCGAGCATTTATGTTGTGCAGTGCCAATGATACGCAACCCGGGAATGACCTGCAGCCTGGTCGTGGCATCCTCCAGCAGGGCCTGCTCATGGTCCTGCAAAGCAGCGGCATCCAGCGTTTCCAGATATTCCACTGCCGCACCCAGACCGATCACCCCGGCAATGTGTGGCGTACCTGCCTCCAGACGATGTGGCAACTCGGCGTACTCGCTGCGCTCCAGTGTTACCTGGCTGATCATATCACCCCCTCCCTGCATCGGGCGCAGGCGCTGCAACTGCTCAAGCCGACCATACAGTACCCCTATCCCCGTCGGGCCATACAGTTTGTGTCCGGAGAAGGCATAAAAATCGCAACCCAGGGCCTGCATGTCCACCCTGAAGTGCGGTACCGCCTGGGCACCATCGATCAGCACCAGAGCCCCCTGGGCATGGGCAGCCGCCACCAGTTCACGCACCGGATTGACAGTGCCCAGCGCATTGGATACATGCGTAAGCGCAACCAGGCGGGTGCGTGGCCCGAGCAGTTGATAAAAGTCTTCCATGATCAGTTCGCCACGATCATTGATCGGTGCATGACGCAGGGCTGCACCAGTACGCTCACATAACATCTGCCAGGGCACGATATTGGAGTGATGTTCCATGCCGGTGATCAGTATTTCATCCCACTCTGACAAACCGGTATCCCCCAGACTCCGTGCCACCAGATTAATCGCCTCCGTGGTGCCACGCACAAAAATCACCTCCTGTTGCGAGGCCGCATTTATGAATCTTTGCACACTGCGCCTGGCCTGTTCATAGCGGGCCGTAGCCCGTTCACTGAGCGTATGTACCCCGCGATGGACATTGGCGTACTCCGTGCGATAGCAATGATCCAGGGCATCCAGTACCGCCCGGGGTTTCTGCGCTGAGGCGGCGTTATCCAGATAAACCAGTGGCTTGCCGTGTACCTCCCGTTTGAGGATGGGGAAATCCTCGCGCAACCGTTCTACGTCAATGGTCATGCTGCACCTCCCAGCCAATCCGGTGCAACAATGCCCGGCTGGCAACCGGCAGGCGTTCCAACACGGTCAGCGCAAATGCCCGGCGCAGCAACGCCTCTGCCTCCGACCGGCTCAGTAACCTGGAACGCATATAGAACACGGCATCTTCATCCAGATGGCCTACGGTAGCGCCGTGGCTGCACCGCACCGCATCCGCATAGATTTCCAGCATCGGGCAAATATCAACGCGGGCCTGCTCCGACAACAATAAACCGGCACTATCCTGACGAGCATCGGTGTCCTGTGCCCCCTGCTGTATACGCACACGCCCGTTGAATACACCATGCGCACGACCACCCACCATACCCCTGAACAGCTGCAGACTGCGGGTATTCGGCACGGCATGCTCCACCAGCATACGGCACTCCAGATGCTCGTCGCTGTTGAGATGATACAGGCAATCCAGCTCCACCGCTGCGGCAGCGCCACACAATCTCACCCGAAACGCCTGTCGTCCCAGTGTCGTGCCGGCCCCCAGGGCGTGGACATGATAGCAACTGTCGGCCTGCTGCTCAGCCTGCAGACTGAGCAGTGCGGACACCCGACCACAGGCAGTCAATTGGCAGTGTTCCAACCGGGCAGCGGGTGCCAGCGCCACGCGCGTCACCACATTGCAGAGATCGGCCGTCATGTCAGTACCCTGCCCGGGATAGTGATAATGCTCGACCACCTCAGCCTCGGCACCCTCGCCCAGCACCAGTATATTGCGCAGATGGTACGCCCTGGAGCTGGCATCCGACGTAAACTGATAATTCAGGTGTATCGGCGCGGCAAGTTTACAGCCTGGGGGCACATACAGACAAGCCCCACCCGCCAGAAAGGCTGTATTCATCAACATAAAGCCATCATCACCAGCCACATCAAAACAGCCGCGCACACTGTCAGGCAGGGCCTCCGGGGAATCGCGCCAAGCCTGCAGTATCACGCCCTCCGGCAAGCTTTGTTGAGTAACACACGGGGTGCCATCCACAAACATGAGCACATATGCCTGCGCATCCTGCGCCGTTGCGGTACGCGTTGGCCCGGGCACCACCGGATTAAACGCACAGTTGACTATGGGACTGGGGTCAGTAAACCTCCATTCCTCCTGTTTGCGACTGGGCAACCCATCCCTGAGCAGGGCCTGTAGCGCCTGGCGGCGCTGCTCAAGAAAACCCTGCTCCCATTTGGGTGACAAGGCGCGAAAGTGCGCCTCGTAGTGATCGGCCAGATGCATAAGGTCAGGCCGAGAATGTCTCGTATCCTCCCTGTTCCAGATGCCCAACCAGTTCCAACCCGCCAGACTGCACCAGCCGCCCCCCGGACATGATATGCACATGGTCCACCCTGAGATGTTCCAACATGCGCGGGTAGTGCGTAACCAGCAGCATGGCACGGTCCGGCGTGTGCATACTGCTGATCTGCGTACACACCGCCTTCATCCCGTCAATATCCAAACCGGAATCGAGCTCATCCAGGATCGCCAGGCGTGGTTTCAGCAAGGCCAACTGCAAAAGCTCATTGCGCTTCTTCTCGCCACCGGAAAACCCGGCATTCACCGAACGCTTCAACATGTCTTCACTCATCCCTACCTGCTGCAGCTGCTCCCGGACCATGCTCAGGAAATCAAATGCATCCAGTTCAGTCTCACCACGATGGCGACGCATGGCATTCACCGCCGCCTTCAGCAGGTAGGCATTGCCCACCCCCGGAATCTCTACGGGATTCTGAAAGGCCAGAAACACCCCCTCCAGAGCGCGTTCCTCTGCGTCCATCTCCAACAGGGAACGGCCAGCGTAATCCACCTCCCCACTGCTAACCTCGCAATCAGGATGCCCCACCAGGACCTTGGCAAGTGTACTCTTGCCGGAACCGTTTGGCCCCATGATCACATGTATCTCGCCTGCGGATACCGACAGGTCCACACCACGCAGAATCTGCGTATCTCCAATGCTGACTTCAAGGCCACGGATCTCCAGCATATTCATCCGATCGCTCCTTCCAGCGAAATACCCAGCAGTTTGCGGGCCTCAACTGCAAACTCCATGGGCAGTTCTTCCAGCACACGTTGACAGAAGCCGTTGACGATCATGGCAACCGCATCTTCCGTAGAGATACCACGCTGCCTGCAATAAAACAGTTGCTCATCACTGATCTTTGATGTGGTAGCCTCATGCTCAACCTGCACCGTGCAGTTACCGGCACGAATTACCGGAAAGGTATGGGCTCCGCACTGATCCCCCATCAACAGCGAATCACATTGTGTAAAATTCCGTGCATGACTGGCACGGGGCCCGGCCTCCACCATACCACGATAGGCATTCTGCCCGTGGCCCGCAGAGATACCCTTGGAGATGATGGTGCTGCTGGTGTGTCGGCCCAGATGGATCATCTTGGTGCCTGTATCCGCCTGTTGCCAATTGTTGGTAATGGCCACGGAGTAGAAGGCCCCGCGACTGTGGTCACCACGCAGGATACAGCTGGGATACTTCCAGGTGATGGCCGAGCCCGTCTCGATCTGTGTCCAGGAAATGCGTGAGCGGGCACCACGACAGTCCCCACGCTTGGTAACAAAGTTGTAGATACCACCACGCCCCTGTGCATCACCCGGGTACCAGTTCTGCACCGTGGAATACTTGATCTCGGCATCTTCCAGGGCCACCAGCTCCACCACCGCCGCATGCAGCTGGTTATTATCGCGCATGGGCGCGGTACACCCCTCCAGATAGCTCACATGGCTACCCCGATCCGCAACAACCAGCGTGCGCTCAAACTGTCCGGTATTGCCCGCATTGATACGAAAATATGTAGACAACTCCATCGGACAACGTGTGTCAGGCGGGATATAACAGAATGACCCATCGCTGAACACGGCTGCATTCAGTGCCGCATAAAAGTTATCCCCCCTGGGCACCACCGTGCCCAGATACTTGCGTACCAGTTGCGGATGCTCTTGCACTGCATCCGAGAAAGAACAGAAGATGACCCCAACCTCCGCCAGTTTCTCCTTGAAGGTGGTGGCCACCGAGACACTGTCAAACACCGCGTCAACCGCCACCCCGGCCAGGAGCTCCCGTTCACGCAACGGTATACCCAGCTTCTCGTATGTCTCCAGGATCTGCGGGTCCACCTCATCCAGACTCTTGGGCTTATCCTGCTTTGGAGCGGAATAGTATGAGGCCGCCTGATAGTCAATAGGGGCATATTTGGCATGCGCCCAGTGCGGCTCCTGCATCTCCAGCCACCGACGATAAGCCCGCAGACGCCACTTCAGCAACCACTCCGGCTCTGCCTTGCGAGCCGATATACTCCGCACGGTATCCTCACTCAGCCCCGGTGGAACAGAGTCAGTCTCCAGCGGCGTATAAAACCCTGCTGCGTAACGTTCATTCAGCAAGTCCGAGATTTCCTTGTTGGCCGTGCTCATTATAGATCCTCCCGCACCGTAAAACTCTCACCACACCCACAGGTATCGCCCGCATTCGGATTGCTGAACGTGAAGCCCTCGTTCAAACCCTGTTTCCGGTAATCCAGTTCCGTCCCCATCAAAAACGGCAGGTTCTGCTCATCCACCACCACAGTCACCCCCTGTGACTCAAACACCCGATCACTGTCCCCTGGAGCATCTCCAGACTCCACCACATACTGGTAGCCCGAACAACCCGCACGTCTGACGCCCAACCGCAACACCCGGCCGTCCTGCATATATCGCCGCACGTGTACAGCCGCCCTTTCAGTCAGCGAGATCATGATGCTCCCCCTGAGCAACTGCGGCCAAAGAGACACTACTCAGGAACCGCTCCACCTCTACATTCAGCGATTCCCACAGATCATGCGTCAAACAGGGCCGCTCTCTCCGGCAATTGCGCTTGCCCCCGCACTGCGTAGAATCCAGCGGCTCCTCAACAGCCCGCATCACCTCAGCTACCGAGATATCCTCAGCCGGTCTGGCCAGCGCATAGCCCCCCCCGGGACCCCGCACGCTCTCCACCAGTTGTTGCCGCCGCATTTTCAGCAACAATTGTTCCAGATAGGTCTGCGACAATTCCTGCCGCACGGCAATGGCAGCCAGCGTCACCGGCCCCCCCTGCTGATGCAGGGCCAGATCTACCGCTGCCGTCACCGCATACCTGCCTCTCGTAGTCAATCTCATAATCGTCTCCATCGCGGGAACCCCCGCGGGAGCCCACCCTACAATACCCGACTAAAAAAGTCAAGAGATATTCCATGACTGCGCCTGAAGGGGCTCGAACGGGCCAGATCGTCCTGACTTTGACGGTTTGGATTCATAAGTGATTGATTTATAACGATTCACATCACCAGAGTACACTACAAACGACCCGAGGGCTCAAGGGAGGACGCAGGGGGAGAGGGACTATTTTCGTGCTGGAGGGCCTTCGGGCGTCGGGACAAGGGCCGGACAGGGCCCTGTCC
>DKIB01000090.1 GCA_002454015.1 Proteobacteria bacterium UBA6729
AGTGGTAGCAGTATCCAGACAGGCGATGCCCTGAACAGACAGTTATGCAGAAAATACCCATAGCACTGACCTTTGATGATGTGCTGCTGAAACCGGCCTATTCGGAGGTACTGCCTGCCGAGGCCCAATTACAGAGCCCGCTGGCTCGCGATATCCACCTGGCCATCCCCTTGCTGTCTGCTGCCATGGACACGGTTACGGAGTCACGTCTGGCGATCGGCATGGCGCAGGCGGGCGGCATCGGCATCATCCACAGGAATATGTCCATAGAGGCCCAGGTACAGCAGCTGCGGCGGGTCAAAAAACACGAGAGTGGCGTAATCCATGACCCGATTACCGTGCCCCCGGATGCCCGCATTGCCGAGGTGTTGCAGCTCATGGAAGAGCATCACATCTCCGGCGTGCCGGTGATCAACGGCGAGGGGCATCCGGTCGGTATTGTGACCCGCCGCGACCTGCGCTTTGAAGTGCATCATGAGCAGCCGGTTACCTCGGTGATGACGCCACGGCAACGACTGGTCACGGTGCAGGATGGCACCGACAACAGCGAAGTGCGGCGGCTGTTGCACAAACACCGTATTGAAAAGGTGCTGGTGATAGATGCCGACGGGAAACTCAGCGGCTTGATCACGGTAAAGGACATACAGAAGGCCCTGGAGCATCCTTGTGCCAGCAAGGACGCCACGGAACAGCTGCGGGCCGGAGCGGCTATCGGCATCAATGACGAAGGTCGCGCCCGTGCCGAAGCCCTGATTGAGGCGCGTGTGGATGTGCTCGTGGTGGATACGGCACATGGACACTCCCGCCCGGTTCTGGACATGGTGCACTGGCTGCATACCCGCTTCCCCGACACTCCCATAATAGGCGGGAACATCGCCACCGGCGAAGGGGCACTGGCGCTGGCGGATGCCGGGGCGGATGCCGTCAAGGTCGGCATCGGCCCCGGTTCCATCTGCACCACGCGCGTTGTCACCGGTATCGGTGTGCCGCAGGTCTCGGCCATTGCCGAGGTCGCTCACGCACTGGCAGGACGGCCTGCACAGCTGATCGCCGATGGGGGGATACGCTATTCCGGGGATATTGCCAAGGCGATCAGCTGTGGCGCACACAGTGTGATGATCGGCAGCCTGTTTGCCGGTACCGAAGAGGCCCCTGGAGAAATGGAACTCTATCAGGGGCGTTACTACAAGGCCTGCCGTGGCATGGGCTCCATCGGTGCCATGGCAGGGTTGCATGGCTCCTCCGACCGTTACTTTCAGGGCAATGACGATACCGCCAAGCTGGTGCCGGAGGGTGTGGAGGGCCGCGTACAGTACAAGGGCACACTGGAGCTGCTGCTGCAACAGCTGACCGGAGGACTGCGCGCCTCCATGGGCTATGCAGGCTGTCGCACCCTGGAGGAACTGCGTACCCACAGTGCACTGGTGCGCCTGACACCGGCCGGATTGCGAGAGGGGCACGTGCACGACGTAGATATCACCCGCGAACCGCCGAACTATTACCGCAAATGACGGCGACGCATCCGGCTGTCGCACCCCCTCCAGACGAACGCGTGCTGGTGCTTGACTGCGGTTCACAGTACACGCGCCTTATTGCCCGCCGGGTACGTGAACAAGGAGTGTATTGCGAAGTGCATCCCTGGGATATAAGCCTGGCACAGCTGCAGGCCTGTGCCCCGCGCGCCGTGATCCTCTCCGGGGGGCCCGAATCCGCCACCGCTGAGGGGCCCGATATCGCCCCGCACCCGGGACTGTATGCACTGGGCGTGCCCGTACTCGGCATCTGCTATGGAATGCAGGTCATGGCCGCCCAGCTGGGCGGCACCGTTGCGCCCGCAGCACACCGAGAATTCGGCCCGTCCGAGATAGAAATTACCGACAACAGTCCGCTGTTTGCGGAGCTATCCGGCCGCTTGCAGGTGTGGATGAGCCATGGGGATCGGGTGGAACGTCCACCTCCGGATTTCAGGGTCATCTGCGCCAACCCGTCTGCCCCCGTAGCCGGCATGGCCTGTGAGGCCCGCCGTCTGTATGGCCTGCAGTTCCACCCTGAGGTAGCACATACCCCTTGTGGCGCCCGGCTGCTGGGGCAATTTCTGCACCGGATCGCCGGGTTGGGAGCGGAGTGGACCCCGACCCGGATCATCCCGCGTTTGGTTGCGGGCATCCAGGAGCAGGTCGGCGAGGATGCCCGGGTATTGCTGGCCCTGTCCGGGGGTGTAGACTCCACAGTAGCCGCAGTATTACTGCAGCGTGCCGTCGGTAAACGGTTGCACTGTGTACTGGTCGATAACGGCCTGCTGCGCACGCATGAGGCACAGCAGATACAAACCGCCCTTGAGCCACTGGCCATTCCGGTGCATATTGCCGAGGCCGGGACACGCTTCCTGAATGCCCTCAAGGGGGAGACCGACCCGGAACGCAAACGCCATATCATCGGCCATACCTTCATTGAGGTGTTTGAAGAACAGGCTGCCCGGCTACCGGGGGTCGAGTGGCTCGCCCAGGGCACCATCTACCCGGATGTGATCGAGTCCGCTGCAATTCCGGGGCAGGCACAGCTGATCAAATCACACCACAATGTTGGTGGCCTGCCCGAGCATATACGCCTGAAATTACTGGAGCCGCTGCGGGAGTTGTTCAAGGACGAGGTGCGCGCGCTCGGCCTGCAACTGGGTCTGCCCCGTGCACTCCTGTACCGTCACCCCTTCCCGGGTCCCGGGCTGGCCGTACGCATACTCGGGGAATTCAAGCCCGAATACGCTGCCCTGCTACGCCGGGCCGATGCCATCTTTATTGAAGAGCTGCACCGCAGTGATTACTACCATCGCCTGAGTCAGGCCTTTGCCGTGTTCCTGCCGGTGCGGGCCGTGGGGGTACAGGGGGACCGGCGCAGCTACCAGTATGTCATCGCGCTGCGGGCCGTGGAGACCGACGACTTCATGACCGCCCGGTGGGCACGTCTGCCGGAGGCGTTGCTGGAGGCTGTTGCATCCCGCATTATCAATGAAACGGACGGCATCTCGCGGGTGGTCTATGACATCTCCAGCAAGCCCCCGGCCACCATCGAGTGGGAGTAGCACACACAGCCCGCATGGCACTGGCCCTGGACCTGGCCCAACGCGCAGCAGCTGCCGACGAGGTGCCGGTGGGTGCCGTACTGGTGAGTGCCACAGGAGAAACCCTTGCGACAGGCTGGAACCGTCCCATAGCCGACTGCGACCCGACTGCCCATGCTGAAATCATCACCTTGCGCAAGGCCGCCCGGGTCACAGGCAATTACCGCCTGCCCAACACCACCTTGTACGTCACACTGGAACCTTGCGTAATGTGTGTCGGTGCGATCATCCAGGCGCGTGTGGCTCAGCTCATCTACGGCGCGTCCGACCCTGGAGCCGGTGCTGTACACAGCGTGTTTGGCAACCTCGCAGACACCCGCCTGAACCATGTCCCCATGGTACAGGGCGGTATCATGGCCGCAGAATGTGCAGCACTGCTGAAGGCGTTCTTCAGTGCCCGGCGGGGTCCGGCATGAACCCACTGGCACAGACTGCAGGTCTCGGCCTGCAGACACGGGGGCTCATGCTGGCGACAGCAGAGTCCTGCACAGGGGGACTGCTGGCGGCCGAACTCACCAGCATCCCCGGCAGTTCTGCCTGGTTTGAGCGTGGTTTCGTGAGCTACTCCAACGCTGCCAAGCAACACCAGCTGGGGGTGCCCGCAACACTGCTCAGGGACCATGGCGCGGTCAGCCCCGAGGTGGCGACCGCCATGGTCAGGGGTGCCGTGGAGCACAGTGCCGCCCGGGTAGCCATTGCCATCACCGGTATCGCCGGTCCGGAGGGGGGTACGCCCGCCAAACCCGTCGGCACCATCTATATCGCCTGGCAGCTGCCCGGGCACTGTGATACCCGGCTGTACCACTTCCACGGTGAGCGGGGCATGATACGCACACACAGCTGCAACGCAGCCCTGCAGGGTCTGTTGCAACGCCTTGAGGCACTCCGCTGACCCACCGATGGCCCCACACCACACAGGCAAGCTGTTCCTCGCCATCTGGCCACAGCGCCACATCAGCGAGCAGCTCTACCCGCTGGGGCCGCTACATGTACCCTCCGGCTACCGCCAGCACCTCGCAGACCTGCACCTGACCTTGCTGTATCTGGGTCCGGTGGCTGCTACCGTGCAAGCCCGCTTGCTGGCAGAGATACTGCAGTGTTGCAATACACAGCCGGACTTCACCCTGACTCTGGACCGGCTCGGGCACTGGTCCGGCTCCAGAATCGCCTGGCTGGCACCGACCCGGCCACCCGCCAGACTGTATGCACTGGAAGCCGCACTGCGTGAACGGGTGGCCTCAATCTGCAAGCTGCGGGTGGAGCGTGCCTACCAACCCCACATCACCCTGTACCGCCAGGCCGCCGGGATTCGAACCCGCTCCGTGGCACCCATTACCCTGCAGGTGAAGCGCTGCGTACTGGCCCGCGCCACACCAGACCCCATGCCCCGCTACCAACAACTGATGACATTTGCATTGCAGACACCCGCCCGATAAAACACCCCACCCCCTGCGAACCCCTGCAGTTTCCACAGTTTCAGCCTCCACCCTGCCCGGCGATTCCGGCCGTTGGCCATCACAGTCCTGCCCCACTCCGGAACCCGCTTCAGCATCATGCAGCCCACGCGTTTTTGACAGCACTGAATATCCAGACGAAAGCGTGCCTGCGGGCAGGTTGCCTGTTGTCCTCGCAAGGGGTAGAGCCGCGGTCCCCTGTCGGCACCCGCACCGGCCCCGGAGTCAGGGGCCTTGTCAACCTGCCCCGGGACTGCGCTGCGGACCCGAACAGGGCCATTCAGGAATTGGATTCCCGCTCGGGTTTGTTATACACTGGACGGCAGGAAGTTGCATCGGTGGGGTGCCGGGGAGAGCAGCAGGAGTATGGACGAGAGCATAATGGACAGCACGACACAGGAACTGATGGCGAGGGGGAAGGGGATTCTGGCCATAGACGAGAGCCTGCCCACCATCGGCAAACGGTTTGCGTCGGTCGGCGTGAAGTCCACCAAAGACAATCGCAGGGCGTGGCGCGAGCTGTTGATCGATACGCCGGAATCCGGGCAATATATCAGTGGGGTGATCCTGTTTGATGAGACCATCCGCCAACAGGCGGTTGACGGCACCCCCTTCTCATGGTTATTG
Source organism: Proteobacteria bacterium UBA6729 (assembly GCA_002454015.1). Taxonomy (GTDB): domain Bacteria; phylum Pseudomonadota; class Gammaproteobacteria; order Porifericomitales; family Porifericomitaceae; genus UBA6729. The sequence continues at coordinate 5,200 of DKIB01000090.1, forward strand.
CAGAAACTCGGCATACTGCCTGGCATCAAGGTGGATATGGGTGCCCGACCCCTGGCGGGTTGCCCGGGCGAGAAGGTCACCGAGGGGCTGGACGGGTTACGGGAGCGACTGCAGGAATATCATGGCATGTCGGCACAATTTGCCAAGTGGCGTGCGGTAATCTCCATCGGCGAGGAGGGTTCTCTGCCCAGCGCATGTTGCCTGCATGTCAACGCCCATGCCCTGGGGCGCTATGCTGCACTATGTCAGGAGGCTGAAATCATCCCCGTCGTAGAACCCGAGGTACTGATGGAAGGCAACCATGACCAGGCCCGCTGTCGCGAGGTGACTGCCCGCACCCTGCAGGCCGTGTTTGCAGAACTGGAACGGCAGGGCGTGGCGCTGGAACATACCGTATTGAAAACCGGCATGGTCGTATCCGGCAAAGACTGCCCGGAGCAGGCGGCCATTGCACAGGTTGCCGAACAGACCGTGCAGTGTTTGCAGGAATGCGTACCCGCTGCGGTAGCTGGCGTGGTATTCCTGTCCGGCGGACAAGCCCCCACTACGGCTACCGCGCACCTCAATGCCATGAATGCTGCGTATCCCGATTTGCCCTGGCCACTGAGTTTCTCCTATGGCCGCGCCCTGCAGGAACCCGCCCTGCAGCACTGGGCTGGACAGGCCGACCGGGTGGAGTCTGCACGTGCACTCCTGCTACATCGGGAAAAGTGCAACAGTCTGGCCTGCACGGGCCGTTATGCGGAGTCTCTGGAGGTCGCCTCCTGACCCCCACCGGGGTGCCGCCTGAACTGCCTCCCGCAGCCATGTCGGCCTGGCAGGCATGGCTGGACCTGTGTGCCAGCAAGGATGAATACTACTCAAGCATGCATGCACTGGCGCAAAAACAGCAGCGTGGGGAGGTGCCCTCCCTGGCTGAAAGGCTCTATCTGGAAGGATTGCTGAAGGCGCATACCGGGTATACCGCACGGTTCAAGGATGCGTTGAGCGCATTGGCAAAGCAGGACCCCGCCGCACATGCCCGGCTGGTGGTGTGCCTCGGCGGTAGCGCAGCGCAGCACAGCACGGCCTCCTCCTGAGACAGAACGGGTGCCCGCCGTGCGGTCAGTCCCAACCCGGCAAGACTGTACCGATATCGATGCAAGCGGACAGCACACGTCCTGGTCGAGCTCTGCCATGAGCATGGAGTAGCGTGTAGCGCCCGGTATCGCACAGGAGAACACGGGCTGATGTCGCAAGCGGCCGCCTATCCGGACCCCCTGTCCATCCTGCATGGAGACACGGCATTGCCGGGAGTCACCCCGGTATTGGAGTTGGACATGGACCCTGGTTCTGACCACCCGCCCGGGAGTTGCCCGGTACACTCCTGCGGGACGCTGGCGCAGGTGCAGCAGCATGGAGCAAGTGTCTGAAAAATAAGTTATTCTTTGCCGGGTGATGGGAGCGTAGCAGGGATTGTGGGATAATGGACATTGTGGCACCTGGCCACACAGGAGGAAGATACAGATGGAGAAGGAACGGAAGCAGGCACTGGACATGGCACTCAGTCAGATTGAGAAGCAGTTTGGTCAGGGCTCGATCATGCGTCTGGGGGATGCTAGTGCACGACGCGATGTGGAGGTGATCCCTACCGGTTCGCTGTTACTGGATCTGGCACTGGGGGTGGGGGGGCTGCCACGTGGGCGGGTAATTGAAATCTACGGCCCGGAAGCCTCGGGCAAGACCACCCTGGCGCTACATGTTGCGGCCAATGCCCAGCGCTTGGGCGGGGCGGCAGCATTCGTGGATTCCGAACATGCCCTGGACCCGCAATATGCCGAGAAGCTGGGGGTAGACATGCAGGAGCTGCTGGTGTCGCAAGCGGATACTGGCGAACAGGCGCTGGAGATCATCGACATGCTGGTACGCTCCGGAGCGGTGGATGTTATCGTTGTGGACTCGGTTGCCGCGCTCACCCCCAGGGCGGAGATCGAAGGCAATATGGGCGACAGCTATGTAGGTCTGCATGCCCGGCTGATGTCACAAGCCCTGCGCAAGCTGACCGGCAACATCAGCAAATCCCGTACCATGGTGATATTTATCAACCAGCTACGCATACGTATCGGTATCATGTATGGCAATCCGGAGACCACCACCGGTGGCAACGCACTCAAGTTTTATGCTTCAGTGCGTTTGGACATACGCCGCATCGGTGCGCTCAAGAAGGGGGATGAGATAATCGGCAGCCACACCCGCGTGAAGATCGTCAAGAACAAGGTCGCCCCGCCATTCCGTCAGGTGGAGTTTGATATTGTGTATGGCGAAGGCATCTCCAGAGAATCCGAGTTGATCGATCTGGGCGTGACCGAAGATTTGCTGAAACGTTCCGGGACATGGTTCAGCTATGATGGTGAACGTATCGGCCAGGGCAAGGACAACGCCCGACTGTACCTGCGTAATAATCCGGAGGCAGCGCAAAAACTGGAGACTGCGTTGCGGGCGCGACTGGGCGCAGAAGGTTCCGGGGCAAAGCCCGCAACTGCAACGACTGGCACTGGCCGCAAGAAGAAGAAGCCGACCGCCGGGGCCGCTGCGGAGTAAGCAGGCCATGGTGGCCGGTACACAAAACGGAATTCGTGAGGCAGCACTGGCGTTGCTCGCCCGGCGCGAGCACTCGGCCGCCGAGTTGTTGCACAAACTTGCCCGGCGTGGCTTTGATACCCGGCAAAGTGAAGCGTTGCTGGAAGACCTCGCTACCCACGGGCTGCAATCCGATGCACGTTATCTGGAACTGTATTTGCAGGCACGTCGCAACCGCGGCTACGGCCCACTGCGCATCACCCGGGAGCTGGAGGCACGCGGCCTGGACTGCAAACTGGTCGAGCAGGCCCTGCACCAGATGGATGAAGACTGGGTGCGTGCCGCTGTGCAGCAGTTGCGCCGATGCTTTGGGCAAAGTGCCCCGGCAGATGACCGGGAACAAGCCAAACGTTGTGCCTTTCTGGAGCGGCGTGGCTTCAGCAGCGAACAGATTCAGGCTGCTGTGGAACAGGTGTCTGTCCGTGAAAGGCACTGAGCTGCGCGAGCAATTTCTGGCGTTCTTTGAGCGCCACGGGCATCGTCGCTATACGTCTGCATCACTGGTGCCCGGTAACGATACCAGCCTGCTGTTCACCAATGCCGGCATGGTGCCATTCAAGGATGTACTGCTTGGCAACCGGGCACCAGAAACGCCTCGCGCCGTCAGTTGTCAACGCTGCCTGCGCGCTGGCGGCAAACACAACGATCTGGAAAATGTGGGCTACACCAATCGCCATCACACCTTCTTTGAGATGCTTGGCAACTTCAGTTTTGGGGATTACTTCAAGGCAGAGGCGATTCTTATGGCCTGGGAATTCATCACCGGATCGCTCGGCCTGCCGGAGGATCGGCTGTGGGTATCTGTACATCATCGGGATGATGAGACCGCTGATATCTGGCTGCGACAGGCAGGACTGGATGCAGGGCGTATTCGGCGTTGCGACGATCATTCCAACTTCTGGTCCATGGCAGAAACCGGACCCTGCGGCCCCTGCACCGAGATCTATTACGACCATGGCCCGACCCTGGCTGGGGACCCGCCGGGAGGTGCGCTGGAGGGAGACCGCTATGTAGAGGTGTGGAATCTGGTGTTCACCCAGTACAACCGCGATGCCTCGGGAGAGTTGCTACCGTTGCGGCAACATGCGGTGGATACCGGCATGGGGCTGGAGCGCATCGCTGCGATCATGCAGGGGGTACATGATAACTATGCTACCGACCTGTTCCGGCCACTGATCGATGCCGTACGCGACATGGTACACAGCACAACGGTCAGTGATGCCACTCTCAAGGTGATCGCTGATCACCTGCGCGCCTCAAGCTTCCTGATCGCCGATGGTGTCATGCCCACCAATGAAGGTCGTGGCTATGTGTTACGACGTATCATCCGGCGTGCTGTGCGGCATGGTGACAAGTCGGGACTGCGGGAACCGTTTATGCATCGGCTGGTAGAGGTGCTGATCCGGGAGATGGGATCGAGCTACCCGGAACTGCATGGTGCACAGAACCGGATATGTGAGGCCCTGCTACGGGAGGAACAACGTTTCCGCGAAACTCTGGATCAGGGCATGGCACAGCTACAGGCAGCACTTGCCACGATCAGCAACGGGTGCCTCCCGGGTGAACTTGTGTTCCGCCTGTACGACACCTTTGGGTTCCCTGTCGATTTGACCACGGACATTGCCCGCGAACGTGGACTGACCGTTGATATGAAGGGCTTTGAACATGCCATGCAGCTGCAACGGGAGCGTGCCCGCAGTGCCAACCAGTTTGTCGGCATGAAAAATACGGAGGTACCGCCCTGGTCCAGCCGCTTCATCGGGTATCAGCAATTGACTGCACAGAGTCGTGTGTTGGGACTGTATCGTAACGGCAACCGTGTACAGACCCTGCAGGTCGGCGAAGCCGGGGAGGTGGTGCTGGAGACTACGCCCTTTTATGCGGAATCCGGTGGCCAGGTCGGCGACCGCGGCGAACTGCGCTGTGACACCGCACAATTCAAGGTGGAGGATACCCGGCTGCGCGGTACGGCCCATGTGCATATCGGGGTCCTGACCGCTGGCATACTGCAAGCCGATATGGACCTGGAAGCCCACGTGGACACACAGCATCGTGCCGATACCGTGCGTAATCATTCAGCAACCCACCTGCTACATGCGGCGCTGCGCTCACAGTTGGGCACACACGTAACGCAACAAGGTTCCCTGGTTGCACCGGAGCGACTGCGCTTTGACTTTACTCACCCCGAACCACTGCAACCTGAACAGCTCGCTGCCATTGAGCAGCAAGTCAACGCGATTATTCTGAAAAACGCCGATACCCGGGTCCGTGAAATGTCCCTGGAGCAGGCCACGGCAGCCGGTGCCCTGTGTCTGTTCGGTGAAAAATACGATGGGCACAAGGTGCGCGTTTTGGATATCGGTGGGGATTTCTCGCGTGAACTGTGTGGCGGTACGCATGTAGCCCGGGCTGGAGATATAGGCCTGTTCAAGATTATCTCGGAGGGTGGCGTTGCCGCGGGAATCCGTCGCATTGAGGCACTGACCGGTCGCGGCAGCCACAGCTGGGTCACTACTGCCTCACAACGTCTGGAACGTATCGCCGGACTGCTGGGCACCAGCACAGACCAACTTGAGCAGCAGCTGCAACGCCTGCTGGAACAACGACGTACACAGGAGCAGGAGCTGGATCAGCTGCGCTCCCGACTGGCTGGCAACGCTTGTGCAGACCTGGAGAATGAAGCGGTGGATGTTGCAGGCATCAAGGTCGTGCTGGGTCGTCTGGATGGGGCTGACCCCAAGACCCTGCGCGCGGCCCTGGATTGCCTGAAACATCGCCTGGATGATGCGGTGATGGTGCTGGCTTCAGTGCAGGATGAAAAGGTGCAACTGGTAGCCGGTGTCACCGGCACAGGGGCCGGGCACATCCGGGCCGGTGAACTGGTCAACTATGTTGCCGCCCAGGTCGGTGGCCGTGGTGGCGGTCGCAAGGACATGGCTCAGGCTGGTGGCAATCGCCCGGCAGCACTTGACAGTGCGCTACACAGCGTGCCGGAGTGGGTTCGTGAACGCATCCGACCCGGCTAGACTGCGGGTATACAAGTTCGGGGGCACCTCCGTGGCCAGTACCGAACATCTGTCGGCCATCGCCCAACTGGTTGCCAAGGATTATCAGGACGGGGCCAGGCTGGTGGTAGTGGTGTCGGCCATGGCTGGCGAAACCGACCGATTGCAGGCCCTGGCCCGGACGCTCTGCCCAAAACCCTCGCCGCGTGAACTGGATGCGCTACTCTCTACCGGTGAGCAGATCACCATGGCCCTGCTGGCCCTGGCCCTGCACGCCCTCGGCTGCCCGGCACGGTCCTGTACGGGGGGCCAGGCCCGCATCCGCACCGACCATCGGCACAACCGCGCCCGCATCAAGAACATCGACGGGACCGCCCTGTTGAAGGCCCTGCAAAAAGACCACATTCTGGTAGTAGCCGGCTTCCAGGGCATTGATGAAGAAGGCAACATCACCACGCTGGGGCGGGGGGGATCAGACATCACGGCGGTGGCCCTGGCGGTGGCCATTGGGGCCGGAGAATGCCGGATCTACACGGATGTGGACGGGGTCTACACCGCGGATCCGCGGATCGTGCCTGAGGCCCGACGTCTGGCTCAACTCAGCCATGAGGAAATGCTGGAACTCTCCGCGCTGGGGGCCAGGGTGCTACAAACCCGTGCAGTGGAGTTCGCAAGTAAATATAATGTCCCTCTAAGGGTGCTGTCCTCGTTTGACCCCGGACCCGGCACCCTGATCAGCTCAGAGGAAATCCCGGCCATGGAACAGCCCATCATCTCAGGCATCGCCCACAACCGCGATGAGGCCAAATTGACGCTGATAGGCGTGCCGGACCAGCCCGGCATCGCCCACAAGATACTGGGGCCCATCGCCACACATGGCATTGAAGTGGACATGATCGTGCAGAATATTGGCCAGGACAATACCACTGATTTTACTTTTACCGTACATCGGCGCGACTATGAAAAGTCAATGGACATACTGCGTGAGACGGCCACACAGCTCGGAGCCAGGGATGTGCGTGGTGATAACGCGATCATCAAAATATCCGTGGTGGGGGTTGGTATGCGCTCACACGCAGGCATCGCCAGCAGAATGTTTGCAGTGCTGGCGGAACAAAACATCAACATTATGATGATCTCCACCTCGGAGATCAAGATCTCGGTAGTGATTGAAGAGCGCTACCTGGAAACCGGCGTTCGTGCCCTTCATCAAGCCTTCGATCTGGAGCAGAAAGCAGACCCGCTACCTCGCTCTGCATCAACAGGCTGACATTTATCTTCGGCAACTTAAGGAGAGATGCCATGTTAATTTTGACTCGCAGGATTGGAGAATCATTGATCATTGGCGATGGCGAGGTGCGGATATCCGTACTCGGCGTCCGTGGACATCAGGTGCGTCTGGGGGTAACCGCACCACGTGATGTGGCGGTGCACCGTGACGAAATCTACCAGCGTATACACGAAGCTGATCATCCGCAGGATCCCGGTGGCAACAAGTCGCAGAAAACCGAATAGCATGCCCGATCAGGTCAGCGGATGGAGACACCGAGCCGCGCTTGTAGCGGTGCCTGCCCTGTCCGTACCCCCCGGTGTGCAAGCCTTGCGCAATCCGCTCCCGATTCAGTTTGGAGGGGTGGAATCCGGGGGCTTGATGACGACATAGCCCTGAATCAGGGCATCTTCCATACACTCAATGCGCAACACGCTGATCCGTTTGTGCAAAACACTGGTCCATACGTCGATCTATCGGTTCCAGACGCCCATCAATCTGGGCAAAGCGCTGGTCTACCTGGGCAAAACGCTGGTCCATACAGTTCTCAATCCGCTCCAGGCGACCGTCCAGACGACGCTCCATCTGTTCCATACGATGCTCAATCCGCTCCAGACGATTGTCCATACGATGCCCCATCTGTTCCAGACGACGCTCCAGGATGATC
>DKIB01000108.1:0-380 GCA_002454015.1 Proteobacteria bacterium UBA6729
GAGGCCTTGAGATTGCCGCATTCGGCAGCTTGGGGCAGGTGCAAGGCTCATATACAGCAGGTGCTGGTGAAGAACCTGCCAGACTATATTCTGGTGCTTTCCAGGAGAGGGGGACAGGATGACCACGACATCATACTCAAGCTGTCCGGGCCCTGGAAGAACGAGATGCTCGTGCAAGTGGTGCCACTCGTGGATTCGTGTCTGGAGTTGTTTCAGATCGTTTGCAGCCATCTTGCCCCCNNGGCAGGAGGCGCAGGAGAACGCGGGCCCGGTATTGCGCTATATCAAAAGGCAGTTCGGGCAGGCGGGCTGATACCTGCGGGGAGTGTTCAGGGCGGCTCTGGGGGCCTCCTTGCCGGCGGCCCGCATCCGGCAGGGGC
>DKIB01000108.1:403-3626 GCA_002454015.1 Proteobacteria bacterium UBA6729
GGGCGGGTCGGGGGGGGTATACGGCCGCATTTGTGCTGCCGGGCGGCTTGCGCTATCATGCGGGGCTACGCGTTGATGCGGAGAGTAATGGCAATGTCTATGGAAGATCGGGATGGGCACATCTGGCTGGACGGGGTGATGGTGCCCTGGCGGGATGCACGTGTTCATGTTTTGACGCACACCCTGCATTACGGGATGGGGGTGTTTGAGGGCATCCGTGCCTATGAGACCCCCCAGGGGTCGGCCGTATTCCGGTTACAGGACCACATTTGCCGGCTGTTTCGTTCGGCGCACATGTTGCGGATGAGCATCCCCTACACGCCTGAGGTTCTGCATCAGGCCTGCGTGGATGCGGTACAGATCAACCAGTTGGCCTCGGCCTACATACGCCCGATGTGCTTTCTGGGCAGTGAGGAGATGGGGCTGCGGGTGGATCAGTTGCAGGCCCACGTCATGGTGGCGGCCTGGCCTTGGGAGACCTATCTGGGCGAGCAGGCCCTGCGGGAAGGCATCCGCGTCAAGACGGCATCATTCTCCAGGCATCACGTCAATTCCGCGATGTGCAAGGCGAAGGCGAACGGCTACTACATCAACTCCATGCTGGCCTTGCAGGAGGCCATGGCGGAGGGGTATCAGGAGGCCCTGATGCTGGACACCTCGGGTCACGTGGCGGAAGGCTCCGGGGAGAATGTGTTCATTGTGCGCAAGGGCATCCTGCACACGCCGGACAACACCAGCATTCTGGAGGGCATCACCCGGGATACGGTGATGCAGCTGGCGGCCACAGAAGGACTGTCGGTCGTGGAGCGGCGCATCTCGCGTGACGAGGTCTACATTGCCGATGAGATGTTCTTCACCGGCACGGCGGCGGAAGTGACGCCGGTGCGGGAACTGGATAGACGCCAGATTGGGGATGGGCGATGCGGCCCCATCACCCGCCGACTCCAGGATCTGTACTTTGCCGTGGTGCAGGGCAAGGATCAGCAGCACCCGCAGTGGCTGCATGCGATACAGGGGAAGAGAACGAATGGAGAGTTCCGGGAAGAGTCCAGCACAGCCTAACGCCCAGGCCTTCCTTGAGGTGGGGGAGTCAGATCTGCCCCTGCACTGTCCGCTACCGGGCACCAGCCTCTGGGACTCCCACCCGCGGGTGTTCCTGCCCATTGAGGAAAGCGGCGCTGCCAAGTGTCCGTACTGCGGGGCGGAGTTTACCCTGCGGCGGGACCGCTGACCCCGGCGCCGCGAGCCCCCGGCGCAAGGCAGCATGATGCACATCGGCACCGGGATGTTTTACGGTGAGGTGCTGGCCCTGTTGCGCCGCCGTTCCGAGCTGGTCCATCCGCTGGTATTTTTGTTGATCGTGGTATCGCTGTTTCCGCTGGCCCTCGGCGGCCGCCAGTTGCTGGTGACGGAGTTGGCCCCGGTTGCGGTATGGGTGGCAGCGCTACTGGCCTCCACCCTGGCGCTGTCCGGCATGTTCCGCGCCGACTACGAGGCGGGCATGCTGGACCGATTGCTGCTCAGCCGCCGCTCCCTGACGGGGCTGATGTGGGGCAAGGTCGCCGCGTACTGGCTGGTTAGCGGCCTGCCTCTGGTGCTGCTGTCCGGGTTGCTCGGCGTGTTGTTGCAGCTCCCCGCCGCCGCGTTGCAGGCGCTGGTGCTGACCTTGCTGCTGGGCACCCCGATACTGACCCTGCTGGGGGCGATCATTATGGCGCTTGCGGTCGGGGTGCGCGATGTTGGTACCTTGCCCCCGTTGTTGCTGTTGCCGCTGTATGTGCCGGTACTGGTGGTTGCCTGCAGTGCGGTCAGCAATGCCCTGCACGGGCAGCCCTATCTGGCCGAGCTGTATTTTCTGGGCGGGTTGCTGCTGCTGTCCATGGCCCTGGCTCCGCCCGCAACGGCGTTGTCATTACGAGTGCGGGTCTGCGAATGAGGGTGCCCTGGTTTATTGCCCGCTACGCCTCCGCACGGGAGTTCTACGTCCTGACGGAGTCCTGGCCGCTATGGTTGGGTCTCCTCGGTGCCCTGTTGCTTGTCGCCGGGCTGTATGGGGGTCTGGTGCTGGCGGGCCCGGATGCTCTGCAGGGGGAGGTGTATCGCATCATCTATGTACATGTGCCCAGCGCCTGGATGTCGCTGTTTGCCTACGTGTGCCTGGCGCTGTTTGGTCTGGTGGGTCTGGTGTGGCGGACCCGGGTCAGTCTGGCAGCCGCCCGGGCCTGTGCGCCGTTGGGTGCGGCATTTACCTTGTTGGCGCTGCTCACCGGAGCGATCTGGGGCAAACCGACCTGGGGCGCCTGGTGGGTGTGGGATGCCCGTCTGAGCGCGGAACTGGTGCTGTTTTTTCTGTATCTGGGATACATGGCGCTGCAGACTGCCGTGCCGGACCCCCGGGCGGCGGCGCGTGCCGGTGCCGTGCTGGCTCTGGTCGGACTGGTAAATGTGCCCATCATTCACTTTTCGGTTGAATGGTGGAGCACCCTGCATCAGGGCAGCACGGTGTCATTGTTTGCGGACTCGCGTATCCATATCAGCATGCTGGTCCCCCTGCTGCTGATGGCGGGCGCCTTCAAGTGTTACTTTGGTGCGGTTCTGTTGATGCGCATGCAGGCCGAGCTGCTGTTGCTGGACCGTGACAGGGCCTGGGTGTTGCAGCAGGTCTCCGGTACCCCGTGATGGTCAGTGGTGCGGAACATGCTGCCTACCTGTGGGCAGCCTACGGGATTACCGGGGTGACGCTGCTGTACAACCTGTATGCAGCGGTTCGTCTGAAGCGTCGCATCCTGCGCGAACTGCGGGCAGCAGAGGCCCCGCCATCGCCATGAGGGGGCCCACCCGCAGACTGCTCGGCAGTCTGTTCATCGTCTTCGTGGCGGGCTGTGGGGTCGCCCTGATCCTGCTGGCTTTTCGGGAGAACCTGCTGTATTTTTACTACCCTGATCAGCTGGTGCAGGGCGAGGTGGCGGTCACCGGTCGCAACATACGGGTCGGCGGGCTGGTCGTTCCGGAGAGTATGCAACGCGACCCGCACAGCCTGGCCGTGCGCTTTCGGTTGACCGATCACCGATCCGAACTGGAGGTGCTCTACACGGGCGTACTGCCCTCCCTGTTCCGGGAGGGGCAGGGAGCCATTGCCCTGGGCCGTCTGGGGCCGGACGGGCGCTTTGCCGCCACGGAGGTGCTGGCCAGACACGACGAGAACTATGTGCCCCCGGAGCTG
>DKIB01000085.1:0-187 GCA_002454015.1 Proteobacteria bacterium UBA6729
GCAAGCGATCAAAAAGACTGAAGATAAAGACCCACCGCCGATTCTTGACCCGGCCTGAGACCTTTCCTGGATATACGCCAGATTTGGAGCTGCACTGCAAGTTACTGATTTACACATAGAGATAGCGTTCTTGTGCAGGTGTCAACCCCGGGACAGGGGACCTGGATCCCCAAGCGGATCAGGCCGT
>DKIB01000085.1:231-1250 GCA_002454015.1 Proteobacteria bacterium UBA6729
ACTGCCCCGATGCGCCCGGAACCGAAAATATCCTGCACAGAGCATAACCTGATCATCATAGGAGTACCCGCCCCGCTGGCTGCGCTGTGCATGTTGCACACAGGCCTTGCACAGGCACAGGCCACCGTTCGAATCACGTCGCCGCCGCCGCAACAGGTCGCGCGCGCCCGGCGGGTGCTGGCAGCTTTACTCAAGGCACAGAGTGCCGGCCAGGGCGCGGCATCGCTGGATGGAAAAATGATTGACGCCGCTTCGGCGCGAATGGCAGCGGTCATAGTCAAGCAAGCCGAACTCATCGACAAAAGTCATGGTTAAAATTCTTGCATTTGCAGGTAGTGCCCGCGCCGATTCGTTCAATAGAAAACTAATCGCCATCGCGGCGCAGGGCGCGCAGGAGTCCGGCGCCGAGGTCACTTTGATTGACTTGCGCGACTACCCAATGCCGATTTTCGATCAGGACTACGAGACGCGCCAGGGCATGCCGGATCATGCGCGGCAGTTCAAGCAGCATTTAGTGCGCAGCGATGGCGTGTTAATTTCGTCGCCAGAATACAACAGCGGCTACAGCGGGCTGTTGAAAAATTGCATTGACTGGGCATCAAGATCCGAGGCGCCGGACGAAAAACCATTGCTCGCGTTCGGCGGCAAATATGCCGCGCTGATGTCCGCATCGCCGGGTGGGCTCGGTGGTCTCAGAGGGTTGGTGTCGCTGCGAATGTTGTTGGGCAATTTGGGGATGACGGTATTGCCCGGGCAAGTGGCGGTGTCAAATGCAATGAACGCGTTCAACGCGGCGGGGCAGTTAGTGGATGAAAAACAGCAACGCGCGGTCATGAATTTGGGCATGAACATAACCGCAACTTTGAACAAACTGAACGGCTGATGCAGCGGCAACAAGTCCGTCGGCGTTCTCTGTCACGCCATGCGCATGATTTGCGTTCTCCCCGCCCCACGATTCAACTGGACACCGTTTTGGACCACCCCCTTCCAGCGGCGGCGCATACAGCTGCAGGATGGGC
>DKIB01000085.1:1302-4315 GCA_002454015.1 Proteobacteria bacterium UBA6729
CGCGCCCGGCTCCAGCTCCGGCCGGCAGGGTAGTACCGCCAGCGGTGGCTGACCGATATGCCCGGCCAGCAGGGCTACCGTCTCAGCTGTGGTGGTATACGCAGGGTCCATACCGTTGGCAAACCAGCCTGCAGGTGCCTTGCCCAGAGCGGCCAGCGTCAACAGGGCGTGATTGATACAACCCAGCCTGAGCCCTACCACCAGCAACACCGGGAACCCCAGCCGGGCGGCCAGCCCGGCCATATCCAGCGTACCCTGCAGGGGCACCAGCCAGCCACCCACCCCTTCTATCACGAGTACCTCCGCATCTGCACGGAGTCGTGCACAGGCCGCCATGATGTCAGCAACCGGGAGCGGTCGCGCATCGCGTTGCAGTGCGATTGAGGGGGCGATGGGCGGTACCAGCGCACAGGGGTTGACCCACTCATACGGCACCGGGTGGGTGCAGAGGGCGCGAATCTGTCTGGCATCCTCGTTCTCCAGTCCCCCCCCGGGTGCCGGCTCACAGCCACTGGCAACCGGCTTCATGCCGGCTACGACCAGCCCCCGCTGCCGGAACGCTGCCATCAGCCCGGTGGTAACCCGGGTCTTGCCCACCCCGGTGTCCGTGCCGGTCACAAACCATCCCCGGGCCTGCGTCATCTGCGGCGCAACCGATCAATGGAATACACCGCCTGTGCACCGGGCGGTGGCGGGGCATCCCCGGTACGCCACGCATGACCAAAGACGAGCTCAAAGGTCGCCGGAATGCGTCCGTTCGCCTGTCGATGGCGCTCGTAACGACGGTGCAACTCGGCGTACAGGCGGCGCCCGCCCAGGCTGCGGCGGCGACCCGCAGCGACGTAGCGTACCCCGAGGGCACGCAGTTCCCGCAGCAGTTCCGTCACCCCGGCATAGCAAAGCACCAGGCGGTCGGTCTCCAGCACGGGCTCTGTGAAGCCAGCCCGCACCACGGCATCGCCCACTGTGTGCAGATCCGGAAAGCGATGGACCGGGGCCTCCTCCGGTGCACCCGGCCAACTGTCCCGCAATTCCTGCAGCGTGTCCGGGCCGGAACAGGAAAACAACAGCAGGCCCTCCTGCCCCAACACCCGGTACAGTTCGCCAAGGGCACGATCCAGGCCTGCACACCAATGCAGTGCAAGATTGCTGTAGACCAGCTGCACACTGCCTGCGCGCAGGGGAATGGCGGTCATGGAGGCACACAGATAGCGATGTCTGGAGAACCAGCGTGGCCCCAGCCGACGCGCTTCACAGAGCATGGCATGGGACAGGTCCAGGTGCAGCACACGGGCACGCCGATAACGTCGCGCCAGGCGACGCGCCCCGTGGCCGGTACCCGAACCGGCATCCAGGATGCATTCGGGCCGGATGCGCAACAGTTCCAGCCGCTCCAGCAGAATGTTTGCTGCCTGCCGGGGCAGTACGGCAGCCTGATCATAGTGGCGGGCAGCCCGGTCAAAGGCCCGCACCATCGCCTGCTGATCCAGCGGTGCATTCATGTGCAGGCTGCCAGCGCCTCAGCCAGCTGCCGCAGGTCTGCCGTGTCATGCAGTGCGGACAGCGAAATGCGCAGCCGTGACGCACCCTCCGGCACGGTAGGTGGACGCATGGCCGGCACCAGCAGACCCCGCTCCCGCAGGGCCTGACTGAGGAGGCAGGCCTGCTCTGATGCCACCACCGGGAACGGCTGGATGGGGGTCTCCGAATCCTGCAGCACCAGACCCTGCTGCTGCGCCAGCCTGCGCCATGCAGCGATGTTCCGGGCAAGACGGGCACGCGGGCCATCTGCACGACGCAGCTGGGTCAGGGCCGCCAGGGCCGCCGCCGCCAAGGCTGGGGGCAGGGCCGTCGTATAGATCAACGTGCGAGCACACTGCTCCAGCAGGGCAATCAGTGTGGATGAACCCGCGACAAAGGCCCCCGCTGCACCCAGGGCCTTGCCAAAGGTGCCGATCAACACGGGCACCTGGCTGCTGTCCAGCGCTGCGGTGATACCCCCGCCGTGCTCGCCCAACACCCCGAAGCCGTGGGCATCGTCCACCACCAGCATGGCATCATGCTGGTGGCACAGGCGAGCCAGGGCCTCCATGGAGGGGCTGTCCCCCTCCATGCTGAATACCCCCTCCGTCACCACCACCCGCCTGCGCCCGACCGGCCCGATCTCCAGCTTGCGGGCCAGATCAGCCAGGTCCAGGTGGCGAAAGCGTACGACCCGGGCGCGCGACAGCAGCGCCGCATCAACCAGTGAGGCATGCACCCGCTGATCCATGCAGAGCAGAGCCCCCGGGCCGACCAGCGCAGGTAACACGGCAAGGTTGGCCTGATAACCGCTGGCAAACAACGCACAGGCCGGGCGCCCCGTGAAGCGGCACAGTTCCTGTTCCAGTTGGTGATGTACCTCGCGATAGCCGGACATCAGCTGCGAGGCACCACTGCCTGTACCGTACTGTTGCAGGGCCTGCTGCGCAGCCTGCACTACGGCGGGATGCGTGGCCAGGCCCAGGTAATCATTGCCGGCAAAGTTCAGCAGACGGTATCCGTCTGCGGTCCGTACCCAGGCACCACCGACGGGGTGCAGGCGCTCGCGTCGCCGGGGACCACCCGGCGGGGTGACATCCGCCAGCCGCGCCGCCAGCCAAGTCTCGGGATCAGCGCCGGCAGCGGTCGTGCTCAATGTGTGGTGGGGACCATACCCAACCGCTCCAGCAGCGCCAGATCCTCTGCCTCAGCCGGATTCGTCGTGGTCAGCAACCATTCCCCATAGAAGATCGAGTTGGCGCCGGCATGAAAGCACAGGGCCTGCAACACATCGGACAGGTGTTCGCGCCCGGCGGACAGACGCACCCAGGAGGCCGGCATCAACACCCGTGCCACGGCTATCATCCGTACCAGTTCAAAGGGGTCCGGCGGCGGTGCATCCTGCAGGGGCGTCCCCGGCATCGGCACCAGTACATTGATGGGTACACTCTCTGGATGCCGTGGCAGGGTCGCCAGCACCTGCAGCATGTGG
>DKIB01000085.1:4396-8421 GCA_002454015.1 Proteobacteria bacterium UBA6729
GGTGGTGATACGCTCCTCAAAACGACGCGTACTGATAATGTTGGGATAGTACGCAGGGCTCGTGTCTATGTTGTGGTTGTAGTAATCCAGACCCGCCTGTTGCAGGCGCTCGGCCTGCTGCTGAGTGAGCATGCCCAACGTTGCGCACACCTCTATGCCCAGCGCCTTGACCGCCGTAACCATCTCCAGCACCCGGCTGAACAGCGGCTCCGCAGGGGCCCGCCAGGCCGCCCCCAGACAGAAGCGCCCGGCCCCGGCGGCACGCGCCCGGCGGGCACGCTCCAGCACCTGCTCCAGCGGCATGAGCGGGGATGCCTGCAGGTTGGTATTGTGGCGGGCACTCTGCGGGCAGTAGGCACAGTCCTCCGGACACCCGCCGGTCTTGATGTTGACCAGGGTGCTGAGTTGTACACGATTCGGATCAAAATGCTGCCGATGTACCGACTGGGCACGGAACAGCAGATCATTGAGCGGCAAGGCAAACAGGGCTCGCACCTCGTGCAGTACCCAGTCGTTGCGTATTGCAGTCAGGCTATAATCTTGTGCGCAGGCCATCGGTCTACACAGGGAAGTGTTTACGATTCCACAATGTTGCATCATCTGCAATGCCCATTGCTCCGCCGGGCTGTGCCCCGACTGCGCGGTTGAGCTGGTGCCCAATGCGCCCTGTTGCCCCTGCTGTGCACAGCCTGCGCCCCTGCCGGAACCCTGCGCGGCCTGTCGCCGCACCCCCTCCCCCATAGCGGCGAGCCGTGTACCGTTTCGCTATACCTTCCCGGTGGATGCCCTGATTCGCCAGTTCAAGTTTGAGGGACGCTTCCAGCTGGCGGTACCACTGGGTCGGCTGCTCGCCCGCGCCATTGACACCCGGCAGCCCCTGCCGGAGGTGCTGATCCCGGTGCCCCTGCACCGCAGGCGCCTGCTGCAGCGCGGCTATAATCAGGCGCTGGAACTGGCCGCAGTTGCCGCCGCCGAACTCGGTATCGCGCTGGACTACAAGACCTGCATACGCACCCTGCCGACCGTTGCCCAGACCGGCCTGGACCATCGGCAGCGCCGCCGCAATCTGCGGGGTGCCTTCAGGGCCACTCGTGACCTCCCCTACCACCATATCGCCATCCTTGACGATGTGATCACCACTGGCACCACCGTTGCGGAACTGGCACGGCTGGCCCGGCGCACGGGTACGCCCCGCATTGAGGCCTGGGCGCTGGCCCGGGCCGTGCTCCACAACCGGGCCGCCGCCAGCCGTGCCTGATTACTCACCCCTGCGCACCCCCGGCAGTGAGCCATATCCCCCGGTGGTAGGCCAGGCCTCGATGGTCACCTTCACCATGGTCGCCAGCGGGATGGCGAAGAACACACCCCAGAAGCCCCAGATGCCCCCGAAGAACAGGATGGCGGTAATCACCGCCACCGGGTGCAGACTGACCGCCTGCGAGAACAGCAGGGGCACCAGCACATAACCATCCAGCATCTGGATGGTTAGGTACAGCACGATGAGCCACACGGTATTGGCATCCATACCCCACTGAAACAGCGCCACCGCGGCCACCGGGATAGTCACCACCAGGGCTCCTACATAGGGTACGAGCACGGAAAACCCGACCACCACCGCCAACAGGGGGGCATAGTTCAGACCCATGCTCTTGAACAGTATGAAGGCGACAGTAGCCACCACGAAGATCTCCCACACCTTGCCCCGCACATAATTGGCGATCTGCTGATTCATCTGTTCCCATACGGTATTCAGCAGGCTGCGCTCACTGGGCAACAAACGACGCAACCAGGCACACAGTTCATCCTTGTCCTTCAGCAGAAACAACACCATGATCGGCACCAGAATCAGATACACCAGCCCGGTCAGCACCACGCTAATCGCGCCGAACGCCGAACTCAGCAACTTTTGCCCGACCCCGGACAGGCCCTGTCGGGCGGACTGTATCAGGGCCTCCAGTTGCTCCGCCGACAGCAGGGACGGATACTTTTCAGGAAGATCCCGCAGCCAGACCTGCACATCATTCAGCATGACAGGCAACTCCTCGTCCAGCCTGGCCAGTTGCGTGGACAGCAGGGGCAACAACCCGACCACTACATACGCCAGTACCGTCAGAAACAGTAGAAAGACTACCGCACTCGCCACCCCCCGACTCACGTTGAAACGCTGCAACTTGAGCACCGTCCCCTCCAGCAGGTAGGCAAACACCACCGCCGCCAGCGCCGGAGCCAGAATCTTGCCGACCAGCAGGATGACGATCAGACCACCGACCAGCAGGATAAACAACAGGCTGGCCTGAGGATCGTGAAAGTACCTGCGATAAACGGATTGCAGATAGGAAATCATGGCCGCTGAGCATTATACCGTT
Source organism: Proteobacteria bacterium UBA6729 (assembly GCA_002454015.1). GTDB lineage: Bacteria > Pseudomonadota > Gammaproteobacteria > Porifericomitales > Porifericomitaceae > UBA6729. The sequence continues at coordinate 6,763 of DKIB01000085.1, forward strand.
TATGATCACCGAAACACTACAGGGATACCATGCCCCCGCATACGACAACAAACCATGCCGGTCTGGCCGCGCACATTCGCGACTGGGGCCGGACGCTCGGCTTCCAGCAGGTCGGCATTACTGACACCGGGCTGGCGGCTGAGGAGCCACGCCTCGCCGCCTGGCTGGCGGCAGGCATGCACGGCCAGATGCGCTACATGTCGCGCCATGGCACGAAGCGCACCCGCCCGGCGGCACTGGTGCCCGGCACCGTGCGCGTCATCACGGCACGCATGAACTACATGTCGGCTACCGCCACCCCGCCGGAGCAGGTACTGCAACAGACGGAGTTGGGCTACATCGCCCGCTATGCGCTGGGTCGCGACTACCACCGGGTACTGCGCCGCCGCCTGCAACAACTCGCTGAACGTATAGCACAGGTCGCTGATAGCCATGGCTATCGTGTCTTCACGGATAGTGCACCGGTCATGGAAAAGGCCCTGGCCCGCAATGCCGGGCTTGGCTGGGTCGGCAAACACACGGTACTGATTCACCCGGATGCGGGGTCATGGTTTTTTCTGGGCGAGATCTACACAGATCTGCCGCTGCCTGTAGACCCGCCCTTTGCAGGAGACCCGTGTGGGGGCTGCGAGGCCTGTATACGGGTGTGCCCGACCCGGGCCATCGTGGCACCCCGTCGGCTGGATGCACGCCGCTGCATCTCCTACCTCACCATTGAACTACACGGACCCATCCCGGAACCGCTGCGAGCCCCCATTGGCAACCGCATCTTCGGCTGTGATGACTGTCAGCTGGTATGCCCCTGGAACCGCTACGCACAGAAGGCAGCCGAACCGGATTTTGAGGCCCGCCACGGACTGGATGCCCCCTCACTGGTGCAACTCTTCGCCTGGAGTCAGGAGCAATTCCTGCGCAATACCGAAGCCTCTGCAATTCGTCGGCTCGGCCACGAGCGCTGGCTACGCAACATTGCCATCGCACTGGGCAATGCACCCCGGCACCCTGCCGCACAGGCGGCCCTGCGAACGCGCCTGCACCACCCCTCTGCGGTGGTCCGGGAACACGTGCGCTGGGCGCTCCGGCGGCAGCAGCGCAGCGATCCATGAGCTCCGGGCCGCCGGCATCAGGCCACCCCCCACCGGCGACAGGATCTCTATCCACCCAACGCCTCCCGCAGGCACCGCGTGAACATCCGCAGTCTTTCTATTCTCAAGCTATCAGGTCTGTCTGAGTGTTCTTGATCCAAAGATGAAATGAGGGCACTCTCAGTGGCTTGTTTTTGGCCGATGATGCATCATGGGAAAGCATGATATCAATGTGGTTGACACAGTCATTGGCCCCAGCAGAAAGGCAGATGAATGCTACACAAAAAAGCAAAGATCTGGTTTTTCAGCATGCCCATACACAGTCTTGCGTACACCATCTATGGTAAGACCAGTTTTGCTTTGAGAACGCATGCATCCCATATCCCAACACGTGGCGGTTATTCAAACGTCGACCAGGTTCCCGGGATGCATCGGGATCAGGCAAAGCTTCAACCCTGTTGGAATGAGCAGAATTCTGTCCGGATAATCGCACCATCTTGCAGTTATGGAGATCAACAATGCTATCTCCACAGTAAACAGTTACATATAGCGCACCAAAATTCTGCCCATCAAC
>DKIB01000085.1:8464-8823 GCA_002454015.1 Proteobacteria bacterium UBA6729
GCTATCCATATAACCTGGAACCAACTCCTGTAAGCTATCTGGAGGCCGGCCATCATCATTGATGAAAGATTCAATAGACATAAATAATGGTTGGGCTCCTGGAGCGATTTCTGCAGCACAAGACTTATTCATATTAACAGACACTATGGAGCTTATTTTCACTGTAAGTATCGCCATCCAGCATGCCAGGTAAAAAGTATTTTGGGTCTTCTGGTTCAGGTGTGGAATTTGGGGTATATTGTAGTCAGTGAACGGGGGTCACTCGGACATACCAGCCAGCAAGGGGAGTAGAGACGGGGGAACAGGCTTCAGAGTGTTGTGTAGACGAGGGAATTGCTATGAGAGACAAGGATTTATAC
>DKIB01000095.1 GCA_002454015.1 Proteobacteria bacterium UBA6729
ATTCCTTGAGCCGATGACCGCGAACATTATTTCCGGGCATAGAAAGGTGCCACCGTATGGCTTGCATGGCGGCGGCGCCGGCAGCACCGGATGCAACTATGTGGAGCACGCGGACGGCACCGTAACCAAACTGTCCGGCGTCGACCAAATGGAATTACAGGCAGGTGACGTGGTGGTGATCGAAACGCCGGGCGGCGGCGGCTGCAATTAAGTCACGCGGCCGTGGCGGCGATCACCGGGCGCAATCCGGAGCGCGCAACGCCTCGCCGGTTGGCATGGGTGATTGTTTTACCCGGGTTTGACGGCTCATGAACACAAGAACGCTATCCATACCCAAGTCAGTAATCTACCCCCTTGATCTTCTGGACACCAGGATCATGCCAAGCTCAAGCCGTGACTCTCAAGTCAACCAGGGTCCGTCGAACCTGCCCTGGTGTACGGTACCCGTTATACTACGGTGGCATATCCCCAAATTCCCGGTACGCTGTATGGGGAGCTGCCCATAGCAGGAACCGCCTGTCACCCGGCTTTCACGAGGTCTGATGATCGGGTCCGTGGATACAGGGACCGGGGCAGGGACGGCAGGTCACAACGCAGCTATCAGGTGTCCTGCATGTAGTGTTTGTTGTGAACCGGGCGCATCAGGGCATTGGCTACCAGCGCTACCGAGAGCAGAACCGCCATCAGATACATGGTTGAATTGTACAGGCTGGCACTGGGGTCCGGCGTTCCTGCAGGCACCAGATCCATGAGTTTGGAAATGGTGACCGTCTGTTGTTCGATCAACACTGCCAGTTGCTCAATGCCTGCACCAAAGTGCTCCCGGAATTCGCCGGGCTCCACCTGCTGTGCCAGTGCATGGATGGCATCAATCCTGGAGCGCTGGCGTAACGAGGTAATGGCCAGTGGCCCCAGTACCCCGGCCGTACTCCATGCCGTCAACAACCTGCCATGTATGCCTCCCACAAAGCGGGTACCAAAGATGTCCGCCAGATAGGCCGGAATCGTCGCAAAGCCACCCCCATACATGGTGAATATGACCATGGTGACCGCATAAAAATACACCAGCCATACCACACTACGGCTGACACTGACACTTTGCGCCGCAAACGGGATGGATGCGTACAGGGCGATCCCCAGGGCAAAGAAGATCCAGTAGGTGCGGCGCCGTCCCAGATAGTCAGAGGCACTGGCCCAGAAAAAGCGTCCGATCATATTGAATACACTGATCATGACCACATAGGTAGCTGCAAATGCGCCATCCACAATGTGTGGCAGGGTAGTGCCGAAGATCTCCGTCATCATCGTCTTGGCTACCCCCAGCACCCCGATACCCGCAGTAACGTTAAAACACAATACGACCCACAGCTGATAGAACTGGCGGGTCTTCAGTGCCTGGTCTATATCCACATGACGGTCGGTCATCATCTTCTGTGCTGCTTCACTCTCGTGTGGCGGCTCCCACCCCTCGGGCTTCCAGCCGGGCGCCGGGATACGATAGGAGAATGCAGCGAGCATCATGACCACAAAATACACGATGCCCAGCACCACAAAGGTCTGCATTGCGCCGACATCGCCGGTCCCCACCAGATACACCCCCTCCGGCCCCTCCACGGTCATCCTGGCCACGTCATTGGCACCGACAATCACTACCTCGCGCAAGGCACCCGCCAGTTCCACGAAACGCTGCCCCTCCCGGGTCACCAGCTCCACATCGGCTACCCGCCCCAGGTACTCGGGGGCACGATAGAAGAACTCAAGCAGCTTTTCCTTGACGGGCGCAGCTACCATGGCCCCGCCACCAAACCCCATGATCGCCATACCGGTAGCCATGCCGCGCCGGTCCGGAAACCAGCGAATCAGCGTGCTGACCGGCGAAACATACCCCAGACCCAGGCCACAGCCGCCCAGCACTCCATAGCCCAGATACAGCAGCCACAGCTGGTGGGTATGGATGCCCAGGCTGCCCAGCAAAAATCCACCACCCCAGCAGCAGGCCGCTACTGCGCCGACCATGCGAGGCCCCACCTGTTCCAGCCAGCGCCCGGCAAAGGCAGCGGCCAGGCCCAGAAACACGATGGCCACCGTGAATATCCAGACCACGCTGGACAGGCTCCAGTCGCTGCCGGCACTGGTCACCACGCCGTGCACACGGGTCAGGGGGGGATTGAAGATGCTCCATGCGTAGACGGAGCCTATGCACAGATGAATGGCAATGGAGGCTGGGGGCACCAGCCAGCGGTTGAAACCGGCAGGAGCGATGATGCGCTCCTTGTGCAGGAATTGCAGCATGGCAAGACGACCTGAAATGTGGAACAAGGAGGCCCGCCCTCGCAGGCCCCGGTGAACAGGGAAGCCTGCCTTCGCAGACCCCGGTGAGCAGGAAAGCCCACCCTCGCAGGCCCTGATGCACTTGCCCGATCATAACCAAAACCGGAACCGACAGCAAGTATGGTGTTATCATGGGGGCGGAGGATTCATGGCACAGGCGATAACACGGCGGCATCTGGTGGACCGATTTGGTCGGCACGTGGATTATGTACGCATCTCCGTGACGGACCGTTGCGACTTCCGCTGCGTCTACTGCATGTCGGAGCAGATGGAATTCCTGCCTCGCCAGCAGCTGCTGACGCTGGAAGAGCTGGGGACCGTGGCCCGGGCATTTACCGAACTCGGCGTGGTCAAACTGCGCATCACGGGTGGCGAGCCACTGGTGCGCCACAACATCGTGGCACTGCTGGAACAGCTGGGGCAGCTGCCGGGGCTCGGGGAACTGGTGCTCACCACCAATGGCTCGCAACTGCCACGCTACGCTGCACAGCTCCGCAAGGCGGGGGTACGACGCATCAACATCAGCCTGGATTCATTGCGGGCCGAGCGCTTCCGCCGCATGAGCCGCCGGGGTGATCTGCACAAGGTGCTGGAAGGGATAGCAGCAGCCCGCGCAGTTGGCTTTGAGCGCATCAAGTTGAATGCCGTAATCCTGAAGGGCTACAATCAGGATGAGGTCTGTGCACTGGCCAACTTTGCCGGGGAGCGCGGCCTGGATATCAGCTACATTGAAGAGATGCCGCTGGGTAGCGTGGATGGTCACAACCGGGCTGATACGTACTATTCCAGTGATCATATCCTGGCAGATCTGCGCCAGCAGTTTACCCTGGAGGAATCAGACTACGCCACCGGGGGACCCGCGCACTATTATCGTAACGTGCAGACCGGCACACACATCGGACTTATTTCTCCGCACAGCCACAACTTCTGTGCCTCCTGCAATCGTGTACGCCTGACCTGCGAGGGGCGCCTGCTGTTATGCTTGGGGCAGGAACACTCCCGTGACCTGCGCCCCGTAGTCCGCGCCCGCCCCTTCTCCATGGCCGCCCTCAAACAGACCATCCACGAGGCGATGCACATCAAGCCGCGTGGACACGAGTTCCAGCTGCAGGGCGAGCCGGTGATCATGCGTCACATGAACCTCACCGGTGGCTGAGCAGGCTGAGCAGTATCCCCTGCCACAGCTCAGCAACGCTGGCCTGGCCGCCACCCGTCCCGGTCTGGCGATGGATGAATACGGCAGGATCCGCGAGCTGCAAATCGCCTGCGAACGTGCCCTCACCCTGTACCTGGACCGTCACCAGATTGTTACCCTGATGACCCTGGGCACACACCCGGAACTGCTCGCACTCGGCTATCTGAAGAATCAGACCTTGTTGCAGGAACTCAGGCAGGTGCGTCGCGTCCAGGTGGACTGGGAGGCAGAGGCTGCCGTTATCAGCACCCACACCGGAGACGGTGCCCGGGCCGTGGAGCGCATGCAACAACGCACCATCACCACCGGTTGCGGGCAGGGCACCAGTTTTGGTGAACTGCGCTCCTACATTGAACAGGCACAACTGCCCGTGCCCAGCATATCCCAGAGCCAGATCTATGCCCTGTTGCGCACATTGGGGCGTTACAATCCCGTCTACCGCACCGCCGGGGCAGTGCACGGCTGTGCGCTGTGTCGTGGCCCGGAGATCCTGTATTTCGTTGAGGATGTCGGCCGTCACAATGCGGTAGATGCCATCTCCGGACACATGTGGATGAACAACATCCAGGGGGCCGACAAATGGTTTTATACCACGGGGCGGCTTACCTCGGAGATGGTCATCAAGGTCGTGCAGATGGGCATCCCGGTATTGCTGTCACGCTCAGGCATCACCGGTATGGCGCTGGAGTTGGCGCAGCGCGCCAATATCATTCTGCTGGCCCGTGCCCAACGGCACCATTTTCTGGTCTACCACGGCCACGAGCACCTGTCGCTGGATGTCGAACTGCCACCGAAACGCGCTGTGGCGCACGTACGCGAAGGCTAGTGGGGATAGCAGACGACGTCACGGCGGTTATCCTGGCGGGGGGTCGTGCCCGGCGCATGGGGGGCCGTGACAAGGGTCTGATCCCACTGGCTGGACGTCCACTGGTCGCACATGTGCTTACCGCACTGCAGCAACAACTGCAGCGGCTCATCATCAGCGCGAACCGCCATCAGGAGCAGTATGCCGCATTGGGCTACCCGGTATACGCCGATACCCTGCCGGATCATCCCGGCCCGCTGGCCGGCATCCTCAGCGCCATGGGCCATGCCCAAACCCCCTACATACTCACGGTGCCCTGCGATGGGCCACTGCCCTCACCAAAGCTGGCCATGCGGCTCTACCAGGCGCTGCGCTCCACCGGCCAGCGGGCCGCGCTGGCCCATGATGGGGAGCGCTACCAGCCCCTGTATGCACTGCTGGATTGCACGCTGGAGGAAACGTTGCGCGAGGCACTGCAGGCCGGAGAGCGACGGCCCGAAAACTGGTTGCTGGCACAGCGGGCAGTGACGGTGGATTTTGCTGATTGCCCGGAGATGTTTCTGAACGTAAATGACCCGCAGGCGCTGGCCCGGCTGGAGACCCTGCTCCGTGGGCGCCAGCCCGGCTGTCAGGAGCCCGATGCCAAACCCGCCCTGCTCCAGGTGGATGAGGCGGTAGCGCGGATTCTGGCCGCCCTGACCCCTGTGAGCGGTGCCGAAACCCTGCCACTGCGAGAGGCCCTGGACCGTGTGCTGCTCAACCCGGTGCACGCCCCGGTAGCGGTTCCGGACGGAACCAACTCGGCCATGGATGGCTATGCCCTGATGGCGGCTGCGCTGACCCCCGATGGACAGGCCACCCTGCAACTCGCGGGTACCGCCTATGCCGGGCATCCTTACACGGACACGTTGCAGTCCGGCCAGTGTGTGCGTATCACCACCGGGGCACTGCTGCCATCCGGTGCCGATATGGTGGTCATCCAGGAACACACCGAACGGCACGGCGAGCACATACAGATTGCCACCGATGACCGGGCAGGTGCCAACGTCCGTTTGGCCGGGGAAGATATCCGCCGTGGTCAGACGGTACTGTCCGGCGGATGCCGTCTGGGGGCCGCAGAATTGGGACTGCTGGCCTCGCTGGGCATCGCGGAGGTAGAGGTGCGTCGCCCACTGCGGGTCGCGGTCCTGTCTACCGGCGATGAACTGGTCCCGGTCGGCACCCCCCTGCAACCCGGCATGATCCATGACAGCAACCGTTACACCCTCTACGGTATGTTGCAACGGGCCTGTACCCGCATTGAGGATCTGGGTATCGTCAGGGATCGGGAGGCGGATCTGCAGGCGACACTCCGGCAGGCAGCGGTGCAGGCCGATGTGATCCTGAGTTCAGGCGGTGTATCGGTAGGGGATACAGATCTGGTACGGGAGATGCTCTCCCGACTGGGCAGTGTACACTTCTGGAAGATCGCCATGAAACCGGGACGACCGCTGGCCTTCGGGCGTATCGGCAAGGCCTGGTTCTTCGGGCTGCCCGGCAACCCGGTGTCGGTGATGGTGACCTTTCAACAGATCGTGGCACCCGCACTGGCCAGGCTGCGTGGCGAGCAGCCGTCCATGCCACTGCGCCTCGCCGCCGTCTGCCAGTCCAGACTGCACAAACGGGCGGGTCGTACGGAATACCAGCGCGGCGTACTGAGCGGCAGCGGCACGGCACTGGTGGTACACAAGACCGGGGCACAGGGCTCCGGCATACTGAGTTCCATGGGCACCGCCAACTGCTACATCGTACTGCCCGCGGCTACCACCACGACAGAACCCGGCACCGTGGTAGGGGTGGAGCCCTTTACGGTGCGACTGCAATCAACCTAGTCGTTATCGATAACGATTATGCGCAGCCGGGAATTGAGGGCATTATCCGGATCCACGCTGTATTGACCAACCTGCGGACGGATGCGTATCGAGATGCTTTCCTCTCCCTCCACTTCGGTATCATCCCTGGCCACGAGCGGCAGGGTCACCAAGCCGATCCCTGCAGGCACCACGACTCGCATAAAGTTGTCTTCCTGAACACTCAAAGTTGCTTCCAGGGGACCTTCCAGCGGAGGCAGCACCTCCGCACTCTGCTGATCCGGGGTCAACGTCCCGACCAGGGTGCCCACAGAGATATCCGCTGTCGCTGCGTCCCGGCCGATATCCAGATTGTTCCGAACCGCATTTATGAACACCGTAATCGGTTCTGGAGACGGTGGGTGTATGCGGATGTGCATCTCTTCAGTGTTGCCCTCCTCGATCTGCAGTGGAGCATCAGCAGGGACTCGCAGATCACCCACATTACTCATGACAAAGTTGATCTCCGGCAAATCACCGACATGCAGCACCAGTCGCGCTGCCGCATCAGCTACACGCGTCCCGCCAGCAGGCATAGTGGCCGTCAAACTCAACACAATACGCTCATACAATCCTGGGAGAGCCTGCTCTACCAGGCCATCATCGATAATGTTGATATTTATGCACGGCACTTCAATTGCGCGGAACACCCGAACCTGACGACCGCCACGCGCCTCCTCTGTATATTCGCCCGAAATAGCCAGTTGGCCTGTGTCACCCAGGGAGATGTCAACGTTGGCTCCCCCCTCGGCAGCATCCAGAGTCAAGGTGAAATCGCCGGCGTCTCCTATTGTTGCTGTGCTCATGGCGACATCCAGTGCATAACTGACTGAAACCTCAGGCTGTGGTGAGGGTATACGCCCGAACATGACACCACCATCGGGGTAAGCCATACAGGCATCAAAGGTCCGACCCCCTGTACCTTCGCTGATGAAGGCCTCCAGAACCATCCACCCCACTGCCAGTTGTTGCAGATAGTCGGCATCATCCGGGGTGCTGTCAGCAATTTGCACGGCGTCGATCAGAACCGACGCATTGGGAGCAACAAAGGCCTCTGGTGGACTGACCCTGAATCCAATTGACTCCCGGTCAGCAGAAAATTCCATGGGGCTTAATTCAAAAAGAAAATCATCCATGCAACCATCGGCCTGAAAGGGCGGTGTACAGCTGCCCGCACTGGCTACGCTGAACCGGGGCACATGCAACACTATACCCTCGTTCTCATTATCGATATCATCCTCTGCCAGATCGATCCGCAAAACCATGCCTGTGGCCCCATCCGCAATCTGCAACGGATAGGTATGTCTGACGAGATCCGGATTTGCCTGATCCTTGGGTATAACCACCACGTCTGGTGATGCAGGAGCCGCAACGACAAAATCTACATCAAGTTGTGCCTGTACGCCCCGTATAAAGGTCCGCAGCTCTACCTGACCGACATAGCTGCCCACGTCATCCACCTCCGCCCCGAAGGTGTACAGAATCGGACCAAAGCCCTGCTCGGCAGCCACCAGACCCGTGCTCGTAATGGAGCTGAAAGACACGGGCACATTATCGGCGTATCCAGGCGTACGATCCACCCGTATACGACCCACCGGATCCTCGATCCGCACACCAAACGACGCGCGTGGAAAGAATGCGCTGCCCGCCGCGATCAACTCCAGGCTCAGGGACTCCGCTGCCTCCAAATCGGCATCATCAAACACCAGCAGTTCAAAAAGAGTTCCGAGGGGGATATTGCCTTCTATCAACTGTAGCACAGCATCCGGGTTCACCGGGGGATCCACCAGCACACCACCAACCCGCAAGCGTATATCCTCTGTCAGGGAGGCCCCCCGGGACTGAATACGATAGCCCACCTGCGTCGGGCAG
>DKIB01000001.1:0-1963 GCA_002454015.1 Proteobacteria bacterium UBA6729
TGGTGGAAGTCCAGCGGGGTGGGGAGGTTGTGGGCTGCCACGGCTTCGTAGAGGTCGGGGGTGATGCCGGACTCCTGGTACCAGGCGCGCAGGCGTTCGTACATGAAGGGCAGCAGGGTGGGGGGTGCCACAGTCTGCTGGAGGGCTGCTTGCAGGTTGAGGGGGAGCTGGCCCTCGATGAGGATGCGCATGCAGCCCAGGGCGGCGCGGCGCAGGCCGTAGGGATCCTTCTCGCTGGTGGGTTCGGCCCCGACGCTGAACAGTCCCGCCAGGGTATCCAGCCGGTCCGCCAGTGCCAGTGCCTGTCCGGCCGGGGTGGTGGGGATGGCCGCTGTGGCATGGGTCGGCTGATAGTGCTCGGCAATGGCTTTGGCAATGGCTTTGGGCTCCCCGGCGTACCGTGCCAGGTGTCCCCCCACGATGCCCTGCAGTTCCGGAAACTCGCCGACCAGTTCACTCAGCAGGTCACACTTGCAGAGGGCGGCGGCGCGGCACAGTTCTGCTGCGGGGAGGTGCAGTTGTGCCGCCAGCCAGGTGCAGAGCTGGATGATGCGTTCGGTCTTGTCCTGCATGGAGCCCAACCGCTCGTGGAACTGCAGGCCGTCCAACTCCTGTTGCAGGGGGCGCTGCTGATCCCGGTTCAGGAAGAACTCTGCATCGGCGAGGCGTGGGCGGATCACCCGTTCATTGCCATCGCGGATGGCATCCGGGTCAGGGCTTTCCAGGTTGGTAATGGAGAGGAAGCGTGGCAGCAGTGCGCCGGTGTCGGGGGCAAACAGGGGAAAGAACCGTTGCTGTTTGCAGATCACGGCGAGCAGCACCTCGCGGGGCAGTTGCAGGTACTGCTCCGGGAACTGTCCGGTGATCGCGGCGGGCCACTCCACCAGGGCATTGACCTCATCCAGCAGCGCCTCGTACGCGCCCAGGTCCGCCCCGTCCGCGGCCTGCTGCAACAGGGTGCGGATGCGCTGCTTGCGCTGCGCCGGGTCGGCCAGTACCCTGCCCGGGTCTTGCAGGCGCGGCAGGTAGTCGTCGGGGTGCTGAAGTGCAATGGCTTGCGGATGATGGCAGCGGTGCCCATAGGTGTGGGAGCTGCTGGTGATGCCATACAGGGTGATGGGGATGGACTCGGTACCAAACAGCAGCACCAGCCAGCGCACCGGACGGGCGAAGCTCGCCTCGCCGGTGCCCCAGCGCATCGGTCGGGGGATGGGGAGGCGCTTGAGGGCCTGGCTGATGATGGCGGGGAGCAGGGCGGAGGTGGGCTGTGTGGCCTCGCGGACGCGACAGGCCAGGCGAGGTCTGCCGTTATCGTCCAGGGTCTCAAGCGCCTGGAGGGGGACCCCGCAGGCGCGGGCAAAGCCCTGTGCTGCCGGGCTGTCCAGCTCCGCCACGGGACCGCGGCGCAGGCTCTGGGTACCGGGGCGCTCGGCGATCAGCGCCTGCACCTGCACGGCCAGGCGACGCGGGGAGGCCAGGGAGGCGGTGGCACCGTGCTGCAGGCGGGCTTCCCTGAGGGCGTGCACCAGGGCATGGTGCAGTCCGGTGGCAAGGGTGTGCAGGTGGCGTGCCGGCAACTCCTCGGTGCCGAGTTCCAGCAGCAATGCGCGGGTGTCGTCCATGGGGTTCAGGGCTCCAGCAGTGGGAAGCCGATGGCCTTGCGGGATTGCAGATAGGTCTCGGCCACGGCGCTGGACAGGCGGCGTACCCGCAACATGCAGCGCTGACGCTCCGTGACGGACAGCGCCCGGCGGGCATCCAGCAGGTTGAATACATGCGAGGCCTTGATGGCCTGTTCGTAGGCCGGGATGGGGAGCTGATGGTCCAGGCACAGCCGACATTCCTGTTCGCGCTGCTGAAACTCCTGCAGCAGGGCATCGATGGAGGCATGCTCAAAGTTGTACGCGGAACCTTCCTTCTCGCCCTGATGATACAGCTCGCCGTAGTGCAGGCGGCCATCCCA
>DKIB01000001.1:2006-4869 GCA_002454015.1 Proteobacteria bacterium UBA6729
ACCGGCTTGCAGTCCAGTCCACCGGCCTGCTGGAAGTAAGTGAACTGCACGATCTCCATGCCATCCAGCCAGACCTCCCAGCCAAGGCCCCAGGCCCCCAGCGTGGGGGATTCCCAGTTGTCCTCCACAAAGCGCAGGTCATGCACCTGCGGGTCAATGCCGAGCGCGTGCAGCGATTCAATGAAGTCTTCCTGCAGGGTGGGAGGGGAAGGCTTGAGGAAGACCTGAAACTGGTAGTAGCGCTGCAGGCGATTGGGGTTGTCGCCATAGCGACCATCCGCCGGGCGGCGGACCGGTTGCACATAGGCGACGTTCCAGGGCTCCGGGCCGATGGCGCGCAGGAAGGTGGTGGGATGGAAGGTGCCTGCCCCCACCTCAAACTCGCAGGGCTGCTCGATCAGGCAGCCGCGGTCCGCCCAGAACTCGGTCAGGGCGGTGATCAAATCCTGAAAGGCTGAGGAAGTGGACATGGCTGCATACCGGTTGAAACCGCCCGCTGACAGGCGCAGCCGGGTCGGGTTCAGTATACTGCATCAGGCGGCAGCGGGGGTTGGGGTATAATCCGGGCGTGCGTAGTCAATGGTTAACTTCGGTGGCGCTGGTGTTGGTGTTGCAGTCGCCGCTGGCGCGGGCGGACTTCAATGATGGTGTGGTGGCCTTCCTGTCAGGCAACTATGATGAGGCCTTCCTGATCATGCAGGCACTGGCCGAGACCGAGAGCAACGACCTGGCCATGTATTACCTGGGCGTCATGCTGCACGAGGGGCGTGGGGTGGACCCCGACTACAAGCAGGCGGTGCGGTGGTTCAGGCAGGCATCGGAGGTCGGGATTCCCCAGGCGCAGAATCGGCTGGCGCGGATGTATCGGGAGGGCGCGGGGGTGACCCGGGATTATGAGCAGGCCTACGCTTGGTATCGGACCGCCGTGGCGGGCGGGCATACGCCCTCGGAGGCCGAACTGTCAAAGGTGGTCGGGAAGCTCTCCGCTACGGAGCGCGCCGCAGCAGAAAAACTGGCGCGCAACTACATTCGCCAGTACCGCCCGGACCGGGAAGAGACGGCGGGCGGCGGGGCTGCCCCCTGAGGCCGGATGGCCTCATGGAATAAAAAACTGCAGGAGTGGCAGGGGCAGGGGTTCATAAACCCCGGGCAGGCTGCACAGATTCAGGCCTATGAGACCGCGCCGGGCAAACGGCGCAGCTTTGGAACATGGGCCTTGATTGGCTTCCTGATGTTGGGGGCTGTCGTTATCGGTCTGGGGATCCTTTCGCTGGTGGCGGCGAACTGGCACCGTACCCCGGCCTGGCTCAAGCTTGCCACCAGCTTCGGGTTCCTGATCGGCACTGCGGGAGGCGCATGTATAGCCGTACAGCGAGGGCGCACATCGTTCTTTGAGCCCCTTGTTGTACTGTTCATGCTCCAGTGCATGTCTGCCATCGGCTTGATCTCGCAGATCTATCATATCGGGGGTGAGTTTTACGAGACCATGATGCTCTGGTCGCTGATTACCGCAGCCTTGATGGGGGTCTCAAGGAGTGTTTTCGTCGTCGGCCTGTGGAGCATCGGATTTTTTATCGGGCTCAGTGGCACATGGAGCGAGTCGGGTGCCATCAGGGTCTTCATGGATGGAGAAGGATTCGCGGCTTATATGAGTTTCTTTGCTGCCTGGCCGCTACTGTGTATCCTGTTGGCGGGATGCAGTCAGTATCTGGGAGGCGCATCCTCAAGCCATGCAAGGGTATTTCGTGTACTGGCGATGCTGGCAGGAGTCTTCGCGTGGGGCAACTTTGAAAATGCGGGCATGCGCTATAGTGACGTGGTTGGCAGTAGTACTGTCTTTCCATACTACATCTTGCCCGCGTGTGTACTGGCCATTCCTGTGGCAATCGGCATAGCCAGAGGTGCATTGCACACCATACACAAACGCCTCCTTTGGGCAATACTGCTCAGCTACCTGGTTGCCTATGGTGTCGTATACAAGATAACAGACGATGCCTATATAGAACTGCTGCCCGCTGTACTTACCATCTGGGTCCTGGCACTGGCAGCCCTCTTGGTGGCCGTGCTGAAGCGGCGCAGATGGTTCGGGGTTTTCCTGACGCTCATCGGCATGCGATTTGTAGTGCTTTATTTTGAAGCCTTCGGCGGGTTGGCGACCACTGGCCTGGGACTGATCATTGCCGGCATACTGATTGTGGTGACAGGATTGCTCTTGAGTCGCAATCATACACGCATTGCGCAGTGGGCAGAGGGGCTGACATAGTGCCGCGCGCTCTCCCCATTCTGGCAGTGGCCTTCGCGGTGCCCATCATCGTGCTCATGGCGATAGCCGGTTATCGGCAACATGGCCTTCCTGCCGGGACCACTTCTGCCGGGACCACTCTGATGTTGCCCATCGTCGGGTATAACCCCCGGGACCTGCTGTCCGGCTATTCCCTGAGCTACCAGGTCGATTATGGCGTGGACGAGGAGGAGCTGTGCCCGGGGGACAATGCCCGCAAGGGATACATCTGCATGGACACCCGAACATTCTCTTATGCAAAACCCGATGCCTGCAAACTCTTTATTCGGGGGAAGTGTGACTATCGCTCCCGGTTCCGTGCGGGCATTGAGCGGTACTATCTGCCTGAACAGGATGCACTTGCACTGGACGGGATGTTGCGCGGGACGGAGAGGCATGATTTCAGCATCGAGGTCTCGGTCACCCAACGCGGCAGGGCGAGCGTGGAGGCGCTGTTGCTGGATGGCTTTCCCTGGGACGAGGAGTAGGCCGCAGCTCGTGCCGGGGATTCATGCCCCGCTGCAGGCTGTCTCTGCCTGGTCTATGGGGCGCTCCGGGCCCTCCCGCTACAGGCCTGGCGGC
>DKIB01000001.1:4934-5269 GCA_002454015.1 Proteobacteria bacterium UBA6729
GAGCAGACATGGCAGCGACACACAAGTATCAACTCTGCATCAGCGGGCTGAAGTCCAAGACCACGCCCATGCAGCGTGTAGCAAAATATCTGGACACCTGGTCGCGCCTGCTGGGGGAGTCGTCGGGCGTGCACTTCTGCGGGGTGGAAGCAGGATCGATGGCACTGGTAGCCGAGGTTGAGTCGGAGGCCCACAGCAGGATTCAGCCCCGATTACAGGAGGTCAGTGCAGGCACGGGTGATAGACAGGCGCGCAGGGCCTGTGAAAGCCTCAATAAGTTGCTGTACAAAGATAGCGCCACGGCCGAGATGAAGAGTGATGGTGCGGTGATCCTG
>DKIB01000001.1:5373-5725 GCA_002454015.1 Proteobacteria bacterium UBA6729
GGGCGGGTTCAGTCCATTTATGCAGTCGTTGAACTGCGAGGCTTTGATGTGGTTGATGCACGCTGCTCTCTGGAGGTGGCAGCACGAATCAAGGAATGCCTTGGAGCGCCTGCATTGCTGCGGGCGAGGGGGCAAGCGACCTGGCGCAGAAAATCGGATGGAAGTTGGGATAGGAAAGACTTTGAGATAACAGACTTTTCTCCCCTTGAAGAGAAACCCCTGACCGATATTTTTGATGAGATGCGTGGATTGCAGGGCAGTGCCTTCAGTGATACTCCTGACCCCGTGCAGGCAATGCTGGACTATCGGCATGGTGACAAGAAGCCGTAAGACGGTTGCCTTTGATACGAGT
>DKIB01000077.1:0-2923 GCA_002454015.1 Proteobacteria bacterium UBA6729
GAAAACTGGCAGAGGAGAAGCAGCACATCGCAGCAGAGAAGGCCAAACTGGAGGCAGAACGCGCCACAGCAGCAAAGCAGCAGGCTGAGGCGGATGCACGCAAGGCGCGGCGGCGCAGCGATGATCGGCTAAGGCTTGAGTTGCGCGGGAAAATTGAGGCCCGGGTACGCCGTTTTTTCAATCAACTCAACCTGGCACCCGGTCTCACCTGCGATCTTGAGGTAAAATTGTCACCGGACGGCCAAGTGGGGGGGGTGCAGGTATCCCGCTCCAGCGGTGACCCGATCTTTGATCGCCGCGCCATTACCGCTGTGCAGAAGGCCTCCCCTCTGCCGGTGCCCGATGACCTGCAGACCTTCAAGCGACTGAAAATGGAGACCCTGAAACTTGTCTTTGATCCCTGGTAGAAACAGTCTGCTGCACTGCAGCCTGCTGCTGGCCCTGCTGCCCCAACAGCCGGGGGCCTTTGAGGTCATGATCGGCAAGGGAGTGGTGGACCCGCTGCCCATTGCCGTCGTGCCCTTTGAGCGCCCGGCAACGCTGGGCACAGGGCCGGGGCAAATAATCGCCGATGATCTCCGCAACAGCGGTTCCTTCAAGCCGATACCGCCTGAGGATATGCCGCAATACCCCTCCAGGATTGAGGCCGTGCAGTATGCGGATTGGCGCCGCCTCGGGGTGGAAAATCTGGTCATCGGTCGCCTGAGTCCGACCGGGGTGAACAGCTATCAGCTGGAATACCGCCTGCTGGATGTATACAAGGAAGAGCAGATCAACGGCCAGCGGCTGACCATTGCCACGGCGGATCTGCGCCGTGCGGCGCACCGCTTCAGCGACAGCATCTATCAGGATCTGATCGGTGCACAGGGGATATTTTCCACCTTTATCGCCTATGTATCCATCCAGGATACCAGCACCGGGGAACGCAGCTACCAGCTGGAGGTCGCCGAGTATGATGGTCATGGTGCCCATATACTGGTCTCCAACAAGGAGCCCCTGCTGTCCCCCGCCTGGTCACCGACTGGCGACCAACTGGCCTATGTATCCTTTGAAAAGGGCGCCCCCACGATCTACCTGCAAGAACTCATGACCGGCGACCGCCGCCGCATTTCTGCCAGCCCCGGCATCAACAGCGCCCCGCGCTTTTCTCCTGAAGGGCAGCGCCTGGCACTGATGCTGTCCAAGGACGGCAACCCGGAAATCTATGTACTGCACATCGCGGGCGGCCTGCTCCAGCGCATCACCGACCACCCGGCCATTGATACGGAACCCGACTGGTCCCCGGATGGCCGCTCGCTGGTATTCACCTCCGACCGCAGCGGACAACCACAAATCTACCGGACCGAACTCAGCACCGGCGAGGTACACCGACTTACCTTTGATGGCCGCTACAATGCCGGTGCCGTGCATTCGCCGGATGGCAGTCGCCTGGTCATGGTGCACCGTGGTGATACCGGGGACTACCACATCGCCCATAGACCCATAGACGACGAATCGCTGCAACGCATCGAGGGCTCCGGCCTGGACGAATCGCCCGGGTTTGCGCCGAATGGCCGGATGCTGATCTACGCCGGTGCGAATGACAGTCTGGCACTGGCACCACTGGGACTGGGGCGCCCTACCCTGATCATCAAATATCCCGGCAAGCAGCTACGCGAGCCGGCGTGGGGACCTTATATGGTTGCCACGAATCGCTGAAGAGCGCTTACGGTTCCTGTTCGCCCTCGATAATGATGGATTCGCCGGTTTCCAGGGTTTCCAGGCCACGGCCCGGTGCCTCATCACCTGGGCGCTGGACGTTGGTGGGCGCGTCGCGGAAGCCACTCAGCAGACGGGCCAGCAGGCCCTTTGGCGGCGGGTCCGGCACCCGCACAGCACGGGGGCTGTTGTCATCCGTGGGAATCAGCGGCCCGATGCGCGCCCGTACGTTGCCGTCCACCCGGGCCAGCACATCGCCCTCAAAGTGCAGCACCAGATTCCGCTGTGTATAACCCTCCTCCTGCAGAAAGGTATGTACATAGAGCCATTGCTGCGGATGGAAGGGGTCTACCAGCAGCGGGGTGCCCAGCGCATCCCTTACCGCCGACTTGCTCATGCCCCGCTCCAGCTTGTTCATCAGCTCCTGATCGATAACATTGCCCTGTTGCACATCAACCTGATACACCAGACCAAACCAGGTGCTGTTGCTGCACCCTGCCAGCACCGCTGCCAGTATCAGTGGCAGCGTCCGTGTGTACACCCCCGCCATGGCAGGGGATTGTAACACAAACCAGCCCAATCCCCGGGGTCGTGTTACCATGATCCGCAGCGGTGGTGTGGGTCGGCCCCCGGTAGCGCTGTGCCGTGACCCCCGTCAGGCCCGGGAGGGAGTGGCGGGGGCGGTTACATCGGGTACTGGAGCCGGTGCAAAGCTCCGCCGCTGTTGCACCCTGCAGGGGATGCACACTTGACATGATTGCGCAAAACCACACCCCCACACAGAACCTGCCTGCAGGCGGTCACCGCCCATGAGCTACCGTGTATTGGCACGGCGCTGGCGACCGACCCGCTTTGACGACCTGGTGGGACAAGAGCATGTGGTGCGTGCACTCAGCAATGCCCTGGAGCAGGACCGCCTGCACCATGCCTGCCTGTTCACCGGTACCCGCGGGGTGGGCAAGACCACGTTGGCGCGCATCCTGGCCCGGTGCCTGAACTGTACCAAAGGCGTGAGTGCCTCACCCTGTGGGGAGTGTAGTGCCTGTCGTGGCATTGACGAAGGACGCTTTGTGGATCTGCTGGAGGTGGATGCGGCTTCCCGGGCACGTGTGGATGAGACCCGTGAACTGATGGACGGCGTACCCTATGTTCCGACCTGCGGGCGCTACAAGGTATATCTGATCGACGAGGTCCATATGTTCTCCAATCACAGTTTCAATGCGTT
>DKIB01000077.1:2968-3580 GCA_002454015.1 Proteobacteria bacterium UBA6729
CCCAAACGTATCCCGGTCACCGTGTTATCGCGTTGCCTGCAATTCAATCTGCGCCGCCTCACCCCCGCACAAATTGCCGGGCAACTGGAACGCATCCTGAACAGTGAACAGGTGCCCTTTGATGCCAGTGCGACACAGCTGTTGGCAGCCGCCGCTCTGGGGAGCATGCGCGATGCACTCAGCCTGCTGGATCAGGCGATCAGCGATGGCGGCGGTGAACTGCGCGAAGCCCCGCTGCGTGCCATGCTGGGCACGGTGGAAGATGCCAATATGGAGGCATTACTGAACGCCATCGTTGCCCGTGACGGCCCGGCACTGCTGGCAGAATCCGGGCGCATCGCTGACCTGCAGGTGGACCCCTCCGGGGTGCTCTCCTCCATGCTGAACCTGTTGCAACGCATCGCCCTGACCCAGGCCGCAGGCAACAGCAAACGCAAGTCGGCACCGGACAGCGTGCCTGATTTTGCGGCCCGGCTGACCCCGGAAGAAGTGCAGCTGCTGTACCAGATTGCCCTGAACGGACGCCGGGACCTGCCGCTCTGTCCGAATCCGTTGGGGGGACTGGAGATGTGCCTGATCCGCATGCTGGCATTCCGTCCCGGGGGCACTGAC
>DKIB01000003.1:0-2578 GCA_002454015.1 Proteobacteria bacterium UBA6729
TGCTCAGCCGGGGATGAGGCGTTGCAGGGCGGCGCGGATGATGGCCTCGCTGTCCATCTCTGCAGTGGCGACCTGACGCACGTGGAGACGGGCCTCCTGCGGCTTGTACCCCAGGGCAACGAGGGCATGTTCGGCCTCAGTGCCTGCGTCCATGGGCTGTCCGGTTGCGGGCAGCTCCGACCCGGCCTCCGGCAGACGGTCCCGCATCTCCACAAGCAACCGCTCGGCGGTCTTGCGCCCGATGCCGGGGACCTTCTGCAAACGTGCACAGTCGCCTGCCCGTACACAGCGTATGAAGTCTGCAGCCTCCATTCCGGAGAGTATGGCCAGCGCCGTACGGGCGCCTATACCGCTGACGCGCAGCAGACTGCGAAACAGCCACCGCTGTTCGGCGTCTGCAAAACCGTATAACAACCGGGCATCCTCACGCACCACCAGATGCGTATACAGCATGACCTCCGCACCGACCGCAGGCAGGGCATAGAATGCTGTCATGGGGGCCTCCAGTTCATAATAGACGCCCTGCACATCCAGTAGCAGCCGGGGCGGCTGCCGTTCCGCCAGGATGCCACGCAGCCGACCGATCATGCTATGCGACCACGCAGATGCAGGTGGCAGATCGCCGCCGCCAGTGCATCGGCGGCATCCGTTGACAGGGGCTCGCGATATCCCAGCAATACCCCCACCATGTACTGCACCTGTTGTTTGTCGGCATGGCCCTTGCCCACGGCGGCCAGTTTGATGGCATTGACGCTGTATTCATACACTACAAGGCCCGCCTGGGCGCAGGCCAGCAGAGCCACACCACGGGCATGTCCCAGTGACAGTGCAGACTGTGGATTGCGATTGATGAACACCTTTTCAACGGAGGCCTCGGCGGGATGATAGCGGGCAATGAGTTCCACCAGTGTGGAATGAATCTTCTGCAGGCGCGGGGCGAACGGGCCGGAGGGGGTACTGATGTCTCCTGCCGCCACCAGACGCAGGCGATTTCCCTCACCCTCCACCAGGCCATAGCCCAGTCTGGACAGACCCGGGTCTATGCCGAGCACACGCGTTGCTGTCATGCCGTCAGACCGTCCGGAAAGATTGCATTGGAGTGCAGCGCCTGCACATCCTCCAGTCCGTCCAGCAGCTCCAGCAGTTTCAGCACCTTCCCGGCAGCCTCGGCGGCCGGTTCCACCTCGCACAATGGGTGCATGTACAGGGTGGCCCCCCACGGCTCACAGCCAGCGGCCTCCAGCGCCTGCCGTACCGTCTCCAGTGCAGTCGGCGCAGTCAGGATCTCTATGCTGCCATCGTCCGCTGCAGTCACTTCTTCCGCGCCCTGATCCACGGCCAGTTCAAAGACCCGCTCAAGGCCTGCCGTGGCCGGACTCCGTATACGGCCCCTGCGCTTGAACAGGTGACTGACCGCTCCAGAGCGCCCCAGGCTGCCATCGTAACGCCTGAAGGCATTGCGCACCTCGGCAACGGTGCGATTGCGATTATCCGTGATGCAATCCACCAACACCGCGACCCCGCCGGCGGCGTAGCCCTCGTAGCAGAGCTCCTCCAGTTGATCGGCATCGCTGCGCCGGATACTGCGCTGGATGGCCCGCTCAATGGTGTCCCTCGGCAAATTTGCGGCGACCGCGGCAACCACCGCCTGACGCAACCGCGAATTGTCCGCGGGCTCCGGTCCACCCAGACGCGCTGCCACCGCCACCTCGCGGGTCAGGCGCGAGAACAGGCGGCTGCGCCTGGCATCCTGCCGACCCTTGCGGTGCTGAATATTCGCCCATTTGCTGTGCCCTGCCATGTAGTGCCTCCGCGATCAGGGCGGCGGGGTCGGGGTGAGTGCCGCCAGACCCTCCTGCAAGGACGCCAGTTGTGTGCAGGGCGGACGGCACTCCAGACCCGCACACTGATAGGCGACCGGGCCCTGCGGATGCGGGGTGCGGGCAGCCAGCGCCGCCGGTACCCCCTCTGCAGCGTTCGGAATGGCCACGGTCATCAACCGGGGGCGGTACTGTTCTGCCAGTGTAGTCTGCCAGTGCTCCAGCTCAGGGTCCGTGCCGCGGATTACCACGGTGGCCAGGGGTTGCAGATAATCGCTCAGTGCTGTCAGCAGGCCGGCACTGGCCAGCAGCTCACCACGCTGCAGGGTGCCCCAGGCGGCCTGCAGGGCATGGTCCGCCGCATGCAGATAATCCGGGCGACCCAGCAATGTACCCAATCGCACCAGGCTGCGTATGGCCACGCCGTTGGCGGCGGGCTGGGCATCATCGATGAAGCTGCGCGGCCGGAATGGCAGGCGCTCGTGATCCGCCGCGGTAAGAAAGAACCCGCCTGCATCGGTATCCTGAAAATGCTCCAGCAGACGATCCGCCAACTGCACGGCAAACTCCACATCCACAGCCCGGTAGCGACACTGCAACAGCTCCAGACAGGCCGCCAGCACGCTGCTGTGATCATCCAGATAACCGGCTTGACGCAACTGACCCTGACGGTAGGCACGCATCACCACGCCCGCACTGCACATCTGCACGCGGATAAAGTCCATGGCCCGCTGGGCTGCCGCCAGCCACTGCGGCTC
>DKIB01000003.1:2625-2848 GCA_002454015.1 Proteobacteria bacterium UBA6729
GCCAGTACCTTGTCATCCTTTGGCAGGCTACGTCGCATACGCTGCGCCAGCAGCCGGGCCCGACAGTCCGCCAGTGTGGTGGCCGCCTGCTCCACCGGAAAACCCACGGCCGCCGCCGCCTGCTCCGGGGTACGCAGCAGGCGCAGGTGCCATTGATCGGCAAAGTTTGCTGCCCTGTCCAATCCATAGCAGGCAGCAAACAGGGCATATTCCTGCGCATCCA
>DKIB01000003.1:2859-3033 GCA_002454015.1 Proteobacteria bacterium UBA6729
CAGGGCCGCCACTGCCTCCCGGGTCCAGGCGTAGCTGCCCCCCTCCACCCCATTGTCGTCATCGGCATCCTGGGCCGCATGGAAGCCCCCCGCAGTATCCTGCATCTCACGCTGCAACCAGCCCACGGTATCACGCACCACGGTCGCAAACAGCGGCGTGCGGGACAGCAGCCA
>DKIB01000003.1:3054-6219 GCA_002454015.1 Proteobacteria bacterium UBA6729
TTGTCATAGAGCATCTTTTCAAAATGCGGGATCTCCCAGGCGGCATCCACACTGTAACGGAAGAACCCGCCACCCAGCTGGTCGTACAAGCCACCCCGGGCCATTTGCTCCAGGGTATGGAGTGCCTGGTCGGCGGGTGCCCCCCTGCCCTGCTGCAACAGCAACTCCAGCTGTGCAGGCATGGGAAACTTCGGTGCACCACCAAAGCCGCCGTGGCGGGCATCAAAGTGCTCTGCACTGGAGGCCAGTGCCTGGTGCAGGGGCTGCAGATGCAGTTCCCGGGGCGCGGCGACCGGCACCGCATACAGACCCCGGCAGGCACTGGCCACCGACTCGGCCTGCCGCAACAGTTCAGCGCGATGCAGGCGGTACAACCGACTGATGTGCCGCAATACATCCTTGAAGGCCGGCATGCCAAAGCGTGATTCCCTGGGATAGTAGGTGCCGATGAAAAACGGCAGCTGTGTATCCGGCAGCAGAAACACCGTCAACGGCCAGCCACCCCCACGACCATTCATGAGTGCATGGGCCCCCTGATAGATGTGGTCCAGATCCGGACGCTCCTCACGGTCCACCTTGATGCATACAAAGGCAGCATTCATCAATCGCGCCGTCTCCTCATCCATAAACGATTCATGCGCCATGACATGGCACCAGTGACAGGCCGAATAACCGATGGACAGCAGTACCGGGCGATCCAGGGTGCACGCTGCCGCCAGGGTGGCAGGGTTCCATGGGTGCCAGTGCACCGGATTATCGGCGTGCTGCAGCAGATAAGGGCTGAGTTCCCCGCCCAGACAGTTGGATTCAGGTATGGACTGCATGCCCGCTATAATACAGACATCATGCTGAATTTTCCCGCTGTGGACCCGGTAGCCCTGCACATTGAGGTACGCTGGTACGGTCTGGCCTATCTGGCCGGCATCCTGATCGGCTGGTTCCTGCTCTCGCGTCCCCGGGTACGCGGCACATGGAGTGCCGAACAGGTCGCCGACCTGGTGTTCTATGTAACACTGGGGGTGCTGGTGGGCGGGCGGGTCGGCTCGATACTGTTCTACAACACCGCAGTGCTGTGGCAGGAGCCACTGCGCATCCTGCGCATCTGGGAAGGCGGCATGTCCTTCCATGGCGGCCTGCTGGGAGTCATCGCCGGCCTGCTCTGGTTTCACAGGCACCATGGCTACACCCTGCAGGAGGCCGCTGATCGGCTGGCACCGGTGGTCCCCGTGGGGCTGGGGCTGGGGCGCCTGGGCAACTTCATCAATGGGGAACTGTGGGGGACGCCGAGCACACTGCCCTGGGCCATGGTATTTCCGCATGTGGATACCCTGCCACGCCATCCCTCACAACTCTACGAGTTCCTGCTGGAGGGCGTGCTCCTGCTGGTTATCCTGCAGTGGTATGCAGCCCGGCCACGCCTGCCCTGGACCTGCTCCGGACTGTTCCTGTTCGGCTACGGTTGCTGTCGCTTCCTGGTGGAGTTCACCCGTGCCCCGGATGCCCACATCGGCTACCTGGCATGGGGCTGGCTGACCATGGGGCAGCTGCTCAGTGCCCCCCTGATCCTGGCCGGGGGCGGCCTGCTGATCCGGGCCTGGTACCAGGCGCGGGCGTGAACAACTACCTGCAACTGCTGCGGGAAGTGCGAGACAACGGCGTGCAGCGCCCGGACCGTACCGGCACCGGGGTGTACAGCCTGTTCGGACGACAGCTGCGCTTTGACCTGGCGGCGGGCTTCCCGCTGCTGACCACCAAAAGGGTGCACTTTCACGCCATCGTGGAAGAGTTGCTGTGGTTCATGCGCGGCGATACCAATGTACGGACCCTGCAAAAACGCGGGGTAAACATCTGGAATGAGTGGGCCGATGCAGATGGCGAACTCGGCCCGGTGTACGGAGCCCAGTGGCGCAGCTGGCGGACTGCAGAGGGTCGTACCATTGACCAACTGCAACAGCTGCTGGAACTGCTGGAACACCAGCCGGAGTCGCGACGCCTGCTGGTCAGCAGCTGGAATGTCGGTGAACTGGAGCGCATGGCCCTGCCGCCCTGCCATGTGCTGTTCCAGTTCCATGTGGCGGCAGGTCGCCTGTCCTGCCAGGTCTATCAGCGCAGTGTGGATATCTTCCTCGGCCTGCCCTTCAATATCGCCTCCTACGCCCTGCTGACCAGCCTGGTGGCACAGGTAACCGACTTCCAGCCCGGAGAACTGGTGCATACCTTGGGGGATGTGCACCTGTATCAGAATCACCGGGAACAGGCCGACGCACAACTGCAACGCCAACCCTACCCGCTGCCACAGCTACGCCTGGATACCGACGTGAAAGAACTGTTCAGTTTTGACAGCCACCATATCAATCTTGCGGGCTATCGCTGCCATCCTGCACTGCATGCGCCCATCGCCGTATGATGCCATCCCGCATCTCCATCATCGTGGCCTGGGCAGAGCACCGAATCATCGGTAACAACGGGGGCATGCCCTGGCACCTGCCCGCCGACCTGCAACACTTCCGTCGCATCACCATGGGCAAACCGATGCTCATGGGCAGACATACCTGTGAGTCACTGGGACACCCCCTGCCCGGGCGCCGCAATCTGGTGCTGAGTCGCACCCCCGGCTATCGTGCCGAAGGCTTTGAGTGCCTGCCTGATCTGCAGCAGGCGCTGCACGCCGCGGGCGCTGCGCCGGAACTCATGATCATCGGCGGTGCCGAGGTCTATAAACAGTGCCTGCCCCTGACCACGTGCATCTACCTGACCGAGGTGCACCACCACTGCCCGGGCGAGGTCGCCTTCCCCGCACTGGACTACAGCCAATGGCATGAAACAGCGCGTACCGAACGCCACGCTGACACGACCAACCCCTGGCCGCTCAGTTTCGTACAACTCACCCGCAGGACCGCCCCACAGGCCTGAATCCGGAGGAACATCGTAATCTGCTACCCGGGGCAGACCACAGGAGGTGCTGCCCCGGAGGGGCCGACTACAGATAGCGGTTGCGATGCAGTCGCTCACCGCCCAGGCTCAACCGATAGATGTAAAGAAAGATGTCGCTGTGATCAGTCTCATAGTGAGGCGACAACTATTCTGGTGTCGTCTTTGCATTTGTCCAGAGACCCTCAGGTTCATCATAAATGACATAGGGGGGGCTGTATCTGATCGAATGTG
>DKIB01000003.1:6360-6506 GCA_002454015.1 Proteobacteria bacterium UBA6729
AGTAGAACGCACGGGATACGAAGTTTCTCGTACTTGGGATTTTTATGGGTTATTTTCAACATCCCCTGGTGATATGGTAATTGTGTGATGCTCTGTGTGGGTTGTTTGTCCCATACTGCAACGGCCGAAGTATAACCCTTGACCTT
>DKIB01000047.1:0-711 GCA_002454015.1 Proteobacteria bacterium UBA6729
TACGACCTGGTGGTCAACTGAAGGCTCCTCAACCCTTACCACTCCGGGCCGCCCCCGGCCAGATATCGCCCATACCGCAGTCTTCAAGCCAAATCTTGAAGCTATCGGCCGGGAGTCGACGAAAATCAGACACCCCGTTCCCGGTTTCCACCACAACAAAATCTTCGAGGTCAAAATGATTAGCCAACGTGACTGATTGCGTAGCACAGATTACCTGACTGTCTCGTGCAGCCACCTTGATGAGGTCGGCCACAATCTCCATTGTCGCCGGATGCAGGCCTGATTCCGGCCCATCCAAAATAATGATGCCCGGCTTGAGTGCAGTCGGTTGCAAAAACAAGCATGCTATGCAAATAAACCGAAGTGTTTCATTCTTGCCGTCGAGCCGGTATCTTCAAAATGACAGGTGCGCAGACTCCTCATAAACTCATGCATCTGTTCCTCTGCAAGATCATGCTCAGAGGCCAGGCCACCACCTGAATCTTCCCCAAAAGATCTCCTTTGCAACACTATAGAGTCATTATTCCCGTGTGTAAATTCAATGCAATACTTTTCGCCACCGACCGGTAGATGTCAAGAAGGATGTCGCCTTGTTGTCATCAGTCCCACCGCATTTTGGGGAAGTTCTCTGGACAAGGTATCCAGGCTCTCGCCCTGCAGCAGCCGCAGGACGGCCTGCAGCTTCTTCTTTGAGGAGAATCGTCCCCGGGA
>DKIB01000047.1:863-8973 GCA_002454015.1 Proteobacteria bacterium UBA6729
ACATTGAACATAGTTTCAGATTTGGACATGGAAAATCCCTCCATTACGGTTATCCGGAAAGCCCGGAAGGTGGGCCTGTTACGGCCCAAAACAGTGTCCAATTAAATCGCGGGGCAGTAGACTGTCACGTTGCGCTGTCTGCAGGTGGGCAGGGATGCGGGGGCCACAGGCCGGCTGCCAGCCGTGGACGGCTCAGCTCAGGCGGCACGGCTTGATTCAATCGGTAACGGGGCTTACTATGCCGGACGCTACCGTTCGACTGGAGGATTTGAGGATGGACTTGAGTGTAAATGCCCTGGCATGGCCGCTGGTGGAGGGGCTGTTGCAGGATCGGCAGGTGCTGCGGGTTGAGGTATCGGAACTGGACAATGGCTGCCGGGTGGTGGATGCCGGAATCAATGCGGTCGGCGGTGTGGAAGCCGGGCGGCGCATTGCGGAGATTTGCATGGGGGGACTGGGCCGTGTGGAGATCGATGCGTGTGCAGGAAACTGGCCGTTCTGGCTGTGTGTGCAGAGTTCGCAACCCGTACTGGCCTGTCTGGCCAGCCAGTACGCCGGGTGGACACTGTCGGAGGGGAAGTTTTATGCGCTGGGTTCCGGACCCGCCCGGGCCATGGGCAGCAAGGAGGCCCTGTTTGAGGAACTGGATTATCGGGATGCCCCCGGGCCTGCCTGCATGGTCATCGAGTCGGAGACGGTACCCCCCGTGGAGCTGGTCAACGGGATAGCGACACGATGTGGCATCAAGCCGGAGGCACTGGTACTGATAGTGACGCCTGCCACCAGCACGGCAGGCATCGTGCAGGTGGCGGCACGGGTACTGGAAGTGGCCCTGCACAAGGCGCATGAGTTGAAGTTTCCGCTGGCAGACATCGTGGACGGTGTGGCCCGGGTGCCCCTGCCCCCACCTGTACCGGAGGTGGTAGCCTCCATGGGACGCTCCAACGATGCGATTATTTTTGCGGGACAGGTATGGTTGATGGTGGATTGCGCAGATGCGCAGGCCAGGACCTTGGCAGAACAGCTGCCCAGCAGTACATCCCGGGACTATGGACGCCCTTTTGCGGAGTTGTTCAAGGCGGTCGGGGGGGATTTTTATAAACTGGACCCGATGCTGTTCAGCCCGGCGCAGGTGCAGCTGACCAATCTGCGCACCGGCAATACCTTCCGTGCAGGCCGGGTGGATGCAACCCTGCTGGCCACTTCCTTCGGCGCTTGAGTACGGTTGCCATCGTCGGCGAGTCGGCCGACAGCTGGCATGGGCGCAGGCTGACCCGGGCCTTTGCCGGGCTGGGGCTCAAGGTCTGCTTTGTATCGGCAGAGTCCGGCACACTGACAGTGGCCTCGGGGTCAGTGGACCCCGGCTGGCCCGTGCAGCCCTGTGGGGTACTGGTACGGGGCATCCCCGGGGGCAGCCTGGAGCAGGTCATCCTGCGTCTGGACCGATTACATGTACTGGAGTTGCTGGGCATCCCCGTGTGCAACCCGCCGCGGGTCATTGAGCGCACAGTGGACAAGGCCCTGACCCATGCACTGCTGGCCCGTGCCGGGCTGCCGGTACCCCCCACGTGGGTAGTGGAATGCCGGGAGACCGCACTGGAGATTCTGGCACAGGAACAACGTGCCGGACGGGAACTGGTGGTAAAGCCATTGTTCGGCTCACAAGGCAACGGGGTACAGCTGATGCGTGAGGATACGGTCGCTGCAACCGGGGTGTACTACCTGCAATCCCGGGTTGATGCGGGTCGGAATACATGGCGCGACCTGCGAGTCTTCACGGTAGGCGGGCGGGCACGGGCAGCGATGTGGCGCTGCTCACGACACTGGGTCACAAACCGGGCACAGGGCGCACGCTGCACCCCCGCCCGGCTGGAGCCCGCGCTGGTACGGCTGGCAGAAGCTGCGTCCCGGGCAGTAGGGGCGGACTACGCCGGCGTGGATTTGCTGCCGGATGCGAGCGGGCAACTCTGGGTACTGGAGGTAAACGGCATCCCGGCATGGCGCGGCCTGCAGGCGCTGACCCGCGTGGATATTGCCGCACTGATCGCCTCGCAACTGGCAGGACAGCGCATGGCGGTGGGCACATGAGCACTGCACAGACCCGCCGGACCAGCAGAATGGAGGAACTGGTGTACCGATGTTTTCTGGATGAAGCCCGAGCCCCGAAGCCCGGCAACGTCAGCCCGGACTCACCCGGGCACGGGATGAGTTTTGCGGAATTTGAGCGCAGTGCCGAGGCCTGCAGCGCGGTCATTGCGGCGGCGGGGCTGCCCGTAGGCGAGCGCATCTATCAAGCCCGGCGCCTGACCGGGGAGGCGGTCGGCTGCAATACCAATCTGGGTATGCTGCTGCTGTTTGCGCCGCTGGTGGCAGCGGCGGAGCGCACCTGCGGGGTCGGGGGCCTGCGTGCGCTGCGCGTGGCACTGGGACAGGTTCTGGCTGGACTGGACCCGGCAGACGGCGAGCAGATCTTTGCCGCCATCCGGGAGGCTGCACCCGGTGGTTTGGGGACCAGCCTGCGCTACGACGTACGGACTGCCCCCCCCGGGGCACTGCTGCTGGCTGCCATGCACCACGCCCGGCAGCGGGACCGCATTGCCCGGCAATATGTCAGTGTCGGTGCAGATATCTTCGATCTGGGCGTGCCCCGACTGCTGCACCATACCCGCACCTGGAACGGCCCGGCAGGCCGGTCGGCAGCGCAGCGGTTGGCTTGGGGGGGGGTGGCGTGCTATATTGACTTCCTGGCCGCCTTCCCGGACAGTCACGTGCAGCGGCGCCATAATCGGCGTACGGCAGTCTGGCTACAAGGGGAGGCGGGCGTACTGCAGAGGGAACTGGAGCACGGCTGGGAGGCCTGCTCCGGGCACTTGGCCGAGTTGGACGGAAGGCTGAAACGTGACGGCATTAACCCCGGCACTACAGCTGACCTGACAGCGGCCTCGCTGTTGGCCTGCCGACTTGTTGGCCTGCCGATTGTGGGAGCCGCAGCAACGGACCGGGTGTGCAACCCGGAGTACGCTTCCAGATAATGGTGGCCGTAAACAGGCCATGAAGAAGAGTGAGTAACGGAGGAATTTCCAATGACAACAATCGACAGAGTTCTGGTCGGCGAGGCGCTGGTCGGAGACGGCAATGAAGTGGCCCACATTGATCTGCTTATCGGTCCGCGGGGCAGTGCTGCAGAGACGGCTTTCTGCAATGCATTGACCAACAACAAGGACGGCTTCACCAGCCTGCTTGCGCTCGCGGCACCCAATCTGCCTGCCCGCCCGCACACGGTGATGTTCAACAAGGTCACCATCAAGGGGGCAACACAGGCATTACAGATGTTTGGCCCGGCCCAGCGCGCCGTGGCCATGGCAATCATGGACTGCGTGGAGGATGGCACCGTCCCGGCTGCCGAGGCTGACGACCTGTTCGTCTGTGTGGGGGTGTTCATTCACTGGCAGGCAGAGGATAAGGCGAAGATCCAGCAGTACAACCATGAGGCCACCAAGCAGGCACTCAAGAATGCCGTGGCGCGCAAGCCTTCTGCTGCAGATGTGCTGAGTCGCCGGAACAGCGAGGGGCACCCCTTCGCCGCCTCCTGAGGCACGGCTTTGCCTCCCCGTGGTTGCCACCAACTGCGGGGAGGCTTCCACCCCTGATCCTGCACAACGGACGGCGCTGGCTGCATTCGGCAAGGCGGTGCAGCAGGCTTGCCGGCAACCGGCCCGCGTGCAGTGCTGTGGCGCAAAGCGCCCCGTCTACACCCAGGGCGGCCAGGTTGCGCAGATCCCCGGAATGCCGTACCCCACCGGCTACATACAACCTTCGCGAGGGTCCGCAGGCGCGACGCAGCCGGGCTGCACGTTGCCGATTCGGGCCTCGCGCCCGGCCGGTACGGTCCAGATCCATCAATATCACTCGCGGAGGCCAACGTCCCGGGGTCGCCAGCAGGGCGCGGTCTCCCATAAACCGATCATTGCGAAAATCCAGCGACAGAATGGCAGCGTGTGGCAATGCTCCCAGCTCACGCGGGCCCATGCCGGTCTCGCTGCCATAAACCGGGCACAGGTTGTGCCACCTCTGTCGCACGGCACCCAAACCGTGCTGTCCGGCATCCAGCCAGAAGGCAGTACACGGGAAGCGTCTGGCAAGCAGCACCGGGTCCAGTACCGCCGTCCGGCCCTGCAAGGCATCCAGATCGGCCAGATAGATGATCGGGAATGCATACAGGCGCAGCAGTGCCCCCACCACGGCAACAGGCTCTGCGGAGGCGCACAGGCGTGAGCGCAACAATGGGTAACCATGACGGGGGCCAGCCCCTGCCTGTACGACCTGACCACTACGCAGGTCCACAGCCGGAATCAGGTGCATGACGGGCAATACTGATGATGGGAGCACATGCGATCCGGGATTATAGCCTTGCTGTAACGGCTGTACAGCCACTGCTGTGCCGACTGCGATCAACCCCATGACGCGGGGGACGGACACTACACACTTGGCCGCCTGGGATATCGGCGGTGCGCACCTCAAGTTGGCGGTCCTGACCGCCCGGGGCGGAACCTTGATGGTGGCGCAGTGGCCCACACCGATCTGGCAGGGGCTCCACCACCTGGAACAGGCACTGGCCCGGGCCTGTAAAACACTGCGTGAATATCCTCTGCAACATGTAGTCACCATGACCGCAGAACTGGCTGAC
The DNA here is from genome assembly GCA_002454015.1 of Proteobacteria bacterium UBA6729. Lineage (GTDB taxonomy): Bacteria > Pseudomonadota > Gammaproteobacteria > Porifericomitales > Porifericomitaceae > UBA6729. The sequence continues at coordinate 5,551 of DKIB01000047.1, forward strand.
TGCTTTGAGAGCCGCAGACACGGCGTACAACAGTTGGTAAATTTGCTGGAGACGCAGTTTGCTCCGGCACCACTATACTTCTACAGCCCTGTCGGCCTGCTGAGCACCGCGGCGGTACGGGCTGACCCCCTGTGTGCAGCCTCTGCCAACTGGCATGCCACTTTGCAATATACTGCCGCACGGCTGGACAGTGGTATGCTGCTCGACATCGGCAGTACCACTACTGATCTGCTGCCCTTCCACAATGGCGAGGGACTGGCGCAGGGCGGCAGTGATCTGGAGCGGATGCAACATGGCGAACTGCTCTACAGTGGCGTGGTACGCACCCCGGTGTACACCATTGCGACTGCCCTGCCCTGGCGTGGGACATGGCAACCCGTGATACCGGAACGTTTCGCCGACATGGCAGATGTCTATCGGCTGCTGGGTCGGTTGCAGGCCCATCAGGATGTACTCCACACCGCTGATGGAGCAGGCCGGGAACGCACAGACAGTGCCAGACGTCTGGCCCGCATGGCCGGGACGGATCTGGCAGGGGCTACAGCAACAGCATTACAGGAGTGGCAAGCCGTGGCAGGCTATCTGGAGGAACGTCAGCTGCAACAGCTGCATGCTGCCGCAGCGCGCCTGCTGTCGCGGCACCCGGAACTGCATGGCACCGCCCTGGTGGCTGCGGGTGCCGGCGCATTTCTGTCAGCACGGCTGGCCGCCCGCCTGGGAATGGTCTGCATCCACATAGCTGAACTGCTGCACCCACCGCTGGCCCTGCGACAACAGGCCGGCACCAGTGCCAGTGCCCTGGCGCTGGCACACATCGCCTGCCAACAACTCGGGAACAGTAGCGGATCAGCTGCTGAGACCGCTACACAGCAACGATGACGCTCAAGATTGAAACCCTGCCCTATCATCGCGACACGACTGTACTGTTTGCGACCATGGCCGCCGAGCCCTGGAGCCTCTATCTTGACAGTGCCGGCACGGGCATAGATGTGATGGCATGTGCGCCGCGCCTGCGCCTGCTGTCCATGGATGGCGAGCACCGCCTGACCGATGCGGCAGGCCACCTCACGGATCAGGATAGTGACCCCTTTGCACTATTGCGCAGGGCACTGCGGCAGACCGGCAGGGAATCGATGGCCGAGAGCCACTTCCCGGGCGGAGCACTGGGCTATCTGGGCTACGACCTGGGGCGCTACACCGAATCGATCAACCCCCGACTGCCTGTAGAGTTGAGACTGCCGGAAGCCGCCGTAGGCATCTATGACTGGGCCCTGGTAACTGACCACCCGGCCCGGCGCTGCCAATTGCTGGTGCAGAACGCGGCACTGCCCGATACCCTGCGACAACGGCTGTACCAGGCGGCTGATATCCCGGATGGGGTTACACCGGAACCCGCACCACTGCACACGTCTTACCGCCCGTTTCAGCCCGAGATGAGCCCGGCACACTATCGCCAGTCCTTTGCGCGCATCCGCCGCCACATCCATGATGGGGATTGCTATCAGGCCAATCTGGCCGTGCGTTTTTACTGCGCCTGTGATGCTGACCCCTGGGTACTGTACACGCGATTGAGACAGTTGCACCCCGCGCCACACTCGGCCTTCATGCGCCTGCCCGCCGGGGCGGTGTTATGCTGCTCTCCGGAACGCTTCTTGAGGGTACAGGGCCGCCAGGTTGAAACCTGTCCGATCAAAGGCACCCGACCGCGCAGCGCAGACCCTGTTCAGGATCAGGCCATGGCGCAAGAACTGCAACACAGCCACAAGGATCAGGCCGAGAATCTCATGATCGTGGATCTGTTGCGCAACGATCTGGGCAAGACCTGCAGACCGGGCAGCATCACCGTACCCACTCTGTATGAACTGCAGAGTTTTGCCACTGTGCATCATCTGGTGAGTCGCATAACCGGCGAGCTCGCACCCGACCGGGATGCCCTGGACCTGCTGCGCGGATGCTTCCCGGGGGGGTCTGTCACCGGCGCTCCAAAGCGACGTGCCATGCAGATTATTGAGGCGTTGGAGACCTGCCGACGCAATGTCTACTGCGGTTCATTCATACGCCTGGGCTACGACGGTGAACTGGACAGTAACATCGCCATCCGCACGTTGGTACAGGAGGATGGGCACCTGTACCTGTGGGCTGGTGGCGGACTGGTGGCGGACTCCACGCCAGAGGCAGAATATCGCGAGATTCTGGACAAGGCAGCCGCCTTCCTGAACATGTTCGCAACAGCCCCGGCATGATCTGGGTAGTCAAACTGGGCGGCAGCCTGATGCGTCAGGCGGTGCTGATCACCTGGCTGCGGGCGCTGCGCCAGGGCGGCGGTCGCATCGTCATCGTTCCCGGGGGCGGGGTGTATGCCAACCGCATCCGGGCTGTGCAACGCGCACAACAGCATTCGGACACCACCGCACATGGGCTGGCCCTGAACGCCATGCGACGCTATGGTGCGTTGCTGGCACGCCAGGGTGCTGGCCTGAAGCAGATTGCCACACCCGGAGCACTGCGACAGGTGCTGCGTCGCAAACAGGTGCCCCTGTGGTCTCCTGTGAAAATGACACCTGCCTGGACAGATCTGCCACGCAACTGGAGCATCAGTGCGGACAGCTTGGCGCTGCGCCTTGCCACACAGCTCGGGGCTGCCTGCCTGCTCCTGATCAAGCGCCCCCAACCCGCACAGCGTACGCCTGCAGACCTGGTGGATGCATACTTTCCGGGGTTGTGGGCAGCACAGGAGTACCACCCCCCGGTGTACTGGCTGGGGGCACACGACCACGCCCTGTTACGCCGGGCACTCCGTAGCAACGCCCCTCCGCCGGGACAACGACTCGTGCTATGATCGAGCCCATGTCTGCCGCCCCCGAGCCACAGGAACCCTCGCCACAGCTGCTTGATACCGTCCCCAACCCGCAGTCGGACCGCGACTATGTACTGCACATCCGCATCCCGGAGTTCACCTGCCTGTGTCCATGTACGGGCCAACCGGATTTTGCTGAGCTGGAGCTGGTATATGTGCCGGATGCCCTCTGCGTTGAATTCAAATCGCTCAAGTTCTACACCTGGTCCTATCGCAATCATGGATTCTTCCATGAGGCCGTCACCAACCGCTTTCTCAATGACCTGGCAGCGGTCCTGCAACCACGTTTCATGCGCCTCACCGCCCACTTCAATGTACGTGGTGGCCTCTATACCACGATCACCGCCGAGCATCGTAAACCCGGCTGGCAGGCTGCCGACCCGGTAGCCCTGCCGGTTGCAACATTGGCGAGGCCGCCGTAATCGGCTCAGCAGGCTGGTATTACCCACCGGGACGTGGCAGGGCACTGTAACAGGCCGGACAGCCGGAGCACAGGCCCTGCACGAGGCGGAGCCGGGCGCATCCTGTGCGTCCCTCAGTCTGATTGGTGGTGTTGGGCCTCAGTA
>DKIB01000047.1:8987-13613 GCA_002454015.1 Proteobacteria bacterium UBA6729
CGCCATGTTGACCAGACCACGCACGGTAACGGCGTAGGTCAACACGTGGCAGGGCCGGGCGGTGCCCATCAGTATCGGTCCAACATTGACGCCTCCACCCAACATGCGCAGCAGGTTGTAGGCAATATGCGCGGCATCAACATTGGGCATAACCAGCAGATTGGCCTGACCCTTGAGTGATGAGGAAGACAAGGCCCGGGCACGAACCTGCGCTGACAGCGCAGCGTCCGTATGCATCTCGCCATCAACTTCCAGTTCAGGGTCGGCCTCGCGGACCCGTGTCAATGCATCGCGCATACACCGCACCCGGTCATCATCACGGGTGCCAAAGTTGGACTGGGATACCAGCGCAACACGAGGCGTGATCCCAAAGCGGCGCACCTTGTCAGCCGCCATCAGGACGGTCTCGGCCAGTTCTGCAGCATTCGGTTCAGAACTGACGTGGGTATCGCAGATAAAGAAGGTGCCACTCGGCAGTACCAGCACCTCCATGGCTGACAACTGTTGCACCCCCGGGGCAAGACCCACAATGGCGCGCACCCGCTCCAGGTGCCAGGCATAGCGCCCAACCACACCACACAACATGGCATCCGCCTCTGCGGAGGCCAGCAGCAATGCAGCAGCAACGGTTGTATCAACCCGCGGCAACCAGTCGGATTCAATCGGAGAAAGCCCCTGACGGCCACGCAGCTGGTGTTGCAAGGCCCCGTAGCGCTCTGCCCGGGCGGCCTCATCAGCACGGGAAAGATCAACCACCTCAATATCCTGCCCCGGGCGGATACGCAGTCCCAGCACATCAATGTTCTGGCGGATTGCATCCTCACGCCCTACCAGAATAACCTCGGCCAATTCTCCGTCCACGAGTTGCTGCGCGGCCTGCAACACACGATTGCTCTCACCTTCTGCAAACACCAGTCGCTTGCGCCGCTCCCGGGCACGATCAAACAACGGCTTCATCAGGAAGCCGGATTTGAACACGAAACCGGACAGCCGGGCCTGATAAGCATCAAGATCTTCCAGTGGTCGCGTTGCCACTCCACTTGCCATGGCAGCACGTGCCACTGCCGGAGCCAATGTGCAGAGGAGGCGTGGATCAAACGGTCGCGGCAGCAAATAATCCGGACCAAATCTGCCCATGTTGCCACCGTAACTGCGCGCCACCACATCAGAGGGCTCGGCACGAGCCAGTTCCGCCAGGGCCTCTACGCAGGCAAGTTTCATCTCCAGGGTAATAGTCGTAGCGCCGGTATCCAGTGCCCCCCGAAAGATAAACGGGAAGCACAGCACATTGTTGACCTGATTGGGATAGTCAGAACGGCCGGTCGCGATGATCGCCTCCGGACACGCCTCACGCACCTGCTCCGGGCGAATCTCGGGTTCCGGGTTGGCCAGGGCCATGATGATCGGTCGGCCGGCCATTTTTCGCACCATCGCAGCACTCAACACCCCGGGCGCCGACAGCCCCAGAAAGACATCTGCATCGGCGATGACCTCATCCAGGGTGCGTGCTGCAGTATCAATTGCATAGCGCCGCTTCCATGGATCCATCTCTGTATCGCGCCCCGTGTGGACTACCCCCTGACGATCCGTAACAATGATGTTTTGCCGGGGCAGACCCATGCCCACCAACAGCTCCAGACAGGCGATGGCCGCAGCACCCGCCCCGGATGCCACCAGGCGCACACTGGCCAGCTCCTTGTCTACCAACTGCAGGGCATTACGCACCGCAGCCGCAACGATGATCGCGGTACCATGCTGGTCATCGTGCAGTACTGGTATGTTGACCCGTTGCCCGAGCTCCTCTTCGAGAATAAAACACGATGGAGCAGAGATGTCTTCCAGATTGATGCCCCCGAAGGTGGGCTCCAGGCTGGCAATGATCGCGGCGAGACGATGTGGGTCGCGCTCGTTAATCTCAATATCAAATGCATCAATACCAGCAAATTTTTTGAACAGTACCGCCTTGCCTTCCATCACCGGCTTGGCTGCCAACGGTCCGATATCACCCAGGCCGAGCACGGCCGTACCATTGCTCACTACCGCCACCAGGTTTGAGCGAGTGGTATAGTCGGCTGCCCGGGCGGAATCCGCGGCAATGGCCTCGCAGGCTGCCGCCACCCCGGGCGAGTAGGCCAACGACAGATCATGCTGGGTTGCGAGTGGTTTGGTGGCGACGATCTCAAGTTTGCCCGGCACAGGATGCGAGTGGTAATGCAGTGCAGCGCGTTTGAATTCCCCGGAATCAGCCACAGTCAGAGGCCCTCCGTCGCACGTATCGTGGATGAGCGCAGATAAAATCGGTGAATGCCTCCGCAGTCAGTCCTGCATCACGCAACATATCATCACGGCTGCCATGCTCGATCAGCCGATCCGGCAAACCATAGTTGAGTGCCGGTAGTGACGACATACCCGACTGCCCACCTGTTGCCGCCAACACCTCATTAACGGCACTACCCGCCCCACCCATCACCATATTCTCTTCTATGGTCACCAGCAGCGTATATGCAGCAGCCAGTTCACAGATCAACTGTGCGTCAATGGGCTTGATAAAACGCATGTTGACCACGGTGGTATCCAGTTCCGCACCCACCTGCTCAGCAATCGCAACCATGGATCCAAAGGCGAGGATGGCGATATCCTGGCCCTGGCGACGCAGTTCACCACGGCCAATCTCCAGGGCCTTCATGCCGATATTGACGGCAACCCCCATCCCGGCACCACGCGGATAACGTACCGCCGCCGGACCATTCAGCTGGTAGCCGGTATACAACATCTGCCGACACTCGTTCTCGTCTGCAGGGGCCATCACCACCAGTCCGGGCAGGCTACGCAGATAGCCCAAGTCGTAGCAACCGTTGTGAGTAGGCCCATCGGCACCCACCAGCCCGGCCCGATCAATAGCAAACAGTACCGGCAGCTGCTGGTTGACCACATCATGCACCAGCTGGTCATAGGCCCGCTGTAGAAAGGTGGAATAAATCGCCACCACCGGCTTGAGGCCATCACAGGCCATCCCGGCAGCCACCGTGACACTGTGTTGCTCTGCGATACCCACATCAAAGTAACGTTCGGGAAAGCGTTTGCAGAAATCCACCAGCCCTGAACCCTCGCGCATAGCCGGTGTGACGGCCACCAGACGCTTGTCGCGTGCCGCCATATCACAAATCCAGTTGCCAAACACCTGACTGTAGGTTGGTGGAGTCGGCTGGCTGCTCGACTGGATGCCCGCCGCCGGGTCAAATGGTGTTACGCCATGATACTTGACCGGGTCCTCCTCGGCACGCTCATAGCCCTTGCCCTTGCGGGTGATGATATGCAACAATCTGGGCCCCGGCAGATCACGGAGGTTGCGCAGGGTGGTCAGCAGGACCGGCAGATCATGCCCGTCTATGGGCCCAAAATAATTGAAGCCAAACTCCTCAAACAGGGTCCCCGGCATGATTAACCCCTTGATGTGCTCCTCGGTGCGCCGCGCCAGCTCCCAGACACTCGGCATGGTAGCAAGCGCCTTCTTGCTGCCCTCCCGTACCGTAGTGTAGACCTTCCCGGCGAGAATCCGGGCAAAGCGCATGGAGATGGCACCCACATTCGGCGAAATGGACATATCGTTATCGTTCAGCACCACCAGCACATCTGCGCGCAGGGCACCAGCATGATTCAGGGCCTCAAAGGCCATGCCGGCAGTCAAGCCCCCATCGCCGATCACCGCGACTACCCGCCCGGGGAGCCCGCCATGCTGTGCAGCGATGGCCATGCCCAGGGCAGCACTGATGGAGGTACTGGAATGCCCTACCCCAAAGGTATCATGCTTGCTCTCTGCCCGCTTTGGAAAGGGTGCCAGTCCGCCCCACTTGCGGATGGTATGCAGGCGGCTGCGTCGACCGGTCAGAACCTTGTGTATATAAGCCTGATGACCGACATCCCATACCAGCCGGTCCGTAGGCGTATCGTACAGGTAATGCAACGCGATGGTAATCTCCGTGGCCCCCAGACTGGCGGCAAAATGCCCACCGCTCTGACTGACTGTCTCCAGCAAAAACCCCCGCAATTCGGTCGCCAAGGCGGGGAGCTGCCGCTCAGGCAGGCGACGCAAATCCTCCGGCCCGTCCAGTTGCTCCAGCAATGGGTAAACAGAACCTTCCTCAACCATGTGTATATATCCTCATGAGCGAATTGCCTGCCATAGTCTAACAGGAGAAAGGCGCATACGGGAAAGCAGACCCCGGACCCGTCCCGGCAGGCCGTGTGCGGGTCCAGATACATGTGAGACTGTTCCGGCCCCCGCCGACCGCGCCCGGAACCACCCCCGCAGGGGGGCATAATCAGAGCAGAGTCGCTGTGGGGTCACGGTTTTGGGCTGCAGGAAAGCCAAGCCCGAACTGTAGAGCAAAGAACCGCGACGGTACCCCGAAAGGGGCACCGCCACGGCAAGGTCAGGTACCCTGTGTTTTTCGCGAAACATAAGGAGGACCTGACCCATGCAGATCAAACGCCTGCCCGCACCATTTTACCGCAAGTGGCGTATCAGCGATGCCCCACCTGAGGCGCTGCAGCGACTGCACAAGATTGAAACCTGCCAGAAACTGCGTAAGCAAGGCTGCACTCCTGACTTCGACGGTTCATTCT